>NZ_CP102798.1:2730013-3060027 GCF_028356935.1 Lysinibacillus sp. OF-1
ACTCTTGCGCTATGATGTCTAGTGTTAGAGGCATATGCGCATGTTCCTCTATATAGCGAACTGCCTGCGCCACCATATCTGGCTTTACGGGATGAATTCCCTGTCCATGCATTTGCCGCAATAATTCATAGATAAATTGATAGAATAATGATTTTATATGTAAATTTTTCAGCTCTTTGTCATGGGCCTGTTGCCAAACTATCTTCATCTGCTCTGCTCTGTCAAGTAATGCAAGAGGATGAGCTGGCACAAAAGCATATTGATAGTGGAAAGGATTATGATTTTCCATCAAGGCTACCATTTCTTGGCGATGAGGTAACGGAAGTATTGCCTTATAGAAAATCATAAAGTATTCAAACTCTTTCTCCGCTACAATCTCTACATCCACCCCTTTTCCTGCATGCAGGACGTGAAACGGGTGTACCAGATGTCTGTTTTTATCCAGCCAGATTTGAGCATTCCCTCTTTTTGTATAGAGAAAGGCACTGGTCGGCAATCGATAGGGACCAAAATCCTCTCCCTGCTCCATCATTGTCAATCGTACATCCATAATTTTGATGTATGCGTGATTCCATAAAAGTATATGATCACTTAATTTCATCGAGCTCAAGCACTCCTTCTAGTTTAACCAATAGCATGTCTCTAGTTTAACAGAAATCCCACTAATTGATAATAATTCTCATAGATAAAATGCATTTCCTTCAAATGTAGCCAAACAAAATGGACTTGTCATTGCATTGACCAAGTCCATTTTATATCCTTCTTATTTTTTGAAACGATTGCCTGTGTTCACATAGATCATTAAAAAGATCGTCAATGCTACGAAAAGAACAAGTCCGATACTAAAAAATAACCACTGTGTATGAAAAAGTTCATTAAGAATCCATAAAAGCACACAAAAGCAGTAGCCATACATCATTTTCCCCATAAATCTCGCCAATGCTTGCTCATCATACTGCTTTTTTTCTTCTTCTGGCATCGTATTAAATCCTGCGATTAAAAACGCTCCTTTCCCTTGGGACAGCACAATGGCAAAGGTCAGAAATAGCAGCATGATAATTCCATATACAAAGATACTCATCGTTCATCATCCTACTCTTCATTAATAAATTGCTGAATCGCTGGTAGTAATTTTTCATGTAATGGCAATGAAGGGTCTGAATAGGTTGCTAAGTTTCCTGCACGATCTGCTGGAGCCTTTTTCAATACATGGTTCATACCCTCCATATAAAGTAGCTTCGCCTCTGGTTTGCCTTTCTTTAATGCCTCGGCATCGACTTCCTTTACTTGTAAATCCGTTGTTCCTTGTACGATTAATACACGGCTTTTTACTTTCTCCAACTCGTCAGCAGGATGGTACTTTAGCAAGGAAATCAGGAAAGGCTGAACAGATGGACGGAAGAGGGCTTGCAGCTCTGGCGAAGCAGTTGTCACCTGCTTGCCTTGCTTTAAAGCTGTCAAAATATCCGTTGATTCATTGTAAAGCTTCGGTGCTAACTGACCTTTTAATTGCTCTAAGAGTACTACGTCCAATGGTCTTCCAGCACCTGCGATAGAGACGAAGGACGCTACCCCTGTTTTTTGAGCTGCTAGCAAACCAATGAGTGAGCCTTCACTATGACCAATCACGTGTACACTTGTATAAGCTTTATCCGCCATCAATGTTTGTAGGATTTGTACTGCATCATCCACGTATTGATCAAACGTCCCATCTTCTTCCTTTGTTAAGAGCGCTTGATTATCACCAAGTCCTCGCTTATCATAGCGAACCGTCGTAATGCCCTCTTGTGCTAAACCTTCCGCCAGCATTTTTAAGCTATTATTTTTACCAGCTAGAGCAGAATTACCATCTTTATCAGTTGGCCCAGAGCCTGCTATAATGAGAGCCACAGGCGATGGCGACGTGCTCGCTTTTTGTAAAGCAACTGTTAAGTCTCCCTGTTGAACAGGAATTTTTAGTTTTTCATAGGTAACGGGCTGCTCTTTATAAGCCGTTAAAATTAGGGGGAAATTCCCACCATTTTGTTGAAATGTAGCCTCTATTTGTTCATTTTTTAATATGCCGTTTATCGCAATAACAGAGCCGTTCAAATGAATAGATATTTTTACATTGTCATCTGTATACTTGACACTTTGAAATGGAAAATTAGATAAACCTTGTGCTGGAACAGATAATGTACCACTATCCTTCTGTAAATCGACGATAATTGGCAGTGCTCCATTAGGCGTTTCAATATTTCCCTCCCATTTTCCGATAAACTGTTCATTCATTGCACTTTGCCCCTTTGTCTCTTGATTGTCCGCAGTGACCTCTTTTTGCCCACAGGCACTTAAAAGTAACAATGTGCAACATAACAATAACCATTTTTTCATCCAATCTTCCTCTCTATATGAAGATCACCAATAAAATTGGCAATAAGGTAATACCGATTATGATGTAGCTCCATTTATTCGCAAAATTGACAGTCCATCCGATTCCAAATTTTTTCGGCACTAATAAGGATGGATCGTTTTTGTTACAATAAAAAATCCCCCATTTCCAGTATTGATCATCTGCCGCAGCTGTTTCATTTGTATGTACCTCATCAAAACGTTCATTGCTTTTACTGAGCTTCCAAATTAATACTAGTAAGCCACCTAATGTAACGATATTAAAGACAAGAAAAAGAGGGAAAAAGTATGGGGCTGTTTGGTCATGTAAAATAACGGTTGTATAATGTAAAGCAATAAATAGAATCGTCATACTAAAATTAATCGCTGCTAAATACCAGCTACCATATTTGCGTTGAGTCAGTTCCCGATGAACTGAGGCTTCTCTAGCCTGTGCACTCAATTGAATTTTGGCACTTTTCATCCCTTGGCCCATGATGAAAAAGCTAATTTGTATCGCTAATAATATCAGTGGCATACTGATGACGGAGAGCCTAGTTTTTTCAGTCCAACCATCCGCCTCCCCTGCACCATTCCAATGCGTGGCAAAAATTGCTGGAATGGTGTCATAATTCATGTACGTAAAAACAATCAATGCCAGTGTCATGATGATAGGTAAACTAAAAAATAAGGGCGATAGTGTTTCATCTTTTTGGCGGATTGTTAAGTCTGTTACATGCACCGTTTTAATGTTTGTTTCCCATTGTTCCTGTCCCTTTAAATTTTTCGTTTTAACATGGTAACTCATGTAAAGACCAGATGATAGCAGGAGCATGACATACAAAAGGATAAAGGAGATTAAAGACGTTTTCTCCTCTTGCATAGGCGACAAAGAGAATCCGATTTGACCTAGTAAAAATAAGCCTGCAATTCCTCCGATAATTTGACTATAACGCTTCTTCCAAAGCTGTAATTGAGGATGCTTGACATAAGGTTCTGGTATGGAAACACCAAAAACATTCGTTTTTCTTGTTAAATGTGGTGTCATGGTTTCCAAAATACCAACAATGATAAAGATGCCTACTATTATAAGCATACTACCCCTACTTCCATTGTTTTAAAATTCGCTGGAACAAACTTGTTATTTGTTCTTTTTCAAACCCACGTGCAAAAGCTTCCGCCATAATTGGCTTTAAAGCATTTTCCACTTTTTCAACCTCTGTTTCTTCCAGCTCTCGCTTTTGCCCACCAATAATGACTGCCTTCGCTTTCGGTTTTAATTCGATTAACCCTTTTTCCTCGAGTTCATGGTAGCTCTTACTCACTGTGCTTACATTGATACCTAAATCCGTAGCCATCGCACGCACCGCTGGTAATGTATCACCATTTTTCAGTTCACCTTTTGCGATGAATTCAATTAATTGATTGGCTAATTGCTTATAAAGCTGCAATTCACTATTTGGATCTAACCGTATTTGCATATCGCTCCTCCAATCTGTATTGTTAATACCCAAACAGAATCTGTTATGTATAGAGTAATACAGATTTCTCAAAATGTCAAATGAAGGTAATGATGAAGGTGACTAACTCACCTATGTGAATGTCTTATATGATGTTTTACCTTTGAAAGGGGTGGAGTCTTGGCTTGGGTGAGTGCATTTTGCCTTCCTTATGAATTTTATTACCCTAGTAGGAGCGCCTTTCTCTCTGCTTCTCACCCTCAATTAGATTGTTAACAGTGAACCACAAAAAGGACCCAGAATAATTCTGGATCCATGGACACTTATTGCTTCTATTTGATTTTTTACTAGTAGGTTTACGCTTCAACTTAATCTACAGCGAAGCAGATCAATTCTGTTTCACCTTTAGGCTTAAGTTTTAAGAAGCTTCAACCTTAACCAGTTGTGGCGGACTTTCCTGAGATTCTTGGTCTTTGGGTGTTTGACTATTACTCATTCTGCATCCTCCCCATCATATTAGATTAATAAGTGTTTCCGAACTTATTATGAACCTTTGCCTGATTTTTTATTCATGCTTCAAATTTTTTCTGCAAAGACTTGCTGTGCAATGGTTAAGGCATTTTGCACTTTTGGAAAACCGATGTAGGGCACTAATTGTAACAGAGCCTCGACAATTTCTGTTTGTGTTAAGCCTGCATGGTATCCTCGTTGGATATGGGTTTTTGTTTGCGGCGCAGCACCTTGTGTGACAACTGCTGTTATCACGACAAGTGCTCGATTTTTGGCCTCCAATCCTGGTCGTGCATAGACATCACCATAAGCAAATTCAATAATCATTTTGCGTAAATCAGGTGCCACATCGGCTAATGGATCGGATGTAATCATCTGTGTTACTTCTTCCTCAGTCATATATTGTTTGATTGTGTCAAGCCCCTTTGTAAAACGTTCATTCATTTACTGGATTCCTCCCACCATTTTCTTATACAAAAACCCCAATTCCGCGTCTCCAGAATTGGGGATTGTCCTTCACGTATGTAAGGGTCTCTTTTTCACGTCACCCTCTGGCTTAGTTGAAAAAGGATATAGGTTTTCATAGTGCCTCACTGGACAGCTTTAATGAATATCTATGCAAAAGTCACAAGGACATGCACGCAACAATTAATGTTTTACAAGACAGGCTTTTGCTTTGTCAATTTGGATCTTCACTTGTTCGAAGCCGGTTCCACCTAAGGAATGACGGCGTCGAACAGCCGCTTCTGGCGCTAACACATCATAAATATCTGCTTCAATTAGTGCACTTTCCTGCTGCATTTCTTCCAGTGGTAAATTTAATAAGTAAATCCCCTTTTGAATACACGTGAAGACAAGCTTCCCTGTCACCTCATGTGCCTCACGGAATGGCATACCTTTTGTCGCAAGATAATCTGCTAGCTCTGTTGCATTTGAAAAATCAGCATGGACAGCTTGATGCAAACGTTCTGTATTGACGGTCATTGTACGAATCATGCCTTCAAAGATTTTCAGTGAACCAAGAATGGTATGCACAGTATCGAACATGCCTTCTTTATCCTCCTGCATATCTTTGTTATACGTTAAAGGTGTGCCCTTTAACACGGTTAATAAGCCCATTAGATTCCCGTAAACGCGCCCTGTTTTCCCACGAATGAGCTCTGCCATATCAGGGTTTTTCTTTTGTGGCATAATGGAAGAACCTGTAGAGAAGGCATCATCCAATTCAATAAATTTAAATTCATCTGTAGACCAAATAATAATTTCCTCAGCAAAGCGTGATAAATGCGCCATTAACAAGGATGCATTACTTAAAAATTCCACAATAAAATCACGATCACTCACAGCGTCCATAGAGTTGGCATATACCTCACTAAAGCCAAGTAATTCTGCGGATTTTAAGCGGTCGATTGGGAAAGTCGTTCCCGCCATAGCCCCTGCCCCTAATGGCAAAATATCAATGCGCTTGATGGATTCTGTAAAGCGTTGTTTATCACGCTCTAGCATCCAAAAGTACGCCATTAAATGATGCGCAAAGGATATTGGCTGGGCACGTTGTAAATGTGTATAACCAGGCGCAATCGTTTCAATATGTTCTTGAGCCTTCTCTACTAATGTTTGTTGAAACGTCACGATTAAATCAATTGCTTCCTGCACACGCTTTTTCAAGAAAAGATGCATATCCGTCGCGACCTGGTCATTACGGCTACGACCTGTATGTAGCTTGCCACCAACAGGACCAATTAAATCAATCAGCATCTTTTCTAAATTTAAGTGTATATCTTCATTGGCAACGCTAAATTCAAGCCCACCTGCGATTGCCTTTTCTTTTAATTGGGCAAGACCACCTAGTATGGCCTCTACGTCAGCTACAGGTAAAATTCCTGTTGCACCAAGCATTGTGACATGTGCAACACTACCTTCAAGGTCCTCTAGCACAAGTTGCTGATCAAAGCCAATGGATGCCCCAAATTCGTCTACCCATGCTTCTGCTGATTTTTGGAAACGTCCACCCCAAAGTTTTGTCATGTCAGCTCACCTTTTCCTTTATTTCTTATTGAAAGGTGTAGTGAAAGCATAATGCCTTCCCACACCTCGCTTGTTAAATATTATTTTTTATTAACAGATGAGTTCACTACGGTTGGTAGACCCCATAACTCGATAAAGCCTACAGCGGAAGCGTGATTGAATTGATCTTCCTTCGAGTATGTTGCTAGCTTTTCATTGTATAGTGAATTTGGTGATTTACGTCCTTCTACAATCGCATGCCCCTTGAACAGTTTCACACGTACTGTACCATTTACATATTGTTGTGATTGCGCAAGGAATGCTTCAAGTGCATCACGTAATGGCGAGAACCATAACCCATCGTAAATTAATTCAGATAATTTTTTCTCAATCACTGGCTTGAAGTGTGCTAATTCTTTTACAAGTGTTAAATCTTCAAGCTCTTTATGCGCTGTTAACAGCACTTTTGCTCCTGGGATTTCATAAACCTCACGTGATTTAATACCAACGAGACGATTTTCTACATGGTCGATACGTCCTACACCATGCGCACCTGCTACTGCGTTTAATTCTTGAATTAAATCTGCTAGCTTCATTTCTTTTCCGTTTAATGCTACTGGTTTACCAGCTATAAACTCGATCTCCACATATTCTGCTTCATTTGGTGCATTTTCAACAGAAACAGTTAAGCCGTAAGCTTCCTCTGGTGGAGATACCCATGGATCTTCCATAATTCCTGCTTCATTGGCACGTCCCCATAAATTTTGGTCAATTGAAAATGGTGAATCCAATGTTGCTGGAATTGGTACATTATGTTTCATCGCATATTCAATTTCCTCGTCACGACTCCAGCCCCATTCACGTACTGGTGCTAATACTTCTAGATCAGGATTTAATGCTTTAATAGACACTTCAAAACGAACTTGGTCATTACCTTTTCCTGTGCAACCATGTGCAACGGCATCCGCACCGACCTGGTTCGCAATCTCTACTAATTTTTTTGAGATTAGTGGGCGAGAAAGTGCTGATACTAATGGATATTTTTGTTCATACCAAGTATGGGCTTGTAATGAAATTAATGCATAATTTTCAGCAAATTCATCCTTTGCATCTACCATATAAGATTCAATAGCTCCTACTTGAAGAGCTTTATTTTTTACGAATTCAAGGTCTTTCCCTTCACCAACGTCAAGGCATACCGCAATTACATCCCAACCCTGTTCTTTTAACCATGGAATTGCTACCGAAGTATCAAGTCCGCCTGAGTAAGCTAATACAACTTTTTTATTTGCCATTAAAAATGCGCCTCCATTGCTCTATCTATATGTATTTTTATACATTCATTTAAAAGTTTATACACGAATAGTATCATGTTATAAAAATAAATACAAGTGTATTTTTATAAATTCATAGACATTTATTTTACTAGTTAAGCGAACGTCAACCAATCCATCAAATCATTGGAGAAAGTATGAATATTTACTCGAATAAGCGTTTTTTCACTAAAGGCATAAATGTATACTATATAAATGTATCAATAAAAAAGAACCCCGTAGAAAACGGGATTTTTTTTTCACGATTTAATTGATTTTGTCTTGTACAATGCATTCTTTGGATTAATGATGATCAATAACAGGGCGGCTACTGAATATAAAATGGCATTATACATCATTAAATCAACGAGATGCCCGTTCACTAAACCAATAAAAAAATTAAAGAATTGGTGAATGATGATGGGGATGATTAAATTCTGATTGATGTTATAAAATCCTGCCATAATAATACTCGTCGCTATGATGGCTATCATAAAGAAGCCACTATATTGGAGTAAATCCATGCCCATAAAGCCAGTCGTAAGCCATATCGGTAAATGCCATAGCCCCCACCAAAACCCGATGATGATAGAGGCGACTAATGCGGAATACTTCTTTTGAAGCTCCAGCAGGGCAAAACCCCTCCATCCCAATTCTTCACCTAATGGTCCTGATAAAAGATTTCTAAAAAAGTAATAGCTCAGTATAACCCAAGAAGAGATTGTAAAAATAGAATCTGTTTGATGATTATTCATAACTAGACTCAAAATAATAATAAAAATGACGACTTGAATCGTCAGCACTGAAAAAATCACCGATCCGTTCAACCTATTCTTAAATTTTTGTTTCACAAAGTGTAGAAAGCTCTGTCCAGGATATATTTTCGGAAATAATATAGCGAAGGCAAAGGTTGATGACCATGCTGATAGACAGCGTATTACATCGAAAACCCACGTTGGAAACCCTAACAGCTTGACAGCTCCTACAAGACAAAAAAGCGGCCAAAAAATGACATTGGTTAAGACAATAAAACTCGCTACAGGTCTTTTTAGCTTCTTATTTCTATTCATGTTGATCCCCCATTTCATTGCACTGAACTTCAGCATAAACCTGGGGGTTGCTCACAGGTCAATCATCTATCTCTATTTTTACTTTATTGGCACATACATTTCTAAAAAAATACGTTCCAGCCCTTCTTCATACGTAACTAGCAGTAGATTGATATACACAAGCCCTAACAGCTCATAGCCCATTTCCTCGGCTACTTTTCTCATACTGGCTTCCACTTGATCGTCCGTATTTTTACCACCTGTAGACCATCTACCATCTTCAATGATTGTATAAAGACATTTTGGATAGGCTCGAATTTCCCCAGCTATTGCCTTGTCATCATCTTCAACTTTTCTGGTAATTATAAATTGTTCTTCTAGTATCCCTTCATCATTAAACCGTATTACTCTTCTTAATGATGTAAGGACCACTGCTTTTTTAAAATTATCGGTGTTTTCTTTTAGAATGTCATATTCATCATAAGCGGTATAATGATCTATTTCTCCCATTATCTCTAGTGGTTTCATTTCTTTTATACTGTATGTTCCTAAACATTGCTTAATTTTTTCGCAATCTTCCTTGACCCTTTGTAACTTTTTTAATTGTCGTTTTTTATAGGCAATCTCCTCCAACATTCCCTGCTCTTTTTCTTCTAATAATGAGCGAATGCCCTCGATACTCTTGCCTCTTCTTAATTCCTGTATTATTTTGATTTCCAAATCAATTTCTCGATAAAAATTGACCGTTGTTAGGTCATAGATATCAAAATGGGTATAGCTTCTGTAGCCATTTCCTTTATTTTGCTGAGGCTTTACCAATCCCTTTTCTTCGTAAAATTTTATCGTATCTCTAGAAATGCCTAAAAATTTAGCAACTTGTCCAATAGTGTACATTGTATTCTCCTTTTTTAGCTTCATCTTCCCTACTATATCAACAATTTCAGGTAAGTATGAAAAAAACTGTCGCCATACATAGGGAGCATGGCGACAGTCTGATTATTGCTATTTTTTATTGAAAAATGATTTGCCTAGAAATTCAATGGTTGCAGGTGCGAGTGCATATAATTTACTCGATAATCCCATGATCCTTGGTAAATTTACCTCACGAACTGGACGGTCAATTGTTTGAACTGTAGCTTGTGCCACTTCTTCTGCGGATAATAAAAATCTTCCTAAGGACTCTCTGTAGCCACCTGCATCATTTGCCTTATCTAAAAATGGTGTATCAATGGGACCTGGGTGGATGGCGGTTACTTTCACATTGTATGGAGCTAACTCCATACGAAGTCCATTCGTGAAACCGACAATGGCATGCTTGGTAGCAGCATAAACACTCGCTTTCGGTGTTGCTACCTTTCCTGCCTGTGACCCAATAAAAATTAGATGACCATGCTGTTGTGCCATCATTGCAGAAGCTAATCGTTTGGCAAGGTAAATCGGTACACTTACATTCAATTCAATCATTTGAGCAATATCCACATCCTTTAAAGCGGGGGCTACAGCAAATTTCCCTACACCTGCTGAAAGAATCGCCACATCAATGGGTGGGAGCTGTGAACAAACATCATCGAGTGTATGTAAATTGGTTAAATCAGCTTGGATAACGTGAGCTCCTAAACGTTCTAGCACCTTTAGTGCAACAGCATTACGACCCGTGGCATAAACTGTATGCCCTTGAGCTACAAGTAATTCTGTCGTTTTTAAACCTACACCACTTGTTGCACCTGTCACGAAGATCGTCTTTTTATATTTATTCATGTGTAAACCTACTTCCTTTGAAATAAATAGATACCTGCTTCGGTCTTCGTTGATTTAATATAATCATTGGCTTCTAAATAATCTAAATGCCCTAGTGTTTTGGACAAGGTTAATCCTAGCTGATGCTGGAATATGGCTGGATACAAGCGTTTTGTTACTTGTACAACCGTTAATTGATCGTCACCTAGCAACTCATTAACTTTCAATGATTGCTGATGCTGGCGCTCTAATCGTTTATCAATTAAAGAAGGAATATCCTCTAAATCGGCCCCATGCCCTGTATGCATCATTTTGATGGGTAATTGGCGTAGAATTTCGAGTGATTCATTGTATTGCAGTAAGGATTTTGGACGTCCTAATGTACGATCTAATGGTGGCTCGATTAATGGATTGGGCGTTATTTTTTCGAGTAATAAATCGCCCCCAATAACATGATGCGTTTTTTCATCCCAGAAAATAAAATGGCTTTGTGCATGACCTAATGTTTCTATTGCCTTTAATCCTGGATGACCGGGCACTTCGTCTCCATCCACCAAAATTTGTGTCAATGGGCGCTCACCCACAAGCTCTAATTCACGACGAACATGTACACTTTTTGTAATATATTCTTGTGGTACCCCATGCTCTAATAAACGCTCACTGTAAAATTGCTCGTGATAGCTTAAAAACGCTTCATCATGACGAAGCCATTTATCATTATAGGCATGCCCCAAAATTTCTGCATGTGGAAAGGCATCGACCCATCCTGCATGGTCAGGATGATGGTGGGTTAACACAACCTGTTCAATATCTCGCATGTCAAAGCCAGCTGCTCGAATTCCCCATTTCAAAGCATCATAGGCTTCCATCGTTTTTGGTCCAACATCAAAAATGCTGAGTGCATCGCCCTTTACAATAAATGCATTGACATCTCCTACTTCATAGGGTGTTGGAATTTCTATTTTGACTATAGACAAAGTTGTCTCCCCCTTTTTACGAGCTAGTGAATACTGATTCATTCTATTTTACAAGTTTTTTCTGTTTTCGTCATCCTCCTGTTGACAGTTTGCTAATTCCTCACTATAATTTTGAATAATCTAATTATTTTTGTGCGTTGAAGAAGCCGAGTACGTAACTGGTGAAGGTGTTAGAGAGTGTTACATTTGCTGAGAGTAACATCACCCGCTCCCATTACCGAACCTACTTCTGAGCAGTTATGCAAACATAACCGTTTCCCTTGCGATAAGAGGGCTAAGAGTTGTGCCAACAATTGGCAAACAAAGGTGGTACCGCGGAAACGAGAGCGTTTTCGTCCTTCAAGATAAGGACGAGAGCGCTTTTTTATTTTGAACTGGAGGTTTTGTTTATGAAAAAAATAGTATTTATCGGTGCAGGCTCAATGGCAGAAGCATTGATGCAGGGCTGGATAAAACAAAAGGTGTTTACACCACAGGAAATCTATGTCACCAATCGCTCTGACAAAGAACGTTTACAGTTCTTACACGAAACATATGGAGTCCAGTGCCTGTTTGATCAAGCCATTTATCAACAGGCAGATCTTATCATTTTAGCAATGAAGCCAAAGGATGCTGTTGCAGCCATGCGCGATCTAAAACCTAAAATTACAACGCACTCTGCCGTTCTGTCGATTCTAGCCGGTATTGCTATTGAGACGATTACTAAATTTTTAGGAAGTCGTCCAATTGCACGGGTGATGCCTAACACATCTGCCACAATCGGTATGTCAGCAAGTGGGATAGCATTCAATAATGAGGTGTCGGCGGCACAGCGTATTCTTTTCCTCCAGTTATTAGAGGCTGTCGGCTCCGTTATTGAAGTCGATGAGGATCAATTACATGCAGTTACAGCCCTTTCTGGTAGTGGTCCTGCGTATATTTATTATTTAATGGAAGCCTTTGAAAGAGTAGGAACAAAAGTTGGTCTTTCTAAAGATACTGTACGATTACTAATGACTCAAACACTGGCAGGTACTGCTGAAATGCTCAAGCAATCGGTAGATGAGCCGGATGTTTTGCGGAAAAAAGTAACGAGCCCTGGCGGTACGACGGAGGCTGGTATTCAGGCACTAGAGCAATATCAATTTAATGAAGCCATCGAAGCATGTATTAAAGAAGCGGAAGCTCGATCTCGTTCACTTGCAAATGGTTAATATTATGTGCAAAATAGAGTGTATCACTAGGAATTAGGGGGCTTTATTTTGAGTAAATTATTCGAACCATATGCATTACAATCCATTTCCTTAAAAAATCGCGTTGTTATGGCACCTATGTGCATGTATTCAGCGCAAGACGATGGCATGGTGACACCTTTTCATTTAGTCCATTATGCGACACGAGCAGCTGGTCAAGTTGGGTTAATCATCTTGGAAGCTACTGGTGTTGTGCCAGAAGGCCGCATCTCCAATAAGGATTTAGGCATTTGGGATGATGCACATATTGAGGGATTAAGTCAACTAGTTGAAGGGATGAAGGCTTACGGCGCTAAAACAGGCATCCAGCTTGCACATGCTGGTCGCAAAGCAACGGTGGATGGCGAAATTTTTGCTCCATCAGCTATTGCCTTTAGCTCAGACTATAAAACACCAATAGAAATGACAGAAGAGGACATTCTTTATGTAATAGAAGCGTTTAAACAAGCAGCTGTTCGTGCCACAAAGGCTGGCTTTGATGTGCTCGAGATTCATGGGGCACACGGCTATTTAATTAGCGAGTTTTTATCACCTGCGACAAATAAACGTCAAGATCAATACGGTGGTTCACAGGAAAACCGTTATCGTATCCTTCGTCAAGTTATCGATGCGATTCGCAGTGTGTGGGATGGGCCATTATTGGTACGTGTATCTGCAGAAGATTACGCTGAGGATGGCACAACAATGGAAGATTTTATTGTTTTTAGTCGCTGGATGAAATCTCAAGGTGTTGATTTGGTTGATGTATCAACAGGCGGTGTTGTACCAGCAGCTATTCATGTCTTTCCAGGCTATCAAGTATCGCATGCAGAGGCCATTAAGCATGGGGCAAACATCCCTACTGGTGCAGTTGGACTTATTACAACAGCTGTTCAAGCGGAAGAAATTCTCCAAAATAATCGCGCAGATTTAATTTTCTTAGCACGCGTTTTATTACGAGACCCTTATTGGCCACTTCATGCGGCTAAAGAATTAGGCGAAGAAGTACAACCTCCCGTACAATACGTGCGCGGTTGGTAAATTGATTTGCAGTAAAAAAACAGCTTGTTATCCCGCAAGCTGTTTTTTCATTAGAAAAGTGGGTTTTGTTTTAATTCTTCATCAATAGCCTGCACCAATGTCTCTGCGTCCTCTGCTGTCACGACTTCTCCATTAACTAGCGCAAAAATACTTTGCTCACAGATTTCACAGTGAGATGTACAACCAGATTCCTCTATCTCAATATCATCCCGTTCTACTAATTCATCATACGCATCTGCCGCACCAAGTGATAAATTAGTGATACAAAACTCCACTCTATTTTTTAGCTGCTGTTGTTCTTTCTTTTTTTTAAATAGAGAAAATACCATGTTTATTGACCTCCTACTCTTTAAAAACGATCATACCACAATTCGACAAAGTCTATGAAAACCCTTACACTGAACAGCATCATTTCAAAATCATTTTTGACCATCTTGTGAATTATAAATAATTTCTTGTTTGCAATAAATCTAATAATCCATCTGGTACTTGTGTAGATTCCTTATAAAAGAGGTATACGGGTACACTCGGTAATGGGAAATCTTCAAAAGGAACTATATTAAACCGTCCCTCCATCCGTTCTTTTCTCACAATCATACGAGGTAAAAACGACATCCCCAACCCATCCTTTATTAGCCTTTTTACCACATAAGATTGAGAAATGGATACTTGCTTCGTTAAAATATATGTTTCTCTTAATTTACGTAATAGCTCTCCCCAAATTGTTGGATGATGATGCGTAAATAAAGTATACGTTTGAAATAACTCCTCATAATCAATTTAAGTGCCTGTTTCATCATCATAGGCATCTAGGGGGATTACTAACTCTAATGGACTATCAATCAGCAGCTCTTGATGCCAATGTCGATAACGTGTTGGTAATAATGAAATACCAATATGAGCTTGATCTTGATTGACTAAATCCTCTATTTTAGCTGAATCCTCTACTAAAATTGATATCTCAAGTGAAGGATTGTCATTGATAAATTGATAGATCACATGCGGCAGAATCGTTTCAACCATTAACGGGGTCATAGCCATAATGATTTTTTCTTGAATACCTTTACTTGCTAATCGAATACGTTCAATGCTTTGTTCCCACTGATTGACCATTTGCTGTGCCTCTACTTGAAAAAGCTTTCCAGCGTCTGTTAATTGCACACGATTTTTTTCGCGCTTAAATAATTGTACATGCAGAAATTCTTCTAACTGCTGAATATGAACCGTAATACTTGGTTGAGATAAATGAAGTTGTTCCGCTGCTGTACGAAAATTACAAGTCTGGGCTGCGACGATAAAAGATTGTAACCATTTATATTCCAAAATCTCACCTCAGTGATTAAAAATATTAATTAAATTTATTAAATATATTTAATTTACTAAATTATACAATAAGATTAGACTGATGATGAACTTGATTATGTATGTAAAAAGGAGAGAATCATATGCCGCACACTATATTAAGTCGTCAATTTCAGATGTTTGCTCAACAGGAATGTCAAGGCTCAAGCCCCCTTTATGAACATTTAGCTACTAAAATTGCCAATGATGAAGATTTGTTAGACATTGCCTCCTCAATCCCACAGGATCAGCCTGCGCCCAATTTATTGTTGGCAGCAGTTCATTATTTATTAGCTACATCCAATGATCCTTTGACCAATTATTATGCATCTTTAACACCCTCCCCTCATCCAATACAGGAGGTGTTCCCTATTTTTAAAGCATTCGTACTATCACATACAAATGAATTAACGACATTGTTTCAAGAAAAGCTTGTACAAACAAATGAAATTCGACGTTGTGCCTATCTCTACCCAATGATGACTGAAATCTATGCCAAACATCAACAACCATTGGCTTTCATTGAAATAGGCGCAAGTGCAGGACTTCAGCTTGGTATGGATCACTACAATTATTGCTACAATCAACAATTATCCATTATCAATACGGAAAATGATTATATGTTATTCTCGGAAAATCGTGGTGAAACACTGCCTACCTCCCTTTCCCAATCTCCTATTGTTTGTCAAAGAATAGGATCGATTTAAACCCAATTAATCTTGGAAATAAAGTAGAAAGTCAATGGCTTCAAGCGTTAATTTGGCCTGAACATCATGAACGTAGAATATTATTCCAACAGGCCCTCCCCATCATCAATCAATTAGATATTCAGTTAATAAAAGGGGATGCGATTCAACTGATTAAAAAGCTTAGTCGAATAATTGAGCAAGAGGCGATGTTAGTGATTTATCATACACATGTCGCAAATCAAATCCCCATTGAATTACGTCATAAATTAATAGAGCAATTAAAAGAAATTAGCATGGGGAGGCCTCTTTATCATTGCTATAACAATTTATTTGATACAAAACTTCATCAAGATTTTATAGATCAAGGTACTATCATATCCATACGTACAATGCCGCGTCCAGATGGGCATGCACGATGGTTTGAATGGTCAAATAGTTAGCTTAGACGCAAAAAGAAACGCTGCGTCAGACTACTTACACAGCGTTTCATCTATTAATCTTTAAAAATCATATTCTGCATCTTTTTTTGCCCGAATTTCTGCAAAGGCATCTGCTACCATGACTGTATCCTCTGCTAACCGTGCTAGTCGGAAAAGGACATCATCGTTAACAATTTCTTTGCGTAAAAAATCCTTTTCTTCTATAAATACATAGGTCGGAACGATGTGCGCTTTCATATAAGCTAGTATCGGCTTTAGTTGCTGTTCCACCATTAAATAATGCTTGGATGTACCCGCTGTCACAATGACACTGATGACTTTATCGCGGAAGGCATTGACAGGTAAAAGGTCAAAGATATTTTTTAATGTCGCTGGAATCGATGCTTGGAATGTTGGCGTCCCAATAACAATTGCATCTGCAGCCATAATGGTTTCTGTCACATATTTTGTATCGCCTTCGTAGTCGAAGTAATTACGTCCATCACTAAAAACTAGTTGATAGTCAGCAAGATCCAGTAATGTAACTTCATGCTGTGGATATTTTTCTTGTAACATCTCAACTATTTTCTGTGTTGCTGTTCTTGTTTTAGAGCCGACAATAGAACCTGCAAGCGCGACAATTTTCATGATGAGCCACTCCTTATTTTGCTGTATATTTTTTCATCGCTGGAATAATATCCTGACCGATGATTTCAATATTTTTCATAATTTTATCAAATGGTACGCCACCAAAATCGATTTGTGCCATAAAGCGTTGCATGCCATATAGCTCGTACTGATAAAGTAGTTTTTCAATAATTTGCTCTTTACTGCCGACCATTAAAGCATCACGTGTATCGGGTGCTTGAGCAAATTGTTGCTTTGGATAACCTCCGCCACGAATGGCTTGGAAACCACCATTTAAATGTGGATACATGCCTTGCAATGCCTCTTTTGTTGTATCTGCTACATAAAACAAGCTTGTTGTGGCAATAGGTAATTCATTTGGGTCAAAACCTTTGCGTTCTGCCGCTTCTCGATAGGCATCAACAGATGGTTTAAAATTGATAGCAGGTCCACCTAATGTTGTAAGCATCATCGGAATTCCCATATATCCTGCTTTAATAGCGCTGGCAGGTGGACCACCAACTGCTCGCCAAATCGGTAAGGAGCCGTTTTTGGGCTGTGGTAAAATTTGTGCATGGTGAAGTGGTGCTCGAAATTGCCCTTCCCATGTCACCAGCTCCTCGTCATTGATTTTCATAAGTAGCTCTAATTTTTCCTCAAAAATTTCTTCATAGTCCTGTAAATCAATACCCAGCAATTGGTAAGCTCCTACACGTGACCCACGTCCCGCTACAATTTCTGCTCGACCATCTGATATTAAATCAATTGTGGCAAAATCCTCATAGATACGTACTGGATCTGAAACACTTAATACAGTTGCTGAGCTAGATAATTTAAGAGTGGACGTTGCCTGTGCAATAGCCCCTAACACGACTGTATGTGCCTGTGTTGTAAAGTACGATTGATGACTCTCACCAATACCAAATACATCAATGCCTGCTTGCTCAGCCAATTGACTAGCCTCTACTAGCTCTTTTAGTCGTTGCTGGGCAGAAATACGTTCGCCTGTTAATGGGTTTGGAATATGATCCCCTAAAGAGTACAGCCCAAATTCCAATCCTTTTGATTGATCGATACGATATTTTTCCATCATGTTTCATCTCTCCTTATTCTAGTGGTTCTAAAATGGCTTCAATTTCTGCACGTTTCTTTTCTAAAAAGGGTGGAAGGTCTAGCTCTTTTCCAAGATCTTCGACTGCTGAATCCACAGTAAACCCTGGACCCTCTGTCGCCATTTCAAATAAAATACCGTTGCGATCTCTGAAATAAAGACTTTGGAAATAATAACGATCGACGACACCTGTACTATCCAAACCCTGTGCCTTAATTTTCGTATCCCATTCCTGTAATTCCTCGACCGTTGCTACACGTAATGCAAGATGGTGAATACTGCCTTTACCAGGTTTCTCGCTTGGCCCTTCTAATTCTTTGACGACAATTTCTCCAAGCACTTCTCCTTCTATCGATTGCAGAATCGTTTCTTTGTCCGTTTCTGCAACAACTGTATAGTGAAATAAATCTTGTAGTAAATTCACGGTTCTTTGTAAATAGCGTACAGTGATTTCAACAGTCCCCATACCTAAAATACGATGTTCCTCCGGTATATCATTGCCATCCCATGCTTGCCATTGTGCAGGCGTATCATGCCCCTGATGATTTAACAGCACCATTCGTAATCCCTCATGATCTTCAAAAAACAAAGCCTCTTTGCCTGCATAAGTAGTGATATCGCTATGTTCTACCTCTAGCTGTTGAAAGCGTTCTTTCCAATATAGTAAGCTTTCGGAGCTAGGTACAAGTAAGCCAATACGAGTAATAGCATTCGTGCCCCGCACTGTACGTCCTGCAACGGGCATTTCAAAAAATGTTAATTCTGTACCAGCTGCTCCAGTTAAGTCACCATAAAATAAGTGATACATAGATGGTGAGTCTTGATTCACTGTTTTTTTCACACGTCGTAACCCTAAAATAGTTGTATAAAAATGATTATTCTGTTTGCCATTTTTCGTTAGCATGGATATATGATGGTGTCCATTTAATTTATTCATCCTACTGTTCCTCCTTTTTCACTTGACTAAGCAAGTGATGTTGTAAAAAAAATTACACGGGCGGCAATTTTTTTTCTCGGCTATGCTTTTCAAGCTTTGTCATCACTTTATATAAAGATTTTATTTCTTCATCTGATAATACTTCTTCAAAAAATGAGGATTGGAAGTGAAGTTGACTTGGTGTTGCTGCATCAATCATTTGCTCCCCTTTTGCCGTCAATGAGATAGCTTTGGTCTTCCAATTTTGTTTACGCTCGATTAGTCCCTCTTTTTCAAGTCGGGCAAGCATGCGAGACATGCCACCTTGTGTAACTGTTACTTTCTCTGCTAATTGAGATTGAGTGATCGGTGCATACGTTTGGATTTGGATTAACACATCGAATTGTGCCGTTGTTAAATCGAAACGCTTTAAAAATTCATTCGATAACTGGTTACTTTGCGTTGTAAAGCGCATCATACGAATCCATGTTAATGTGCCTAATGTATGATTTCTCATGACTTCATCCTCCCTTCAGTTATCACTTTACCACGCAAGTGATAACATTGCAAGAATAATATCTCGAATTTGAGATATTGTTTTACAGAGGAGAGTCCCTATATGATGCCAGGTGATGTAATCGGGTATA
Organism: Lysinibacillus sp. OF-1; assembly: GCF_028356935.1. Taxonomy (NCBI): domain Bacteria; kingdom Bacillati; phylum Bacillota; class Bacilli; order Caryophanales; family Bacillaceae; genus Lysinibacillus; species Lysinibacillus sp. OF-1. Next base: position 2,749,439 of record NZ_CP102798.1, read on the forward strand.
AATTTCCCTGAAAAGCAAAAGAAATCCTACCTGTTTCTTCTGAGACGACCATCACAAGTGCATCACTTACTTCACTTAATCCTAACGCTGCACGATGTCTTGTTCCTAATTTTTTTTCACCAGTTTGACGGTCTGATAATGGCAGTACATTCGCTGCCGATTCAATTTGATTTTGATTGACGAGTACCGCTCCATCATGTAATGGATTACCTGGAAAGAAAATGGATTCTAATAAGGAATGCGTTAAATCTGCCCCAATATGAATACCAGGCTGCATCAAATTCACTAACGAATCCTGTCGTTGGATGACAATTAAACCACCATGTCTTCTCAACGACATATTTTGCACACTATGTGATAATTCCGGATACTTTTCTGTAAACGGGGAAAGATAACAATTTAAATAAAACGTCGCGGCTTTCATTTCAATTGTCATAAATCTCTCTTTAATTTTCTCAAAATTGCCAAGGAGACAATTTGCATCTGTATCCATTTCTTGCACACTTTGCTGTAAGGACATAATCACTTGGAGAAGCTCATCTTTTAATGTTTCTTTCATTGGTGAAAAATCACAATTTATTGGATTCATAAAAAGCACCTCTCTTTTCTAAAATTGTGAAGCTTCTTCTTCCATTAGTTTCTCTCGATAAACTATTTTTATGCGTCAAGGAGATGGTGGCTATTTGGCATTTGGCTTCTTCATATATAAAGACAGTAGTAGTCCCACAGCACTTAAAATCGTTGTGACAATAAACGCTGTGCGAATGCCATTTAGCATAGCATCAGCAACACCCATTTCTTGCTGTAAAGTAGTTACCGTACTCATGATGGTTACAAGTAATGCCGTTACTAATGCACCACCGACCATACGCAATGTACTATTCATCGCTGTCGCATGTGCCATCAAATGGGTAGGTAAGGCATTCATGCCAGCGGTTGTCAGCGGCATCATAATCATTGAAATCCCAAAGGAAATCATCGTAAAGAGACATGCCAGTAGCCAAAGTTTTGTATGCATTGATAATGCTAGGAAAGCACCTGAACCAATTAAGATACTGGTGAACCCTACCAGTGCTAAGCCTTTTCCACCCACTTTATCGAAAATCTTCCCTGTCACTGGCGACAATATACCCATTACAAGCGCACCTATCAATAAAACCAGCCCTGTTTCGAGTGCCGACAGCTGCCGTACATTTTGAATATAAAATGTGATAAGTATTTGTGTACCAATCATGAGGGCATAAACTAAACTCGATAAAAAAGTTGTAATAGAGAACATGGCGGATTGAAATACACGAAATTCAAGCATTGGTTTAGGCAATTGAAGCTGACGTCTAATAAATAGAAACAGCGTAATTCCTCCTACCATTAATGATGCAAGTACTGGCATTGATTGAAATCCAACAGCTCCTGCGATGCTGAAACCATATAACAGGCCACCCCAACCTAAAGAAGAATAGACGATAGAAAGAGCATCTAGCTGCCCCTCTTTTTTTGTCGTGACATTTTTCATAAAAATCGTGGCCACAGTCAAAACAATAACTGAAACGGGTAAGACAGTAAAAAACAGATGTCGCCATGTAAAATGTTCTAAAATCCAGCCTGATAATGTTGGGCCTATTGCTGGTGCAAAACCTGTTACAAGGCCAGCTAGCCCCATAATGGAACCTCGCTTTTCTTTTGGATACATCGTTAATAAAATCGTTTGCATTAAGGGCATGATCACCCCTGCTCCAGCCGCTTGAATAACTCGAGCCATAAGTAAAACCGTAAAGGTTGGGGCAAAGGCGCCTAAAAATGTACCCATACTAAATAAAGTGAGAGCCACTATTAACAGTAATCGATTGGAAAAACGACCAATCAGAAAAGCTGTAATAGGTATGAGAATACCATTCGTTAATAAATATACTGTCGTGAGCCATTGTGCTAAATTAGCATCAATCTTGAAATCGTTCATAATTGGTGGCATAGCTATGAGTAATAATGTTTGATTGAGAATAGACACAAATGCTGCAGATAGTAGAATTGCTACTATGACATTTCTTTTTTCGTTCATGAAACTTCCCCCTAAATAGTATGTTAGTTAGTGATAACTAACATTTTACTTAAAAAATATATGCAAACTATGTGAGTGAACCATTAAACACAGACTCCACTCACAAAAGTAGCAACTAAATGTTGAATAAAAATTTCTTGTTGATCTTTTAGAAAATGTTGGTCCCATAGCGCATTGGAAACAAAAAAACCAAACAGGCTCGTTAAAAAAACAATGGCTTGTCCGTTTGTATCTATTTCCTTCATCTTTCCTTGTTCAATTTGAGATTGAAAATAAACGGCCAGTAAGCTTAGTAATTGTTTAGTTTGGTTATCCGAAATTGTATCCATTAACCCTGGTAGCATACTTCTATCTTGTGTAGTAATGAGAAAAATTGGTTTATTTTTTTCCATAAAGGCTAGATATGTGTTAGCAATTTGCTTTAAATCATTCTCTAAGTTTCCGGATAAATCTTGTGCAAATAAATGTTCAAAGTATGGGATATATGAGTGGCTTTGCAGGACAGCATGAAGAATTCCTAGTTTTGTTTCAAAATGACGGAAGACAGTCATTTCACTAACACCAGCAGTGGCAGCAATATCTTTTACCGAAACATTCGAATAGCCCCTTTCTGTCATTAGACTTGTTGCTGCATCAAGAATTTTATCTTTTGTGCCTTTTTTCATTGTACACGCCTCCAAAATGTTAGTTATGACTAACAAAAATATAGAGGATAGAGCTCAGTTTGTCAAAAAAAATGTGTTGTTACTAGAATACATTCTAATAACAACACGGATGAGCTACATATGACCTGCCCGAATTTTCTTCACAATACTAAAAGTCGTGTAGGCAGCAGCAGGTGCTAATACGATAATAAAAATAATCCAAACGGTTAAATTATTTGTTGCTTTTAGCGTTTCATAATTCGAGATGACAAAAATAATTAATCCGAATAGTAATAAATAGCTCAGCACATTTGGAAAAATAACAATTAATCGCAATAGTGCTGGCGGCATCTTTTGTTGATTCAATTAAACCACACCCCTTTTTTCAATTATACGGGAAGTGAAGGATCGATTGTACTATATTTTTCCTTTTAAACGCTATATTTACCTGCAAATCGTTGGCGTTTTTCTACTGTTGTATTTAATTGGTTGATCAATGCAGTTATGCTTTTCATATTTTCCGCTTGATGTATAGCCTTCTGAGCAAATATCTTTCTCCTTGGCTAGTAACAAACATTCCATGAGTCGAACTGAAAATAGTGATAGTAAGAACTATATATAAAAAACATCTATTAGTTGCATGTCAATCAATAGATGTTTTTTAAATTAGTTTAGATTAATTTATTATTTTGCCAAGTAAAAATGGCTTGATCGGATGTCAGTAATGTTTGGGGGAAAATTGCCTGTGCTTCTGCCAAAAATTGTGGTAAATCCTGTGGAAGAAAACGGGCACTTAAATGATTTAAAAGCAAGTAGTCTGCGCCAGCTTGCTGTGCGACTTTTGCTGCTTCCACATTGGTAGCATGACCATAGCTGGCTGCTAAAGCAGTCAGTGTCCCATCAAAGGTCGCTTCATGTACAATGATGTCAGCATCCCTTGATAATTGAATGGCCTCTTCGCAATATTTCGTATCGCCCAAAATCGTCAGTGTGAAGCCCTTTTTTGAGGGGGCAACAACGTCTTTTGCTTGAATCACATGCCCATTTTCAAGCACGACATCGTAACCATTTTTTAATTGACCAAGCAAAGGGCCTTTAGGAACACCAAGTGCCTGTGCCTTGTCGATTAATAATTCACCAGGTAAATCCTTTTGTTCAATACGATACCCATAGCATGGTACAACATGGCGCAATTCCTGTGCATAAATTGTAAAATGAGTATCCTCAAAAATAATCCCTTCTTGCACTTCTATAAAATACAGTGGATACGTTAAATGGGTTTTAGATAAGGCTAATGTTTGTTCAATCCATTGCTGTAAACCTGGGGGACCAAAGATCGTTAAAGGCTCATCCCCTCCTTGAAAGGAACGAGAGCTTAAAAACCCTGGCAATCCAAAAATATGGTCGCCATGTAAATGTGTAATAAAAATTTTTGTTACTTTACGTGGCTTTAACGATGTGTGTAGGATTTGATGTTGTGTAGCCTCCCCACAGTCAAATAGCCACATTTCGCTCACTTCATCTAATAACTTGATCATCAATGCACTCGTATTTCGCTCTTTTGAAGGCATGCCTGCGCCTGTCCCTAAAAAATGTAGTTGCACATATGCCACCTCACTTCTTGTTTCTATCGTTTTATTGTACCTTAACATACCCAATAAGAAAAACCCTTGGTGAACAGATTTCTCCAAAGGTTTCTCTTTTATTTTGGTTGCCATGAGACAAGGGCTGCATGAAAGTCATGACGATAATAATAGCGTCCCTCTTTTTCTTCAATAAAAGGTGAGAGAGCTTCTTCCACATGTGCTTGCTGGACATTTGCCGTTAAAATTTTTTTACTTTGCGTTGTAACAAGCTGTTCATAGCTTTCATATTCATAGACACGTTCCAAAGGGATAATTTGACAATCCGCATAAATATTCATCTCATACAGTAGATTTAAAAATTCTATATAATCTCTACGAGGAAACTTAATTTCATAGCCATACTTTTCATATAATCGCTCATAGTGAGGCTGAATAGGACCTGTCGTCATGCCAATGATGGCACGCTTTTTCGCAAGCCGATTCATATGGGATAAGGCGGCTTTAATTTCATACATCCGATAAAAACAATTCACGCCCAAAACGATATCATGTGGCTCAATTTCATCACTTTCTAGACTTTCCCATTTCGCATGAACATATGAAACATGCTCCTGATGAGGCATACACTGTTGTAAGTAATGCAGCATGCTTTCAGAGCTATCCACACAGGTTAGCTTGTCCACTCGCTCAGCCAATGGAAACGTATAATTACCCCATCCTGGCCCAATTTCTAATACAGAATACTGTGGCTCAATACTTTTTTGAAGCTCCTGAAAAATGCGTTGGGCATAAGGATCAGTTTGTCCTATTTTTTTACGTGCAACGGATTGAGCCCAAAATTGCTCCTCTAACTGATCATTGACCATGCGCTCCGGCATCATTCCATGCCAGTCTTTCATGCCCTCCTGCCATAATGCCTCATAATTAATGGCTAATGGTCCTTTTCTTGTCATATAGATACCTCTAAAGATAAAATTTCATATATTTTTTTCATATCCAGATTTGCTCGAACATGGTCGGCTAACATATTATAGGCGTCCTCTCTTCGTTCTGCATCACTTTTTACATCATTCGGTAAAGCCATTAACCCTTTTTTCACTCGTATTTCATTGACAAGCTGACGAGTAAAGGTGCGATTATGGAACACGCCATGAAAATACGTACCAATCACTTGCTCATCATGACTCACTGCGCCATCTTCTCGACCATCCTCTAGCAGTAGAAAAGGTGATACTTCATCACGTAAAATTTTCGTACGTCCTAGATGTATTTCATAGCCCGTCAATGTATCCTGCCCTCTTGTTCCTGTCATTTGTACCGTTTTTTTAGTGCCTACAAAAATCGTTTCCATTGGCAATAGCCCAAGACCATTTGCAGCTTCACCATTTCCCTCCACTGCTTCAGGGTCTAGTAATGTTTCACCAAGCATTTGGAAACCACCGCAAATGCCAATAATTTTTGTGCAGCGCTCACGTAAATGGGTAATAGCTTGATCGAAGCCCTGTGCTTTTAACCAAGCTAAGTCATCCATTGTACTTTTTGTTCCTGGCAGTATAAGCAAATCCGGTGTGCCTAGCTCATGGACATTGCTAATTAAACGTACACCTACTTCTGGCTCATCGAAAAAGGGATCAATATCAGTGAAGTTTGAAATACGGGGTAAACGAATCATCGCTACATCGACAGTAAATTCGCCTGGTTTTGGCTTTTTAAAGCGTAATGACGATAATGCAAGGGAATCCTCTGCTTCAATATTGATATTGACATAAGGAATCACACCAAGCACCGGGATACCTGTTTCTCTCTCCACCCATTCAAGACCATCATCTAATAATTCACGCATGCCTCTAAATTTATTGATGATTAATCCCTTAACACGGGCGCGCTCATCATCATCTAGCAACGCCAGTGTACCAACAATCGAGGCAAAGACCCCACCACGATCTATATCAGCAACAAGCACTACCGCTGCATCTGCTAAATGTGCCATTCGCATATTAGCAATATCACGATCCTTTAAGTTAATTTCAGCTGGGCTACCTGCCCCCTCTAGGACAATGACATCATATGTATTTTGTAGCGTACGGACAGATTTTTCAACGATTGGCATTGCCTCTTGCACAAAATTATTGCGATAGCTTTTGGCATCCATATTTAAAAAATGCTTACCATGGACGATGACCTCAGACATCATATCTTGCTTCGGTTTCAGCAGAATAGGATTCATATCAGTCGTCGCAATAACACGGGCTGCCTCTGCCTGCACCCCTTGTGCACGGCCGATTTCGCCACCATCCTTCGTAACAAACGAATTAAGAGCCATATTTTGCGATTTAAACGGGACAACACTTAGTCCATCATCCGAAAATATACGACAAAGTGCCGTACAAATCATACTTTTTCCAACATCGGAAGCCGTTCCTTGAATCATAATCGATTTAGCTGGCATAGTCACTTTCCTCCGTCATTATTGGTGTAACGCAGTATATTGTATTAGAGCTGTGCGGGTTTGCCTTCATTTCGGGAGTATTCTCGGAGCAAGCACGAGTATTTCTCTCCGCTCCGCGAGTATTCTTTGGGCAAGCGCGAGTATTTCCCTTCGCTCCGCGAGTATTCTTTGAGCAAGCGCGAGTATTTCCCTTCGCTCCGCGAGTATTCTTTGGGCAAGCGCGAGTATTTCCCTTCGCTCCGCGAGTATTCTCGGGGCAAGCGCGAGTATTTCCCTTCGCTCCGAGTATTCTCCGATTGATCGAGACTTTCGCGCCGCGCGTATATTTTTCACCCAGCAATGGTGAAGGGCTTTAAAATTCTAGCCCTTTCACCGCTGGGATGCCTTCATCATAGTAATGCTTTGTTGCATCGATGGTTGACACTAAATCAGCCATTGCCGTTAAGGCAGGGTTCGCGCTTCGACCTGTGACCACCAAATGCATCGTCGATGGACGTTGCTGGATCGCCTCTATGACTTCTGTTAGTGGAAGGACATCATCGATAGGAAACTTGGTGATAGCCAATGCATTGTTTAGTTCATCTAGCACCAATAAATCAATACTGTCGTCTTGCAGGGCGGCCTTCGTTTTTTTCCATGCTTTAGCTAAGGCAGCACGATGCTCTTCAGGTGTCTTTGTCCATGTAAAGCCGATACCCATTTGCTCCATTTCCACACCTAACTTGCGAAGGGCAATTTGCTCACCGTACGTACGCTCAGGTGATTTAATAAACTGCATATAGCGCACATTTAAGCCACGGCCAACTGCACGTAATGTGACACCTAGAGACGCCGTTGTTTTGCCCTTTCCTTCACCTGTATATACTAAAAACAAGCCTTTTCTTGCCATGTGAGTAGCCCCCTTACAGCCATGTTGTCTTTTCTGCAAATGGTGTACGCTTTTTGTCGCTTTGCTCCTGCTCTTGTGGATAGCCAATAAATATCGTACCGACTACTTTTTGAGAGGCACTTGCACCAATAAATGCATGCATACGTGAATCATGCACGAGCCCAACACCACGTGTACGCCAAACAAAACCAAGACCTAGCTCATCTGCAGTGAGCCACATGGACATAATGGCACTACATACGGCAAAAACATTATCCTCTGTCGCATCAGTATCACCTTCAACAATGTCTGCAGTAACAACAATGGCCACAGGCGTTGTTTGCACAACCTTTAAAGAGCTTTCCACTAAGTTCGGCTTTGTGGGGAAACGCTCTTGTAAATAGGCACTCGCCATTTCTTCATAACGCTTCATTGCCTCATCTTGAATAACATAAAAATGCCAAGGCTCACGCATACGGTCATTCGGAGCATAGGTGGCTGCTTGTAAAATTTGCTCAATTTTTTCTTTCTCTACTGGTTGTGTTGTGTAATTTCGAATGGCTCTACGCTTTTTTAATGCTTCGATAACGGTCATGTTGCTTCCTCCTTGTGCCTCTTCTAAGAAATGATTATGAAAATGTTAATCCCTGCTCTTCAAACCATTGAATTTTCTCACGTACATTGACTACCTCTCCCACGACAATCATCGAAGGATTATGATACCCTTCACGTTCAATAATGGCCGCTATCTCATCTAGCTGTCCTGTAATCGTGCGTTGTTGAGCAGTTGTTCCCCACTCAATGACCGCTACTGGCGTTGTGGCCTGACGTCCGTTTTCAATTAATTTGCGAGCAATGTAGGCAATATTTCCAACACTCATGTAAAATGCGACGGTATCAATACCTGTAGCCAATGCTGGCCAATTCAAAAAATCCTGTCCTTTTTCTTCACGACCATGCCCCGTCACTAGGGCAAAGCTTGTCGCGAAGTCTCTATGTGTCACTGGAATCCCTGCATAAGCAGCTGCAGCAATGCCGGCTGTAATACCAGGAACGATTTCATAGGTTATGCCATGATTTTTTAATATTTCTGCTTCCTCAGCACCACGTCCAAATACAAATGGATCGCCACCCTTCAGACGTGTCACAACTTTACCTTCTTGTGCTTTTTCAACAAGTAAGGCATTAATTTCATCTTGAATAAGGTGGTGCTTACCTGGAAGTTTACCGCAATAAACGAGCTCTGCATCCTTTTTTGCAAAGTCGAGCAATGTGGGATTCACAAGACGGTCATAGGCAATCACATCAGCTTTTTGAATACATTCCAGACCATACACAGTGATGAGCTTCGGATCCCCAGGACCTGCACCAACGATATATACTATTCCTTCCTTCATTGCTTCGCTCCCATCAAAAGTTGTTGTAAATAGGCTTCACGTCTATCAATCTCTCCATGACGTGTCCATTCCAGAATGCTTGGCTCTAGCAATGCTTGTAATGCCGCCCGTCTTTGCGGACCTTTATCATACTTAGCAGCAATCATTAATCGTGCTTGCTGTAAAAAGCATACATAGTCATCATAAGCATCATCGAATTGATCTTCTAAATCTGCTTTGATCTTGCGCGCTAGACTTGGGCTTGCTCCCGATGTCGAAACAGTTAACACCAATGGGCCACGACGAACAGTAGCAGGTGTAATGAAATCACTTTCACTTTGTCTATCCGTTCGATTGATTAATTGCCAATGCTGTGCCGCCTCTTGAACAGCTTCGTTTACAGCCGTCACATTCGTTGCAGCAATAATGAGAATCGCATCATCCAAATCACGTGGTTCAAATTCCTTCTGCTTCCAAGTAATTTGCCCCGAATCGGCAAGTGGCTGTAATGTATCATGTAGGGTTGGACTGACTATGACAATATGGGCCTTTGCGGGTAATAGAGAGGCTACCTTCTGCGTTGCCACGTGTCCGCCACCTACAATCACTACGGTTTTATATTCTAGATTGATATGAATAGGAAAATAATTAGTCATCATTTTTCACCTTCTTACAAGCTGTTAACCAATTGTCAACTAGCTTTGGGTTTGATACAAAATGGAAATGTGTATAACCAGCCACCAAATTCCCTTTTTTATAGCCTTCTTGCTTTTTGCCAAAACGACCAATCGTCTCGTAGGCTGGTGTGTTGTGGGTACCACTATATTTAGAATAATGGAATTCATGGCCCTTCGCTTCTTGCTCCACACCAATTAAGAAATTATCTGCTGTGCCAAAAATTTCACGATAGCCTAGTGCTGCAAGCTTTGTCTGCATGGCCACTTCCCCTGGAATCACACCTACCATTTCATAGCGTTCACCCTGACTATTTGTAATAGCCTCTGTTAAATACATAAAGCCACCACATTCCGCTAATGTTGGCAGTCCTTTGGCAATAGCGTCTTGAATAGAGTCTTTCACGACTGTATGTGAAGCCAATGTCTCTGCGAATTCTTCAGGAAAGCCACCACCAATATAGAGGCCATCTGCTTCTGATGGTACAGGCTCATTGGCAAGTGGAGAGAAAAATTGTAATGTCGCGCCTTTCGCACGTAGCAAAGCTAAGTTTTCTTCATAATAAAAATTAAATGCTGCATCCCTTGCAACCGCTATACAAATATTTTGTGAAGGCTCCTCAGCAAATAAATGACCTGATTCATGTAGGATAGGGGCTTTTGTTAAGTCAAGTAATTGATCCAAGTCAATCGTTTCTGCCATAAGGTCACCTAGTTTATCAAAAAATGAATCTAGTTCTCCCCTTTCAATGGCGGGTACTAACCCTAAATGACGACTCGGAATATCGATGCCTTGTTCACGTTTTAAATAGCCGATGACAGGAATGCCACATTCTTGTTCAATAGCCGCCTTGGCGATTTCATAATGACCGACACTGCCCACTTGGTTCGCAATAACGCCAACGATCCTCGGTTTATCTGACAAAACTTGAAAGCCTCTTACAACAGCTGCTACACTACGCGCCATACTTGCACAATTAACAATTAAAATAACAGGGCTCTCTGTCACTACACTAATATCTGCGGCAGAGCCAGCATCTGATAAAGGACTTTTGCCATCATAGAAGCCCATCACACCTTCAATAATGGACACATCCGCATCCATACTTGCGCGTGCCACAATATCACGTACTGCTTCATGGGAGAACATCCAGCTATCAATATTGCGTGATACTCTACCTGTTACAGCCGTATGATACGTTGGATCGATATAATCAGGGCCACATTTAAAGCCCTGCACTACTTTTCCTTTATTTTGTAGTGCTTTCATCAGTCCAATGGTGAAAGTAGTTTTGCCTACCCCACTACCCGTACCAGCTAGTACAAAACGATTTGTTTGCATGGACTTCCTCCTTAAAATAGGTATCTCGCAACTGAGATCGTAGCATTACCCGATTTCTTCTTTTCTAATAGGAGTGACTTGACCTGTGCATAACGCATAGCCGCTGGTTCACTCACACCATAGGCACCTGTATATTTAAAGACTGTTTCAGAAGGGGAAGGAAATTCGATTTGATTTAATTCCGCCGGGGTATAAGTGACGAACTCCCAATCATATTTCTTGGTAATATCTAAAAAACATTGTTCATCTTTTTTTAAATCAATCGTGCATAATGCCTTCACACTTTTTTTCGAAAGCTTTAGCTCTGCCAAGGTTTCATCAATCACTTGTTCAATTTCTTCCACAGATGTCCCACGATTACAGCCCATACCGAGCACAATAGATTTTGGTCGATAAATAACACCGTTTTCTAGAAGAATCTCTTCCTCTTGTTCTATGATTCGATCCGTTATTAATAGCGTGGCATGAGGTTTAGCCTCGATGGCTGCCTGTGTGGATGGATAGATTTTGATTTGCTCTGGCATGGCAGTATCACGCATCCACCAATCGCGCTCACCCGTTTCCTGCACAATGGCCACACGCTCCTCATTTACAACGGAAGCACTCACTGGTGTCAATTTGTCGGCACTATCCCATACCCACCCAAAACGGGCGCCAAATAAGTCAACAGGAATCGTCTTTTGCACATCAGAAGCTGTTGTAATAATTGGATTTGCACCAAGTGCCGCTGCCACCTCATGCGTTAGCTCATTGGCACCGCCAAGATGCCCTGATAATACGCTAATGACATTGTCGCCTCGATCATCAATTACGACAACGCCAGGGTCTGTCTTTTTATCCTTTAAAATGGGCGCAATCATGCGTACGACCGCACCGAGCGAAATGATTAAAATCAACCCTTTATATTGTTTAAATAGCGTTGGCAATAACAAGCGCACGGTACCTGTAAATAATTGAATATGCTTTTCTGCTTCATCGCCTTGCTCAAATTTACTCATATAATATAAATCACTCGCTGCAAAGGTTTGTTGCAGGCGACGTCCAATTTGAACACCATGCTTCGTAATGGCGACAACCGCATAAGGATTGCGTTGATCAACCTCTGGTAATACACCTTCCTGTAACTCAATCACTTGTCTTCACACCTTTTCTAAAGCCATGTGTAAAGGTTGCATCATATAACTTCGAACGATATTGATCCTTATCATGAATGTTCGGGTCTAATGCCCAACCAGCTAGAATCATTGCATGCTTACGAATACCATTTACACGCATTGCTTCATCTAATTCGATTAAAGTCGTACGCACGATCTTTTGATCTGGCCATGAAGCACGTTGAATAACTGCTACTGGCGTATCATCAGCCCAACCAGCACTTTGTAATTCTTTAACAATTTTTTTTGTAAGTGTTGCACTAAGGAATAAAGCAATTGTACAATGATGGCTCGCCAAGTCACGCAGCTTTTCAAATTCTGGGACAGGTGTACGTCCTTCTGCACGTGTTAAAATGAGGGTTTGTGTTAAATCAGGAATTGTGAGCTCTGCACCAATTGCCGCTGCTGATGCAAAAACAGAGCTAACCCCTGGAATCACTTCATACCCAATGCCTTCCTTTTTCAATAGAGCCACTTGCTCCATGATGGCACCATACATCGCTGGATCACCTGTATGCATACGAGCTACTGTTTTCCCAGCATTAACACGCTCCACCATAACGGCCACCATTTCCTCTAAATGCATGCCAGCAGTTCGAATGACCTCTGCATCAGGTTTGGCTTTCGCAATAAGCTCTTCACTCACTAATGAATCTGTGTACATGACAACGTCTGCTGTTTGCAGCATATGTAAACCTTTAACTGTAATTAAGTCTGGATCACCTGGACCAGCGCCAACTATATAGATTTTCTTCATTATTTACGCACCACCATTAATGTTAGATATTCTAATTCCACACCATCCAATTCACGAACATCCCAAATAACTTCTTCATCAGAAGTGACCTTCGTCACGACAGATGCTTTATCTAATAAATCTAGATCACGTAGCACCTCAAGCATTAAATCGATCACCTTTGCCACTTTAATAAAGACAACGGCATCATGACTTTCAATGGCTTCACGCATTGCTTCATAATCATCATGGGCAGGAATAATGGCCACTCGGTCATCGCCATCAGCTAAAGCAATCCCTAATCGAGACGCGGAGCCATTGAACGAAGAAATCCCTGGCACCGTACGGATTTCTACATCTGGATGCATGTCCTGCATCAACTTCATCATATGAATAAACGTACTATATAGTAACGGATCTCCCTCTGTTACAAAGGCTACATCCTTACCAGCTTGTAGTTTTTCGTAGACAAGTTCTACTGATTTTGTCCATTCACGTTCAAGGACAGCCTCATCTTTGGTCATAGGGAATACAAGGCCAAGCATATCTTTTTCGTCTGGATTAATATAAACATCGACAATGCGATGGGCATAGCTTTTACTACCTCTTAGCTTTTTTGGATAGGCAATAACAGGTGATTCCTGAATCACACGAAACGCCTTGACTGTAATTAATTCTGGATCGCCAGGACCAACGCCCAAGCCGTATAGTACACCTAGATTACTCATTATTTTCTTCCTTTCGATAAGCCGAAATAATATAAATTGGATTTAATGGTACAAAGCGTGTCATATCTAAAATAGGTTTGCTGCGCGCAAGCTGTGCCTGTAAAATATCAACCGCAAAGCCACAAGCCTTAAACGCTTCCACCGCTTTATATAAATTTTCAATGGTCGCTGCATTTAAGACAATACGACCGTTTGGCTTCAAACGACTACAACATAACTGTAGTAACTCCACCATTTCGCCACCCGTACCACCAATGAAAATGGCATTAGGATCTGGGAAGCTGTCTAATCCCTCTGGTGCTTTACTATGAATCGCTGTGATATCAACACGGAACTTTTGCTGATTTTGAAGACAGTTGTCTAAATCAGGTGCATTTTTCTCTACAGCAAATACTTGACCCTCTGACGCAAGTTTTCCTGCCTCAATCGCCATAGAACCCGTACAAGTACCAATATCCCAAATAATGCTATTCTGTTGAAGCTGCATGGCCTGTAAGCTTAAAACACGTATTTCCTTTTTCGTGATCAGTCCTTTATCTGGCTTGCGTTGTGAAAACTCTTCATCATCAATCCCAAGCGTGTAACGTTTCGGTTCCATTATTTGTTGTAAAATCACGACATTTAATGGCGAATAATGAGCGCTTTCCATTTCATCTAACGAATACCAGCCACATTTTTCGTTTTCGCCCTGTAAATTTTCTGCAACAAACGCTCGGTATTCTGTCATACCAAAATGCTTTAAATAACGAGCGAGCGCATTGGGGCTATTATCAGCATCCGTTAAAAGCGCTACTTTCTTCTTCCCATCGATACGCTGTGCCAAGCCTTTCATTGGTCGTCCATGAATACTTGTGACATAGGCATCCTGCCAGCTTTCTCCCATCTTCGCAAAGGCCAGCTGAACAGAACTCATATATGGATAAACCTCAATATCTAGCTTTTTAGCTAGATAGCCCCCAATGCCATAAAATAATGGGTCGCCAGTGGCAAGGATTACCGTATTTCTTGTTTCCTTAGATAATCTTTCAACAAGTGCTGAAAGTCCCCCTTTAATGCTGATTTTTTCACCTGTAAAGTTCGGGAAAAAATCCAGTACTCGCTCACCACCAACAAGTACCTCACAGTCTTCAATCCACTCGAGGTATTGGGGAAATAAGCTTGCTAATCCGTTATCCCCGATCCCAATCAATTTCATCGATCGATGCAATGTCATCAGCCCTTCCTAATAATTGTCCCTGCATCGAATAAATCGATGTGGAAAGTGTTAAACCACCTTTTATATGATGGATAGAGGAATAACAGCACGCCTCACATAAATGATGAAAGAATGCATCATAGCCCTTCTCCATCATGATTTCACCTACTTGTGACGCTGTATTTGCCTCACGTACTTGCGCTATTGTTTCTCCATCTGCTCCTGTATCCTCTGCAAGTTGTGCTAAAAAGTTAAAATCGATTGGTGCACTTTTGGAATGAACCATCATGACACCTTGTGCCACCTTAGAAAATTTCCCCATCATACCGACAAGAGAAACTTGTTTGATACCGAGTCGCTTACAATGTTTTAAAGTAAAGCCGACAAAGTCGCCCATTTCAATAAAAGACTCTTCTGGTAAATCGGGGTATTGTTTCATCGCAAATTTTTCGCTGCGACCGCCTGTCGTTACCACTAAATGCTCACAACCAGCTTCTTTAGCTACACTAATGGCTTGTACAATACTTGCCATATACGCAGAACTCGAAAAAGGCACGACGGTTCCCCTTGTGCCTAAAATTGAGATGCCTCCAAGTATACCAAGTCGTCCATTTAACGTTTTTTTAGCGATTTCTTCTCCTTTAGGTACGGAAATCACTACGTTCACGCCTCGTGTAATGTGAAATTCGTCTAATACCCCTTGAACCGTGCTATGAATCATTTTACGTGGTACAGGATTAATGGCTGCCTCGCCAACAGGCACTGGTAAGCCAGGCTTTGTAACACGCCCGACCCCAATCCCTCCATCTAAATGAATTCCAGGTGTATCAGCCCAGCTCACTGTGCCAACAATAAGCGCCTGATGGGTCGCATCAGGATCATCACCAGCATCCTTAATCGTTTCACAGCTGACAGCATTTTCTTCAAATATGCATTTTTCAATTGTAAAGGTTGCATCCCGACCAATCGGTAAATGAATGGTACTCGTCTCCTGCTCTTCCTTTGTAATCAGAGCGAGCAATGCAGCCTTTGTTACCGCAGTTGCACAGGCTCCCGTTGTATAACCGTGACGCATGTCCTTGGGATCCTTTTTTGGCTTCCGCTCCATTATTTTTTCGCCTGTTCATCCGCTAATAGTGAAATGGCATTTAACGCGGCAACCGTCACTGTACTACCGCCTTTACGACCAACATTGGTAATGTACGGAATCCCTTCGAGTTTCAGCAATTCTTCTTTTGACTCGGCTGCTGACACGAAACCGACAGGCATACCGATAATTAAATCTGGTTTTGCTAAGCCTTCTTTAATTAAACGAATCAATTCTAGTAAGGCAGTTGGCGCATTACCAATTGCATAAATCCCACCTTCATGTAATTTTGTAGCCTTTTGCATGGAAATGATGGCACGAGTTGTATTTTGTTTTTTCGCTTCTACTGCGACATCTTCATCCGCTATATAACAATGTAAATCGCCACCATGCTTTTGGAAGCGTTTTTTACCAGAGCCACTTTCAATCATTTGAACATCTGCAATGACATGTCGTCCGGCAAGGATGGACTCAATCCCTGCTTCAATTGCACCAGGTGTAATGATGACACTGCGACCTAGCTCAAAATCCGCCGAAGCATGGATAATACGGCGCACAATCTTCCACTCGTCCTCTGAAAAATCATGATCGCCCATTTCCTCTGCAATAATCGAGAAACTATAATCGTAAATTTTATCTGGGTCTACCGTTAATGGTTTGAAATCTGTTTTAAAATCCATGGATAATGCCTCCTAAAGTGTATGTTGTACAGCCTGTAATATTTCTTCAAATGTTGAATATTGTTGGCCATATTGAATGGTTGGTCTTGCAATAAGAATCGTTTCAATATGACAGGCAAGAGCTGCCTCAAGCTTCTCATCAACTGAGCCAACTTTACCGCTTTCTTTGGTGATCATCAAAGTTACTCCATATTGACGAAACAATGCTTCATTTAATTCCTTTGAAAACGGACCTTGAATAGCTACAATATCTCGTTGTGCCACACCAAGTGCCTCACATTTTTCCATATTGTCCAGTCGTGGAAGCATGCGAGCAATTACTCTCGTATTTTCTAAGCCTTGTAAAACCTTTGTAAAAGTAGCAAGTGTTTTGCTGCCTGTTGTCAGCATGATGACACCTCGCTTTTTTGCCGCTAATTGGGCAGCCTCCTCATAATCCTTCACTATCGTAATGAGAGGATGCGCATAGTGTTCATGGGCACGCTCATAGCGAATATAAGGAACTTGTGCCTGTTCGGCCGCTGCCATTGCATTTTTAGAAGCTTCCTCAGCAAATGGATGAGAGGCATCAACCACCATTTGATAGCCTTGCTCTGTTATGATGGCTGCCATTTCCTCAGCTGTCAGTCGACCTATTAAATGTGGTAGGCCAACGTCAGCAAGACTAGAGGCTGCCGAATCAGTCACGACGGTAGCTGTTACCGCATGTCCTGCGCTTTGCAGGGCAAGGGCTAGATCCCTTGCATCACTCGTCCCTGCTAACATGAAAATCATTTTACTGGCTCCTCTTCATGGTGGTGGTCATGGTCATGATGGTGGTCGTGTCCGTGATCATGATGATGGTGATGATGGGCATGTCCATGAACTGCCGCATAGGCACGATAATTTTCTAAATCTTGCATGCCTGTAGATGTACCATTTATCGTTTGTTCAATACGCTCTAATAAAACATTTTGTAAACGTTCATGGTAGCCAAAATAATTGGCAATTTGAACAGTACAATCTGGATATTGTTCATTAAACTTCACACACATATCATTCATACGTTCCATTAAAATACCTGTGAATAAAAAGTATGGGAGCATGATGATTTTTTTCGCACCTAATTTAACACAGCGTTCAATACCTTCTTCAACACGTGGATCTGTTACGCCCATAAATGCACTTTCCACATATTTAACAGGTAATTTTTCCCATAAAAGTCGTGTAATTTTATAAAAATCACCATTTGCAGATGGATCACTGCCACCTCGTGCAATCAATAAAATGGCTGTATCTTGTTGCTCTTGTTCTGAATGAAAACCAATTTCCGCTAGACGATCTTGTAAAATCGCAAATATTTCATCATGAATGCCAATGGTTTGACCATAGGTAAATGTAATGTTCGGATAATGCTCACGCGCATGCTCGATCTCTGCTGGAATATGCAGCTTTGAATGGCCTGCATGAAGTAAAATAATCGGAATTACATGAACCTCTGTAGCCCCTTTCTTCACACAATTCGTAATGCCTTCTTCGATGTTCGGTGAAGCAAATTCTAGGAAACATGTTTCCACTAAAAATTGTGCATCAATACGCGGTGTCATTTGTTCAATAAATGTACGTACCTCATCATTTCCTGCTGCTAAACGGCTCCCATGGCCGACAAATAAAATAGCTTTCATCTCTTTTCTCCTCACTAGTCGCCGCACGGAGCTGGCTCTACTTTTATTTTGGAAGACATATCTTGATACGTAAAATGCAATATCTTTTTCACACGTTTAAAATATTTAAATAAACGTTCATTTGGGTGAGCATTTGCTTTATATTCTTCAATAATATCTGTAATTAGTGGAATCAGTTGTTCAGGCTCCAACCCTTCTACAACAGGCTGTGCTGCATGGGCCGTACGACCAACTGGCTTCGCCCCAATAAAGACATCAAATTTACTTTTGCGATAGACAATACCAATATCATCAAATACAGCCCGGTAACAGGCCATACCACAGCCGTTAAAACCGATATTTAATGTTTTCGGCAAAGACATTCCACCTAATTTTTGTTGTATTTCTTCTGCATAGGGAATCGAATCGGCCTTTTCACCATAGCAAAAATCACAAGCCTTCAAGGATAGCACATCACCAATCGGCGCTAATAAAAAGCCTACTTCCTGTAATTTCTCCGTGATACGTTCAGGGGCAGTCGTTGGGATTTTCAAATGGATTTGATGGTCTGGTGTATATTCCATCGTCCCCTCTTCCCCAACGACCTCTGCTAACGTCATCATTTGCTGAGGTGTGAAAAACTTATTCACCACTCCTGGGCTTACAGCTAATTCAAAAATGGATTCTATTTTTTGCTGTACAAGTTTCGGCGTTACTTTGACTGCACTTGTTCCTTTCACCATTGCGAGTGCCGCTGTAGCCATTTCAAGTGCTGTTTTTTTTGGCTTTGGCGTAGCGGCTACACTGGGTTTATTAAAACGCCCTGCATTAGGATCTGCTGTAAAGTCTTGTCGTGCAGTCCCTGTCTCTTGGTTCATTGCCCAAGGTTCATTTTCTTCACGTAAACGTTGATGTGGACGTAAGGGTTGTTTTTCTTCACCCAATGTATATTTACGTTGATAGCCACGTGGTGTAATCATTTTATTGTCATAGAAAAATGTCGACGAATTACCAATAATGACTGTCGTCAGCATTCCAATGTCATGCTCCAGCATTTCGGCTAATGTTGTCATCGTCACTTCTTGACGATCGCGGTAAGCACTTTTCACAAGTCCTACTGGTGTGTCAGGCGAACGATATTCTAAGAGAATGCGCTGTGCTTCGACAATTTGTCTTGTTCGGCGACCGCTTTTTGGGTTGTATAAAGCGATTACAAAATCCGCCATAGCGGCTGCCTCGACGCGCTTGGCAATTAAATTCCATGGTGTTAGATGGTCACTTAAACTAATCGTACAGGCATCATGCATAATCGGGGCACCAAGTAAGCTAGCACATGAATTGATGGCAGAAATACCAGGGACAATTTCTACCTCAATCCCCGTTGCTTCTGTCCAGCCTAGCTCAATCAATACCTCATACACTAATCCCGCCATACCATAGACACCCGCATCACCACTTGAAATGACTGAGACAATGCTTCCAGCCTCTGCTTGGCGCACCGCTTCCTGCGCACGGGACACCTCTTCGGTCATTCCAGTACTGACAATCGACTTCGCACTGACTAAATCTTGAATCAACTCCACGTAGGTTTTGTAGCCTATGATCATATCACTTTGTTGTAATGCCTCTACCGCCCGTGTCGTAATATGCTTAAAGTCTCCAGGTCCAAAGCCCACTACGAAAATTTTTCCTTTTTGCGCCATGTTGTTACCCCTCTTTCACCTTTTCGATCCCTTTAATGGCTGTCGTTTGTGCTGTACGCTGTAATGTACCTTCACGAAGTGTAAAGACATGTTCGTTGTATAAGGATTCATGATGTAAATCTTGTACAAGTGTTCTAGCATGCTCTGTTGATGGTACACGATACCAATTCCCTTGCGGATAGGCGATGACCACACAAGCATCCTTGCATCGTCCATTACAGCGCGTTCTTGTTGTATGTATCTCTTGATCAAGTGCTTGCTGTTGTATTTCTTCTCGAATAGCTAGGGTAATTTCCTCCCCACCTTTGTTCATGCAACTACTACCATTACAAATAAAGAGATGTGTTTTCATCCCCTCTAAATTCCATGTTGTCATCTTCTGTCTCCCCTCATTTGCTTTCTGGAAAAAGAAAAACCTTTACTCTAATTACGAAGAGTAAAGGTTTTGTAGAAGCCAAATAAAAACGAATAAAATAAAATACAGGTACTCGCTCTTGCTTCAACTTCTCCCTCCGAAAAGTTTGCATGCACAATCAAATAAGCAGGTTTCCTGACTTAAGCTTCATTTTACTATCGCACCTTCCCAAGTTTGCACCAGTGGCTTTGCGATTTCATCAGCTATTACAGTAGCGGGGGCTGTATTGGATTTTCACCAATTTCCCTATTATCTCGAGTTATTCGAGCACTTATCGACGTTTTATATGAAATTTATTATCTTCTTAATAGAATAGAAAACTGTCTCTATCATATCTCATTATTTTAAAATTTCAATATTTCTATAAAAATTTATGACAATTTTATCAATTTTGTGTGTAGACCGGGTATAAAAATTATAATATCTCCCTATTTATGACAATTCAGTAGTTATCAGAATCTTCTCTATTGACCTTCAATTGAAAATATTTTTAAAAAAAGTATAGCATATTTATGGAAAATCATGTTACACTTTGTCGTGAAATCTCACAACTTAATGTTTTTTCGGTGTAAAATACTTATCATTTTGCTTAAAAGGGAAGCCGGTTTGAGTCCGGCGCGGTCCCGCCACTGTATTAGGGAGCTTTATAGAACATGTCACTGTCCAACGGATGGGAAGACCTATAAAGTGTTGAACTAGAGCCAGGAGACCTGCCGAAAAATATGTGATCGTTTCAGCCTACGAGGATAGGTGTGCGGCTTAGCAGATGAGAATGTTATTTGCTTTTTTAGCTATGCACTTTTCCAACAACGGAGAAGTGCTTTTTTATTTACGCACGCTACATTCTAAAAATCTATTAGTAAGGAGGAAAGCTTTTGAAATTTTCATGGTGGAAACTTAGTTATTTTTTATTGGCCTTTTTACTCGTGCCAAAACGTGCCTTTGCTATGCATATCATGGAAGGTTTTTTACCAATCGAATGGGCTATTTTTTGGTGGGTCATCTCTATCCCATTTATTATTCTAGGATTGCGCTCCATTCGCAAAACAATTGAAGAAAACCCTGAAACCAAAATGCTTTTAGGTCTTTCAGGAGCCTTTGCTTTTGTGCTGTCGGCGTTAAAAATCCCTTCGGTTACAGGTAGTTGCTCCCACCCAACTGGTGTTGGACTTGGAACGGTTTTATTCGGACCTCTCGCTATGAGTGTCATCGGAACGATTGTTTTATTATTCCAATCTTTATTATTAGCACATGGTGGGATTACCACTTTAGGAGCGAACGCCTTCTCTATGGCGATTGTAGGCCCATTTATTGCTTACTTTGTCTTTAAAGGGGCTCAAAAAATAGGGTTGTCATTTTCACTAGCTGTTTTTTTTGCTGCGATGCTTGGTGACTTAAGTACATATGTTGTGACTTCTGTACAGTTAGCATTAGCCTTCCCTTCAGAGGTTGGCGGCTTTATGGCATCGTTTACAAAGTTCGCAGGTATTTTTGCCTTAACTCAAATTCCGTTAGCGGTGAGTGAAGGAATTTTAACGGTCATTGTGATGAATTTCTTGAAAAAGTACAATGTCAGCGAATTAAAAATGTTGCGTGTTTTCTCAACAAAGGAGGCACATTAGTAGATGAAACGAAATTTATTACTATTAGCGATTGTTGTGCTGTTAGCTATCATCCCATTGTTTATACAAAAAGGTGCAGAATTTGGTGGTGCTGATGGAGAGGCAGAAGCAGCCATTGGCGAAATCAATGCAGAATATGAACCGTGGTTTGAAAGCTTATGGGAGCCACCAAGTGGTGAAATTGAAAGCTTATTATTCGTGCTACAGGCAGCTATTGGAGCTGGTTTTATTGGCTACTTCATCGGCTATATGCGCGGCAAGCATAAAGAAGGTTAACCCGTTATGTTACTCATTGATAAGTATGCGTATCTTAATAAGCTAGCGTCCGTTCATCCGCTAGAAAAAATGATATTTTCAATTGGTCTACTTCTCGTAACGCTCATCATGAGAGATGAACGACTTTCACTCATTACATTTTTTGTAATGAGTGCTTTTATCATTTTAGGTGCAAAAATTCCGCTTACCTACTATGTTAAGTTATTATTGCTACCTGGATTTTTCTTACTAACAAGTCTTGTATCCATCTTGCTGTCAATCACACCAGCAACTCATGTATTACCTGCCCATCTGTGGTCTTTTACGTGGATGAATTGGACAATTTTCATCGGAAAAGCAAGTGCCCTGTCCGCCCAACAATTGTTCTTTATTGTCCTTGGCAGTAGTAGTTGTTTATACTTTTTAATTTTGACCACATCCGTACAAGGGATTTGCTATGTGCTCCGACAATGGCGACTGCCCTCTTTATTGGTTGAGCTTATTGAACTAACCTATCGTTTTATTTTTATATTTTTAGAAAGCATGTACAGAATACATCTTGCCCAGCAAGCGCGTCTTGGCTACCATTCTCCAATGCAATGGCTACGCTCCGTATCCATGCTTATTGTGGCGCTATTTGCTGAAATGTTTCAGCGTAGTCGTGAGCTTAATAATGCCATGCAGTCACGGGGTGGCGAAGCCGTCTACTGGCAAGAGATGGGCTCCTATAGCAAGAAAAATTGGCTAGGCATAGCGACACTATTCCTATTCCTCATTGTATATGGAGGGTACTTCTCATGACAGCATTCTATTTTGAACTAAACCGCTTGTCCTATGCCTATGCAGATGGTACGAAGGCATTGTCAGACATTACTTTACACATTCCAAAAGGAAAAAAAATTGCCATCCTTGGTCATAATGGCGCTGGAAAATCAACATTGTTTCAGCATCTTAATGGTATTTTACAACCGTCAGCTGGGACGATTGTTTTTGATGGCAACGAGCTTCAATATAGTCGAAAAGCTTTAAAGGCACTTCGCCAGCAAGTTGGCATTGTTTTTCAAGATGCGGATCATCAACTTTTTTCAGGTACTGTCAAGCAAGATATCGCATTTGGACCACTAAATCTTGGCTGGTCTACCGAAAAAATCGAAGAAAAAATAGCATGGGCTGTTGCGCAAACGGAAATAGGCGATTTACTCGAAAAACCTATTCACTTTCTAAGCGTAGGTCAGAAAAAGCGTGTGGCGATGGCAGGTGTTTTAGCGATGGAGCCCTCTGTCCTCTTATTAGATGAGCCAACAGCAGGCCTTGACAATTATTATGCTACCCAAGTTCTACAGTACCTAGGTAAATTAGAAGACGGCGAAAGAACCATTTTACTTGCTACCCATGACATTCCCCTTGCTTATGAATGGGCGGATCAAATCATTGTCATGGAGGCAGGGAATATCATTTATAACGGAGACCCGATCGAGTTGTTTTATGAAGAAGAATTGCTGCAACGTGCACATCTCGAACGTCCATGGGTTTTTGATATGTTCATGACATTACAAAAAAAGAAGCTATTGCAGGAAAACATTACACCCCCCCGCTCCAAGTATGAATTACAACAATTAATAGAACAATTGTAGACAAAAGTCATCGAGAAATTCTCTCTCGATGGCTTTATCATTTTTTATTTTCTTTCATATTCAAAAATTAGTAAACTACTACGAAATCAAAAGATTCGATTTATGTTAGCGATACGTCAAATTCGTTGCGATGTCTTTGATGGTTTGGCATGCCAAAAACATATTGGATAAACGTAAAAGAACGAAGCGTGCAATACTTGGAAGTCCATCAGCTGAATAGAGGCTTTCTACTAATTAGTTGTAAAACAAAAAACTTTAGACAATTCGAAGGAAAAAATAGTGAAAAATTTTCCTCCTTTACGAAACTTTTCTAATCTTTATCCGTATTAATAGAGTCGAGACTTAATTTATAACACCAAGGAGAGATAACAATTGAAAAGTTTGTTTAAAAAATCAGTCGCTATTGTAGCATCCGCTACACTAATGGTTCCAGCTGCTTCTGCCTTTGCTGAAGTACCTCAGCATAAAGCCAAGAATGTACTGGCAAGTAGTATGAAACAAACAGAGCAGAATGAAGAAAAATGGATGAGTAAGGATAAAATTGTTATCAAGCATTCAGGACTTGATAAAAATGTACATAAAAACATTGGCTCCAAAGTCATCCGCTCCATTCCTTCATTAGGCTATGATGTGGTACAACTGAATAAAGGCGTATCAATAGAAAAAGCAGTTGCTTACTATCTAAAGCAAGATGGCATTACAAGTGTATCTCCTAGCTATGTGTATCGCTCTTTTCAAACAGAAGTCGATCCAAAGAAACAAGAGATGTATCATTTAAACCTACTGCAAATGGATAAGGCACTAGAATTAGCGGGTGAGCATGATGTGACAGTCGCTGTCATTGATTCTGGTGTAGATTTTAAACACCCCGATCTAAAATCTCAAGTACTCCCACCCTATAATGCAGCAGCACCAGCGAATACTACTTATCCAGGTGATCACGGAACACATGTAGCTGGTATTATCGCCGCAGCTAAAGATAATGGCATAGGCGGACACGGTGTGAATCCGAAAGCGAAGCTACTACCCATTGACGTATTTAATGGCAAAGAAGGTGCAAATGATTTCATTATTGCACAAGGCATTTTGTATGCTATTGAACAGGGTGTTGACGTCATTAATATGAGTCTAGGAGGCTACGGGGAATCTCCACTGATGAAAGAAGCCGTTCAGAAAGCCGTTGACAGTGGTATTACAATTGTGGCAGCCGCGGGCAATGAATCAACAGATGAATACTCCTTCCCTGCTTCTTATGAGGGTGTTATTAGTGTAGGTTCAACGAATGAGCGCAACAAACTATCAAGCTATTCAAATTACGGACCGTCCGTTGATGTTGTTGCACCAGGTGAAGAAATTTATAGTACCGTTCATGATGACAAAAAAGGATCATCCTTCGTCAAATTCAGTGGTACATCCATGGCATCACCTGTAGTGGCAGGCGTCGCCTCTCTTCTTAAATCAAAATATCCACATTTAAAGCCGCATGAAATAGAGGCAATTTTGGAAATGACGGCACAAGATTTAGGAGCGAAAGGCTATGATCTTACCTACGGTCATGGACTAATCGATCCAGTCAAAGCATTGCAATTCGATTTAAATAAACTACCTAAACACTATTCAGAGTCGAAAGAAGAACGCATACAAAACGCTAAAGTTCTTGCTAAAAATACGTTAAATATCGAACACGGCGCTTTCGAGCAGCAAGATGAAAAGAAATGGTATAAAGTCGATTTAGACGAAAATGAATATGCTCAGCTAACATTAAAAGGTGCAAACAAATATGATTATGCCTTTGATTTATATTTCTACCCAAATAATCATAAGGGTGAAGTAGAGCCGATTCATGTCAATGATGTTCGCGTAGGAAAAAAAGAAGGTTATTTATTTAAAGCAGATCAAAAAGGGACGCTTTTAATTGCTGTCAAAGATCATAATGGTAGCTATAGCTTAAAAGGCAAATCTACTTACACGTTTACAGCACAAACGACGAAGAGCTTGCCAATTGATACATTAGATAAATCTACTATGGCGCCGATAAATAAGTTCCCTTATAGTACGGCAGGCAAAAACTATACCCTTCTGTCAAAAGATCAACAACGAGATCAAGATTATTTCACATTCTCTGTAAAAGAACCAACGACATTACAATTCGACCTGTCGGGTATTCCAGGTGTCACAGCCTCTATGGAGCTTTATCTTAAGGATGACTTTCAGCCGATACCACCAGAAGAAGCTGAGCAAGCTAAAATTGATGACAGCGAGGAAGAACAAGCCTATCCTATGCAAACAGCAAATGGTACAGCGAAAGGTGAAGCAGTTAGCATGATTATCGATGCTGTACCGGATCAGGAATATGTTTTAAGTGTCTCTAATGACAGTAATAGTGAGTTTTCTATGGAAATGTTCTTTAGTGGTGGTATTGAAAAAGAAGAAACGGTTAGTGAATCGATGATTCCTTACACATTAAAAGGTGAAGTGGTTACCCTTCCACCAGACGAAGATGGGCTACCGCTAAATGAAGCCATGTTAGAAGAAGGAATGCCAGAGGGACAATTACCGATTACACCAAGTAAAACTAAAAAACGCAATGAAATTGACAGCCTAATGGGTATGCTAATGAATCCAACGGCGTCAGGGAATATAGAAAATGTTGAGCCGATTATAAAACAGGCTATACGTTTTGAAATTGGTGAAAATAAGAAAGCTTATTTCCAAACAGACTATGATGAGGATTATTTCTTATTTAAAACGAAGGAAGATGCCCTTTATAGTTTCAGCTTTATCAAAGGGATGAACCAAAAGCCTGCTGGTACCGTATTTGAATATGATGAGGAAGCAAAGGAATTAATCCCTGTTTCTTCCTTAACAAATGACCTTGGATTACTAGCACTACTGCTTGGTTCGACTGGAAATGAAAATGATGCAAAGGTCATCCCATTGAAAAAGGATAAAACCTATGTGGTCGCTGTTGTCAATGCTGGAGAACGATCTGCTGAACCTTATACGTTGAAAACAAAAAAAATCGGTGATATTCCAGCAGATTACAATCCAGACAATCATGAGGAAGCAAAAGCGCTGAAAGTTCAGCCAGGTACGACTTATAAAGACCATCTTATTTATCAAGATGATGTAGATTATTACTACTATAAGCAAGAAGGCAATGATGAAGTGATGAGTCTGCTTCTTTCTTCTACCCCATTTACAAATGAACAATTAGCTCAACTACCAAAAGAGCTTCAAAAAGAGTTAAAATTTGCTGGCTCTATTATAGAAGATACGAACGGCAATAAGAAAATTGATCCGAAAGAAATGGAAACAGAAATTCCATTTGGACTAAGCGATAATATTCTTGAATTATTACTTGGAATGGGTGGAACAACAGATGTAAATACATCCTTCAAAGCCAAAAAAGACCGCGGTTATTTTATCCTTGTCAACAGCATGGGTCTTGGTCAAGTGTCTGTACAACCGTATACTTTAACGATGTTCAACCATCAGCAAGCAGATGAAGATGCAGATTCTGAATTAGTGAATGGTGTACCAACAAAACCATCTGCCCTGACAAAAAAAGATGATAAATGGGTTGCAACTCAATATTTAAATGCAGGTATTCCTTTCGGTGATAAGGACTATTTTGAGTTTAATAATGTCCAAAAACGCGATGTCGTTTTTTCACTTCAAACGGAAAAAGCATTAGATGGTGTGATCCGAGTGATTGATGCGAACGGAAAAACCGTTAAAACCTTCGATCTTTACGGAGCTGGCGATACTGAAGTTGGTACAGTTGAACTACAAGCTGGTAAATACTATATTGAAGTCAGTGAGTATTATGGCAAAGCAAGCACACAACCATATACACTTGAAATTAAATAAGTAACATCAAGCAACATCCCCTAGATACTATTTGCTATCTAGGGGATGTTTTGATAAAAAAAAGCATCTTCATCCGAAGACGAGATGCTGGCAAGTTCCACCTACATAAAATATTTCACATAATTACAATATTCATCTTGCTTCATATGAAGCTTTTCATAGAGTTTACGTGCATTTACATTATCAGCCGCCGTTTGCAGTGTGACATAGCGAGCACCTTGCTGCTCACAATATCGAAAAACCTTTTCCATCAATGCCTTGCCCACCCCTAGGCCTCTAGCATCTTCTGTTACATAAATATCATTTAAAATATAGGCACATTGTAAAGCGATGGATGAAAATGTTGGATACAATTGTGTAAATCCAATCATCTTGCCATCTACCAATGCTACAAAAATGACAGACTCTTTTAAAGCCAATCGTAATTGTAAAAATGCCTTGGCGCTGCTTATATCTGGCTCGATCCCATAAAATTGACGATATTCATCAAACAGTTTCGATAAATCCTCTAGTTCATGCATTGTCGCTTGTTGTATTTCCATTCCTGTCTCCCCTTGTGTCTTCCCATGATTGTCTAACATGATGAATCTAGTTTTTATTATATAGGAAATAATGGTATAAAGAAAAGAATAGTCTTCAAAATCGAGAGAGGATTGTTTATTCATTTAAATATTCAGCAACCCTTTTCACAATATGGCACCAATTTAATTCCTTTCTAGCAAATGCTTGAAGCTGTACACAAGTATCGGCCAGCAATGATTCCTGTGTGGCAACTTGCTGCAATGTCCGACCAATCCCCTCCCAATCATGTGTCGGATGAATTGTACCGAAGCGTTGTTGCATTGTAATATCAGCAGCCCCATCAACATCAGTAGTCACGATATAGCAGCCATTTTTAGCAGCCTCTGCAAAAACATGGGCATAGCATTCTACTACAGATGTTAAACAAAAAATTTTAGCCTTACGGTACTCTTCTTCTAATTGCACCTTATCATAAATAGGCCCTACCATCGTTACTTGAGCGGCAGTTGGATGGCCATCTAGCAACTGCCTTAGCTCCTCTTGATAGGAGGCAGACATCGGTCCTACTAAACGAAGCTCCCAGTCTGGAAGCTGGGCAGCTAGAAAGGCTTTGACTGTCAAAATCGTTTGCTTCTCTGGTGCATCTAAGCGCCCCACTGCTAAAATTCTATTTTCCTTGTCATGAAAGGACACAGGTGCTGTGGGAAAATGCTCATAAAAGCCATTGGGGATATGTTTAATCGCTAATTGCGAATACACTTGAATAGCGGTTTGAATGGACACACATTCGGAGGATAGCAGATCACATAATTGCAGTAGCTCTAAAAAGTATGGATAGGATTTTAATCGATGTAACCAAAATCGATTTACATCTAACTTCATATAAATTTTTCCTTGCGGATTATAATGCTTATAGGTTTTCAGAATGGCTAAATAAGATGGATACGGCCCTATGGCAAAGGCAATGTCAATGTCCTTGGCATGCTTGGCTAAATAAGCATTCATATTCGCCACATAATCCTTCTCAAATGGTATGGACTCAAATTTTACAGTTGGAAAGGCCTGTTGAAGAAGGGCTTCATTCATCTCTGTTGTCACAATACTTACTTCATAGCCTAATTCCTCCCCTAGCAAAATAGGCACGAGACACAAATCTTTGAAAATATGTGCATCAGACAGTTTATAAGATTCCACGCTACAAATAAATGCGATCCTTTTTGACATTGTATCCCTCTTTCTAAAAAAGCGCTCTAGCTAGTTTATGACCCTTCCTGCTAAACGTGCATACCTTAGTAAATTTTTGCCCCTATCCTGCTTGTTCTCTAGTAAACAGAAATCGTATACAGAAAAGCGTCTCTCTTAAAAACTTCCTAAAACAAGCAATTGCCTACAATAGCTCTATGTCCACGCATATTGTATTAAAGAATCTGCTCAGTCACATAGAAGAACTCTACTACTAGATAAAGAATGGAGGGATAAAATGAAGATAAGTTTTTTATCACCTGCGTTTAATAGCGAAGAATGGATCTTAACAATGCTTGACAGTATTCCTAAAGAATATGCCTATGAAATTATCATTGTGGATGATGGTTCTACTGACAATACATTAGCCATTTTACAGGACTACCAAAAAAACTGTGCAGCTTTAAAAATCATCGTGCATCCAACGAACCTTGGGGCTAGTGTTGCTTATAATCGCTGCATTGCAGAGGCGACAGGAGACTATATAGCCATCATCGATAGCGATGACCACTACTTGCCAGCTATTCGCAATGTATTAGCACAAGTGGATGGCACATTTGATGTTTACTATTACAACATGATCATTAAAAATGGCTTCGCCTTTATTAAAGATGAATCGAATCGCTATTCCTTACCCGGACAATTTAAAATCATTCGAAGAAGTTTAATTGGGGATGCAAAATTTACAATACGCAAAGATATAGCAGGAGATTGGGATTTTAATTGTGCCCTCATGGATAAAAATCCGACAAGTAAATATACAAACGAATTTGCTTACTGGTACAACTATCCTAGAGAAAACTCAGAATGTGATCTACACCAAAGAGGATTGAAATAAAAGCATGCAGGAGGTGTAATGAACCATACAATGTTTACAAATAAAATATTACTGATTACGGGAGGCACTGGCTCTTTTGGTAACGCTGTACTAAAGCGCTTCCTCAATACGGATATTAAGGAAATTCGTATTTTTTCAAGGGATGAAAAAAAGCAAGATGATATGCGCAAGCTCTATCAGCATAGTAAAATCAAATTTTATATCGGAGATGTCCGTGATATTCAAAGCATCCATACTGCTATGTATAATGTGGACTATGTGTTCCATGCCGCTGCTCTTAAGCAAGTTCCCTCCTGCGAATTTTTCCCTTTAGAAGCTGTGAAAACTAATATTTTAGGAACCGATCATGTCCTAACAGCTGCCATTCAGGCTGGTGTCAAGAAAATGATCTGCCTCTCTACAGATAAAGCAGCCTACCCTGTCAATGCCATGGGAATATCCAAAGCGATGATGGAAAAAACGTTTATCGCTAAATCCCGAATGGTTGATCCTCATCATACGCTCATTTGTGGCACTAGATATGGCAATGTTATGGCTTCACGGGGCTCTGTCATTCCCTTATTTATTGAACAAATAAAAGCTGGAAAGCCGTTAACGATTACAGATCCAAACATGACACGTTTTATGATGACTCTTGATGAGGCCGTTGAATTAGTATTGTACGCTTTCTCACATGCACAAAATGGAGATATTATGGTACAAAAATCTCCCGCAGCAACAATAGCCAATTTAGCTCAAGCATTACTTGAGATTTTTCAGGCAAACAATGCCATCCAAATTATTGGGACACGGCATGGGGAAAAAATGTATGAGGTATTATGTACAAAAGAAGAATCGGCAAAAGCCGTTGATATGGGCAATTTTTATCGAATCCCTGCAGATAATCGGGATTTAAATTATGGAAAATACCTCGATGAGGGCTCTCCTAAAATTACATTAACCGATGAATATAACTCCAACAATACACAACAATTAAGTGTGGCTGACATCAAAGAAAAATTATTAACATTACCGCTTATTCAAGAAGAGCTTCTTTATTGGACTGGAGGAACGCCATGAAATTCTTAGTGCTCGGCGCTACTGGCATGGCTGGCCATACCATTGCCATCTATTTATGTGAACAAGGGCATGATGTGACAACTTACGCTAGAACCCCTTTCCCATCTGGGAACCATATAATGGGCGATGTGATGGACGCTATATTTTTACGGTCGTTGTTAGTAGATCATGATTTTGATGTCGTCATTAATTGTATTGGTGTCTTAAACGAAGCTTGTACGGTATATCCTGCACAAAGCATTTGGCTGAATAGTTATTTACCGCATGCCATTGTCTCTCTCCTAGAAAACCGACAAACTAAGCTGATTCATCTAAGTACTGATTGCGTATTTTCAGGGAAAAATGCCCCCTACTATGAAACTAGCATAGGAGACGGTGAAACTTTTTATGATCGCACAAAAGGCTTGGGGGAGATTGAGCACAACAAGCATTTAACATTTCGTAACTCGATTATTGGCCCTGATTTAAAAAACGATGGCATCGGACTATTCAATTGGTTTATGCAACAAAAAGGTCCCATTCACGGTTATACGGGGGCTATTTGGACTGGAGTAACTACACTTACATTAGCAAAAGCCATTGAACGGGCTGTCCAAGAAGATTTAACAGGACTCTATCATCTCGTCAATACTACGAATATTTCAAAATACGACTTACTTCAACTATTGAATAAACACTTTATGGACAGCAACATAAAAATTCTTCCTCATCGGCTCGTTAATGTCAATAAAACATTAATGAATACTAGAAATGACTTCTCCTTTGTTGTCCCTGGCTATGAGGAAATGATTGTAGAGATGAAGGACTGGATGTTACAGCATAAAGATTTATATCCTCATTATTTTCAAGCTTAAATACACTTTTCCTGTCAACTCCATTATGAGTTTGAATATTCATAATGGAGCCTCCCTATTGAATCACTGTCCCCTCAGGTAGTTGACCATTCTTAATCCAATTTTCTACAAAATGGTTGAAAAATGCAGGTTGGGCTAATGATACTCCATGACCAATGTTG
Source organism: Lysinibacillus sp. OF-1 (assembly GCF_028356935.1). Lineage (NCBI taxonomy): Bacteria > Bacillati > Bacillota > Bacilli > Caryophanales > Bacillaceae > Lysinibacillus > Lysinibacillus sp. OF-1. Next base: position 2,781,835 of record NZ_CP102798.1, read on the forward strand.
TGCAATATGACACCATGACTATTTGGATGACTTTGAACAAGAGCTTTAGCTGATTTTTTCATAATGCTTTTCTCTTTAGCTCCTACCGTTATTAAAATTTTCCCTTGGGCTTTATGAAAATCATGCGGGATGGAAAACAACATATTTTCTCTCAAAATTTGAATCAATGTCTCTACTTTCATCGTAGCACTCTCTTGATAATAGCGTTCAAAATCAAGATCATTGATGTATAGGGCTTTAGCTTGAAGTTTCGCAAATGTTTTATTTTTTATAAGTGGAAATGTCAGCCGAATGAACGGTTGAAGCATCCATTCCATAGCTGGAGAAGGTATTACAAGTGCACTATTGATAATGGTAAAATCGATTAAACTAGGCTTTATACTTAGCATTTGAATAGCGATTTGTGCTCCTAAAGAGAATCCAATCAGTATGACGGGCTTTCCAGTCGCCTTTTCTTCTAGAAGTTGGAGAAGCTCTCTGGCACTCTGCTCAATGGAGAATGCATCTTGTGACAACAGCTCTGGAACAACACAGTGATAATTAGAAAAATGCTGAACTTGTTGTTCCCACATCCAGCCACCGACTCCACCTCCATGAATAAACAGCATTAGAGGATTATGGACATCTCCATATGTTTTGTATCGCATGTATACACCTGCCTTCATTTTCAATCATGGTCATCTAAAAAATCCTTACTAAAGCTTGTTTGTGATTGATAGGATGAACGTTTCCCTAAATCTACACCACGTTTTATAACCCCCTTCCCAAAACGTCCCTCAATTTCATCCACGATTTTGAGAATAGGTTCATCTTTTACATGTTCTTGAAAATCAAATATCGATAATTGTTGCGAGTAATCCTTACGATCCACTACATTAGAAACCGTCACGCCTAAAAGCCTTACTGGAGACTCATCCCAATGCTTATCAAACAAGGCACAAGCAATGTCATAGATATCTTCAAAACGATAAAGAACATTAGACATTGTTTTTGATCGTGTGTGATTATGCCAACTTGCATCCCGTATTTGAATACTTACAGTGGAGCCCGCTAACCGTTTTGCCTCAAGTCGTTCAACCACCTTTTTACACAGACCTTCTATTGTTTTATGTAGTGCACGGACATCTGTTACATCTTCAGGTAAAGTTGTTGAATTTCCTACGCTTTTCGTATCAAAAACCGCTTCAGGATCGACCATACGTTGATCCACCCCATTAGCTCTTGCCCGCAGTCGCACACCATTCTTTCCTAAAATTTGCTTCATCCTAAACTCTTCCGTTTTCGCCAAATCACCAATCGTAAATATGCCATGTACATTTAATTTTTTGGCCGTACTAGCTCCAATTCCATGCATATCAACAACCTCTCGATGCCAAAGCTGCTGTTCAATATCCCGTATTCGTAGTACAGTAATTCCCAACGGTTTCTTCATATCAGAAGCTGTTTTTGCTAAAAATTTATTTGGTGCAATACCGATAGAGCAAGGTAAATCAAGCTCAGCTAAAATGCGCTCTTGTATTTCCTGGGCAATACTTAATGCATGTTGCTCCTTACTTAACGCTGTCACATCCATATAGCCCTCATCAATCGAAACAGGCTCCACTAAAGGAGTGTAGCTACGAAGAATGGTAAACATTTCTTTGGATGCTTGACGATATTTTTTAAAATCTGGAGGCAATAACAATAGTTCAGGACATTTACGCTTCGCTTCATGGACAGTCATTGTTGTATAAATGCCAAGCGCTCTTGCTTCATAGGAACAGGTTACTAAAATGCCACGTCGCTCTTTTGGGTTGCCCGCAATGGCGATTGGCTTCCCTTTTAAGCTTGGATCATGTGCTTGCTCTACCGAAGCATAGAAACTATTCATATCCACATGAAAAATAACACGCCCTTTATGCGTCATGTCCATCACCTCTTCTCTCTCTTAGCTTTATTATACGCTTGATGACCTTTAGTCAACAAATGCATAATCACCATTACTTTCTAGCAGATCCTTTAAAATAATTAAAGCTTGCTCCAGTTGAGCTTCTGGCGCTGCAATCGCTAAACGTACGGCATTCACTGGCTTTGTATTGCCTACAGCAAAACGTTCCGCTGCATAGACTTGTACGCCGGCTTTGGAGGCTAGCAATTCAAATTGAACTCCCGTAAATTTATCAGGCAAGTATAACCACCTAAAAATACATTCCTCCTCCCCTAAAATGTCGTAATCGCCTAAATATTTATTAACAAGCGCATTTTGCTGCTTCGCATATGCTCGATGCTTTTCTAAAATCGTTTGTGCCACGCCTTCATGAATCAATCTTGCTGCTAGTTCCAGCATGAGCGGTGACACTGAAATATTGATATTATAGAGCGTTTCCATTATTTTTTTCCTTAATGCTGAAGGTGTCACAAGGAAAGATAAGCGTAAACCTGGCGAGAGCGTCTTGGACAGGCTAGCGATATAAATAACCTTATCGGGTGCAAAAGAAGCAATGGGTGCAAGTGGCTGTTCTTTAAGAAAGCTATAAATCGCATCCTCAATCACAAGCAAATCCTTCTGCCTAGCCACTTCAGCAATCATTTTTCGTGTCTCCACCGACATCGTATGTGTCGTTGGATTATGAAAATCAGGGATCACATAGATTCCTTTAATATGCTCATTTTTACAGGCATATAGCAATCCTTCTCTGGTCATTTCTCCTTGACATTGTTGAATAGCTACAAGCTGTATACCTAACATATTGGCTGCTGTTTTAATACCAGCATAAGTAATGGGATCTGTCCCAATACGGTCGCCTGGCTGAAATAAAGCTGCCAGTGTGCCCACAATGGCATTTTGTCCCCCTGCACCGAGCAAAATAGGCTGATCTGTTTGAAAATTCACCAATTCGAATAGCTTCATCACGGCTTCATTTTGCCAAGCATTGCCCTCAGGCCGACCATACTGAAATAGCTTGCTAAAACTAGGCTCGTTCAACATCTTTTTCATAAAGCGTGCAATATCATCATTGACCAGGTTGTCTGGTAAAACAGAACCCATTTCAATCATAGATGTTGCATGATTGGCTGGCAGTAACATTTTATTGCTAGCCGCATCTGTGGAAACAAATGTCCCGCTGCCAATCGAGGCATAAATGAATCCTTTTTGTCCACACAGCTTAAAAGCTCGTGTAATGGTGCTTAAATTCACATCTAAAAAATCAGCTAATTCGCGTTGTGGAGGAAGTTTCGTTCCTGGCATTAGCTTTCCATCTTTTATGTCTTGTTCCAGTTGGTGCGCAATAGCTATATATAATGGGGCAGAAATATTGCGAATATCTGGCTTCCAACTCATTGGATACTCGTCAAATGAATTAATAGGCATTCACTAAGCCCTTCTTTCTCTTAATTTGCATACAATAGTTTAATTGTCTTGCATACAATGATAATATTGTATGCACACCATGACAATGATATAATTTTTAAAAAATCAGAAAAAAAGGACCGATCATTATGCAATATTCTGAAAGAATCTTAAAAACACCATCCTCATTTATTCGAAATATTTTGAAAGTAACAGATGCAGAGGATGTTATTTCCTTTGCAGGCGGACTTCCAAATCCCATTTCTTTCCCTATTGATGCGTTAAGAGCATCCGTAGATCATGCTATTACGGAAAATGGTAGCCGACTATTTCAATATTCTTCCACACAAGGTTATGCACCATTACGTGAGTACATTGCCGCAAAGTACCAACGCGTGCATGGACTTGATGTACAAGCTGAAGATGTCTTTATTACAACAGGCTCACAGCAAGCTCTTGAACTGATTAGTAAAGTACTCATCAATAAAGGCGATGGCATTATCATCGAAGAGCCTGGATACTTAGGAGCCATTCAAGCCTTTACATTAAGTGAGCCTACTTTCTATGGGGTAACACTTGAAAACGATGGTCTTAACTTAGAAGAGTTAGAACGTGCGCTACAACAACCAAATGTAAAATTCATTTATACGGTGCCTAACTTCCAAAACCCAACAGGGCTCACATACTCGAAAGAAAAGCGTGAGCAAATTTGCGAAATAGTGGCAAAATACGATGTTGCTTTAATTGAGGATGATCCATATGGAGAGTTACGTTTCCAAGGAGAGCCGCTTCCATATATCGGTGCTGGAAAATTAGATAATAGTATTTTACTAGGTTCTTTCTCTAAAACGGTCACACCTGGTATGCGACTTGGTTTTATCATTACAAAAAATAAAGAGCTTTTACAGCATATTGAAACAGCTAAGCAAGCGTCTGATCTGCATACAAATATTTTCTCGCAATATATCATCTACGATTATTTAGCAAGTAATGACTATTCGGAACATGTCAAAAAAATTATTACATTATATAAAAATCAATCCGAAGCGATGCTTGATGCGATGCAAGAGTTTTTCCCTGCCCATGTAGAATATACAAAACCTGAGGGAGGCATGTTCATCTGGGCAACAATGAAGGATGGTACATCAGCCCTTGATGTATTCCAGAAAGCGATGGAACAAAAGGTTGCCTTTGTGCCTGGAGATCCATTCTATACATCTAAAACGAATGTCAATACAATGCGTCTCAACTATACAAATGCAACACCTGAAGTCATCCGTGAGGGGATTAAACGTTTAGCAAGTATTTTATAAAAATAGCAACCGTATAAACGCTTTTCATAAGCGCTTATACGGTTTTTTGTTGTTCATAAAAAACAGCCCTCTATCAGGAGAGGGCTGTCTCAAAAGCAATTTATTTTGTATATGTTAACACTGCATTTTTCTTAAATTTTGCTAAAGCTTCTGTTGCCTCATTTTTGTTTGTATACTCAAAAATTCGGACATCCTTTTTATCAAATACTGTAATAACCCACATATAAAAAGCTCCCTTCTCCCATTATTTTTGTAATATAACAACCACCAAAATTTGTGAGACTACTTATCAACTGTTTTATAACAATTCCTTACTTGATTCTTATTTTACGCTGTTTTTTTCAAAAAGAAAGCTTTATGTGAAGTTCTTCACAAACTGTTCAATTTCAAAACGCTTTCATTGAACAATTTGTGAAAACCTTCATTTTATAGGTATAAAAACAGCCAGTGATATCAGATTTATCCATCATTTTTTTATTTCTATCCACTGTTTTTTGATGTTTATCCACCACTTTTTGATTTCTATCCACCTAAAGCAAAAAAACCGCACAGAAGCACGGTTTTGCTGTAGTAGTAGATTTTTCTTTCATAAGCTTAACAAAATGCTTTTTCTTGCTGTTGCGTTAATTCAATCTCGAAGCCTAGATCCTCCAACATACGATAATCACTATTTGCTTCTTGACCAGCTGTTGTTAAATAATCCCCTACAAAAATACTATTGGCTGCATAGAGACCAAGTGGCTGAAGTGAGCCTAGATTGATTTCTCGCCCTCCAGAAATGCGAATTTCCTTTGTCGGATTGATGTAACGGAATAATGCTAAAACCTTTAAACAGTAGCGAGGATTTAATTCCTTTGTTCCTTCCAGCTTTGTACCATCTATCGCGTTCAAAAAGTTTACAGGAATAGAATCAGCATCTAATTGATGAAGGGCACGTGCAATCTGGACAACATCCTCCTTCGTTTCCTTCATCCCAATAATGGCACCAGAGCAAGGTGAAATTCCATGCTTTTTCACTATCTCCACCGTATTAACACGATCCTCATACGTGTGGGAGGTTGTGATGAAGGCATGATGGCGCTCTGATGTATTTAAATTATGATTGTAGCGATCCACTCCAGCTGCCTTTAATTGCTGTGCCTGCTCTTCTTTTAATAAGCCTAGACAAGCACAAACCTTCAAGCCATACTTTTCTTTAATTTCCGCAACTGCCTCGCTCACTACATTGACATCCTTACGTGTTGGCCCTCGACCACTTGCAACAATACAATACGTCCCAATTTTATTGTCAAACGCTCGTTTAGCGCCAGCCAAAATTTCCTCTTTTGTAATAAAAGGATATTTTTCAATAGGAGCAGTTGATTTAGAAGATTGAGAGCAATAACCACAATCCTCAGGACAATAGCCACTTTTGGCATTCATAATCATATTCAGTTTTACTTTTTTACCGTAATAATGCTTCCGAATGACAAAAGCACCGTCCATTAGCTGTAATAGCTCATCATCCTCACTATTTAAGAGAGCAAGTGCCTCCTCATTGCTAATGATCTTGCCAGCAATTACTTCTTGTGCTAATTGGTAATAATTCATCCTATCTTCTCCCCCTCCACGTGTGAAATGTTCACAGTTCTTGCCGAATGAAATACTTTATACATTCTTTCTGCCAATAGGGCTGATGTTATTGCTAAGCAAACATCAGCGATAATACTACTGAAAAAGCCGATGACAAAAACATGTGACCAGCTTGATTTCATATCTAACCAGAAATTTAATGCTATATATAAATAAGGAATAGCCACCATATAAATAATGATAAGTCCTATAATCGTTGCTCCAATAAAATGCTTTTTCGTTGGGTTCTCTATTCTTTCAATGATGAACCCAATGACATAGGCAGCTAGGGCAAAGCCAATTAGATAACCAAATGTTGGCTGTAGGACATACGTAAAGCCACCGCCCTGTGTAAAAACAGGTAAGCCTACTAAGCCCACACCGATATAGACAAGCTGACTATAAAAACCATTCCGACTACCCAACAAACACCCTGCTAAAAATACAACAACAATTTGTAATGTAAACGGTACAACAGGCAATGGAATTTTAATAAACGCCCCAATCGCTGTTAGTGCTGCAAACATGGCGATCATGACAAGTGCTAATGTCTGATGTCGCTTAACCAACCTTAGCCCCCCTATCTTGGAAAAACTGTTCGATCGTTTCTTTCGTTGTTTGAATCATGAAGGACATTTCTTCTTCAGAAATAATATAGGGTGGCATAAAATATAAAACATTGCCAAGAGGTCTGATGAGTAGACCTTTTGCTAAAGCTCGCTGATAAATGTGATAGCCGATCCGTTCCTCACTAGCGAATGGTTCCTTTGTCTGTCGATTGGCGACAAGTTCAATAGCTCCCACTAAACCAACTTGTCGATACTCCCCCACATACGGAATATCATGAAAGGCTGCCATGGCTAATTCTCGCATTTGTTGTCCTTTGTGTTGAATCATCTCCATCACTTGCTCCTCTTCAAACATTGTTAACACTTCAAGTGCGACACGACAGGCCAAGGTATTGCCTGAATAACTATGTGAATGTAAAAATGCCTTCATCGTTCCATAGTCGTCATAAAAAGCGTTATAGATTTGATCGGTTGTTAAGACAACAGATAACGGTAAATAACCGCCTGTTAATCCCTTTGATAAACACATAAAATCTGGGGTGATGTCCGCTTGCTCACAGGCAAATAACGTACCTGTCCGACCAAAACCGACAGCAATCTCATCCGCGATGAAATGGACCTCATAGTGTGAACATAATGCTCGCAAGCGCTGCAAATAGATAGGTGGATACATTTTCATACCTGCTGCGGCCTGAATAAGCGGTTCAATAATAACGGCCGTAATTTCCTCATGATGTGCTTGAAGCTGTTCCTCTACAAATTGACTACATGGCGCTTGGCAGCTTGTTGGCTCTTCCTGAAATGGGCAACGGAAGCAATCTGGCCCTTTGGCACGAACAGTATCTAATAAAAGAGGTTGATATACTTCATTGTATAGCTCTACCCCTCCTACCGATAAAGCACCAATGGTTTCCCCATGATAGGCATCCGTCAAAGCGAGGAAGCGCTGTTTCGCTGGTTTTCCTGTCTGCATATGGTATTGAAAGCTCATTTTCAATGCCACCTCAATGGCAGATGAGCCATTATCTGCAAAAAAGACTTTATGTAATTCTTGAGGTGCTAAAGCTGCTAATTTTTCAGCTAAATTTATGGCTGGTTCATGTGTGAAATTAGCGAAAATTGTATGCTCTAATGTAAATGCTTGCTCACTTAAAGCTTGGCTAATTCGCGGATTGGCATGTCCAAATAAATTAACCCACCAAGAGGATACAGCATCCAAATAACGATGATTATGTTCGTCATAAAGCCACACACCTTGCCCTTTTTTTATGACGATTGGCGGAAATGCTTCGTAATCCTTCATCTGTGAGCACGGATGCCAAACATGTCGTAAATCTCTTGCCTGCAAGTCAGTTAATGCTTGATTCATAGTGAAAGAGCCTTTCAAACAAAGTAGTGTGTGTCATGGCATAATCCATTAGCTGTGACTTGTCCTTCAGCTGTGGAATAATGGCATAAGGTATAGGATAGTACTGTAAAATTGTTTGTATATTGTCTTGTTCTATACTGCTACCCGTGTCTCCATTAAAGACAATGCCAAGAATATCAATTTGACGAGCGCGCAATGCCTCCATCGTTAACAATGTGTGATTGATCGTCCCAAGTGATGTCCTTGTGACCAACACGACTGGCAGCTTGCTACTGACAATAACATCAAGCAGAGTCGTACCATTTGGAGCAGTGAAAGGAACAAAGAGCCCACCAGCCCCCTCGCATATCACGATATCGTAAGCATCTTGTAAAAATTGAATTTGCTGTAATAGCTCTTTGACATCAATTGACTGTCCCTCTAGCTTGGCAGCATAATGCGGTGATGCCGCTTCCTTCAATGAATAGCTATTAATATGCTCTTTTTGCAGCTTTTGTAAAGAATGCTTTTCATACATAGCTGTATCATGATAATAGCCATGCCCATTTTCGTATACCTCACCTGTTTGCACGGGCTTATAGGGTATGACTTGCAAACCCTGCCTTTGCAAATGACACATCAACATAGTAGTGACCATCGTTTTACCAACATCCGTATCTGTGCCTACAACCCAAAAATGTCGCATTGTTAACCTCCCCCTCTTTGTGTTAACTAATAACAATATAAAAGTTAACACATTTAATTTCATTTTGTAAATGCCTATTTGCATTTTCTAAGAAACTCGTTTTTAAAAAGGGAATTTTGCGATAATTTATGTAAAACTAAATCATTACCTCCTAAATCCTACTCGAGGCTACTTATTCATAAAATAAAAAGGATTGAAAATAACGCTGATATTGAAAGGAGTTTCATCTCATCTTGTAGTATTACACTGTATGGGGGTGGTTGTATGTTTGGCATTTTTAAAGAATCCGAGAAGATCATCGATACATATGAACAAGTGCATTCAATTTTAAAATCTTTACTGACCTATGAACTAAAAGAATTACCGACCCGTTATGAATTTTGGTATCGTGTGGCGATACGTCTTGAGGAGTTTCGCACATTACAGATGGAGCATCGAACTAAGATTTCGATGACCTCATCTGTTGGACGCTTTCATCAAACACAATATGAGACCATCACACAAAAATTAGCAAAGTTTGAGCGATTAGCTGATATCTATAAGCTATTTTGTATCGAAGAAGAACGAGCAGGATTAAATCATCGCCTTTATTTTCATCAAGAAGCTATTGCTGCTCTGTATAAGCATATACAACATAAGGAGCTTTACACGTATTGTGACGATGTTCAACAGCAATTTTGGGAGGCCGTCCGTGATGACATGCTAAATGCAATCGCACACCTCGATTCATGATGTTGGAGGAGGCTGGGGCAAAAAGAAAAAATGTTAGACCAAGATACAATCGGTCTGACATTTTTTTGATTTAGGAAGAAATATTTAACTCAATGAGGCAAAAAAATTATTATCTATTTTCACTATTTTTCAAAATAATCGAGTTCTGCCCCAGCCTCTTACTGTTTATTAGCCATAAACAGTCCTCCTTGATTGCTTTGCTCTATAGGATATGGCAGTGTTAAAATGACACAAGCGCTAAACCTTCTCTTTCCCATCCGAGATAAAAGTTGGTATATTTTATAATAGGAAGGAGATTTAGTGATATGGTGAACGAGAAGATTTTAATAGTAGAAGATGACATAGATATTATGGAAGTTTTATCGCTAACGCTAGTGAATGCTAACTATACAGTATTAAAGGCACCCTCCCTATCCACTGGTTGGCATCTCGTTGGCACGCAACAACCCGATTTAATCTTGTTAGATGTTAATTTACCGGATGGTACAGGCTTTGAGCTAGCCAAAAAAATCCGAGAAGTATCGGATGCCATTATCATCTTTGTGACCGTCAATCATTTAATTGAACAAAAGCTTGAAGGCTTTGAGGTTGGGGCAGACGATTATATAACAAAGCCATTTATTCCGAAAGAATTATTGGCACGTGTTCAAGCCAATTTAAAAAGAAGAATCCCATCTAAGCAAAATCATATTGTACATATTGATAATTTATCTATTCATTTTGACGAGAAAAACGTCTATAAAGATGGTCAGCTTCTAAACTTGTTCACAAAGGAAAAACTGCTCCTCTTTTTTCTAATGGAGCATGCGAATCAAGTGATTAGTGTTGACCAGCTCATTGACCATGTTTGGGGCTATGACGGTGTCACCGATTTGAAAACTGTCTCTGTCCATATTAGTACCCTTCGGCGCAAAATTGAAGATGTCCCCTCTAAACCAAAATGGATTCAAACGGTGAGAGGATTTGGCTATCAATTCGTCTATAAAAGAGAGTGATGAGCATTAAGATAAGGCTCATCACTCTTGTTAACTATTTACCAATACTTTCGCTAATGGTAATGTAAAGCTAAATATGCTTCCTTCATTTTCAATGCTTTCAACAAAAATTTCGCCATTATGCTGGTGCACAATTTGCTTACAAATGGCTAATCCGATCCCATGTGAATCGGGTTCATGGATATGGGTAGCTCGATAATAGCTATCAAAGATAAAAGGTAAATCCCTCTCAGCAATACCAACACCACTATCGGCTATCGAACAAATCAAATGCTTGTCCTCCACATGCATGGACAATTGAATACCACCACTTGATGTATATTTCATCGCATTAGTCATCATATTTTCAATCACCTGGTTGATTCTTGTCTCATCAATCAGTAGCTGTGCTTCCTGATGACCATAAAAGTGAGCACTATAGGTTAATCCTGACCGTGTGATGTCATCCTTATATCGATTTGCCATTTGTTGATATAATTCCTTTGCCTTTACCTCTGTATAAGAAAATTCTGCTCTACCCGCTTCTAGATTCGCTAAATCAAACAAGTCTTGAATTAAGCTGTTTAATGATAGTAGCCTTTCCTTACTTCTTAGTAAGTATTTCTCTTTAGCCGCTTCCTCCACGATAACGCCCTCAAGCATCAATTCTATATATCCTAAAGTAGAGGTTAGTGGGGAACGTAGCTCATGAGAAATACTATGCAAAAGTTTTTTGCGTTCCAGTTCATTTTTTTCTAAACGTTCATTCATTTTTTTCAAGTGCCGATTGGTTTCATCCAATTCCTTTGTACGTAGCTGTACTCGCTTTTCTAAATCCCCATATATTTTGGCATTTTCAAAAGATACGGCAATTTGAGCAGCTATGACTTTCAGAAGCTGGACATGAGATGGATGGAAGGCATTTGTCAGCAACGTATTCTCAAAATATAAAATCGAAATAATTTCATTTTGATGAACAATCGGTAAGCAAAGAATAGATTTCGCCGTTGAATAAGATAAAAGAGGATGCTGTGTCTTTTGAGCATTTTGAATAATCACATGTTCTTTGCTTTTAAGAACATAGCGTATAATAGACTGCATATTCGCACTAAAGTCCTCTATTTTTTGTTGCTCATACAGCGTAAAGGCATTTTCCGCAGCTTCTGCCTTTGCCAACACCAGTAGTTGCTGCTGCTGTTTATGAATAAAGTAACCACTATCTGCCCCTACATGCTTTAACAGGGAAAACAATATGTTATGCAGGAGATCCTCCATGCGAATGGCTGTTGCAAAAGATTGGGTCGTCTCAAATACAGTCATCATATCAAACGTGAGTGATTGTCTACGCTGACTTTCTGGTTGGCGATTTACTTGATAATCACTTTCCCATCTTCTAGCAATCGTTTCGGCTCCCCATGCTTGCATGCTTTGAATACCATTTAATATATAGTGTCTTGCTGTTTTCATTTGCTGTTTGGCGCGATAATAGTCTGCTGCTCGTTCATAAGCAAGTGCCACATCTTGGATAAAGCCATTCATTTTTGCTAATTGTATAGCTCGGTCATAATAGAGCTCAGCATCTTTTTCTTTGTTGTTGGAACGGTAATTTTCTGCCATTAATAAGATATAGAGATGCTCGTAATTGGCAGGAGAATAACTGGCCCATTTTTTAAATTTTTTTATGCTTTGCTGTATGTCAGATAGATATAAGTGTCGCTCTTGTGCTTCACCATTGAGGCGCTGCAGAAAATGAAATTGCCACATAGCCCGATAAAAATAATAAACGGTAGAAATCGGTAATGTATAGGTTTCTTTACTTAATTCCTTTAAGTCTATCAAAATCGCTTTTCCTTGCTTTTCATCGCCTAATAAAAAGGACATTTGTAAACGTACTGAATAATGCATGATTTTAATAGCAGGTTGATCCTGTATCGTAAAGGAGTACCCCCAATGTACAGGATGATGTGGATCGTGCAGAGCATTCATCCATCCTCCCATTTCAGCTAAAAAATCAATCGATAAAGTACTTGCATGTATGGAAAATTCATCTTGTTGTCGCCTAATTTCCTGCTGTAAATCTTGAATGGAAGCCCCCTGAATAAGTCGAATAACGACAATAAAACAAGAGGCTGAGGATACTAAATGATATAAGCCGAGCTCTTGGCTTTTTTGTTGAGCCTCGTTAATATATTGAATGCTGGCTTCATACGGCTCTGTCCAATGGCTGATAAACACCCCATACACATAATAAGTATGTCCTTTGATATAAATACTCTCTTGCGTATCGGCAACGGTGATGGCCAGTTTTCCAAAGCGAGCAGCTTCTTTTATATTACCAAATCCCGCATTTAAAAGCATGGCATAATTAATCAATACCATGGCACTTTTCGGTGTCGTACCATACTTCAACTGTAGGCGCATGCCTTTCATTAAAAGAATGCCCGTTAAGTTAGGATTTAACAGGAAAGCACTTGCCGTCATATTAATAATTAAATGAATTAATAGATCAATTTCCTTACTATTTGTTGCAGATTGTTGCAATAAATCCTGGTCAGACATATGTCGCAATGCTAATTTTAATAATAGATATTCTTTGAGAAGCTGTGATTTTTTAGGAGCTGCCGTAATTTTCAAATTTGCAACTTGTAACCCCGCCAAGCCTGCTTCTAGACCAATACTAGGATTATCAGATTCAATATATAATATCGTTTTTAAATTATTAATCATCAGCTTTTCTAACACTGTCTCTGAATGCTGCAAAGCTTCTGTTAAATGTATTTCAGAGCGTTCATAGTGCCCTGCAATATATTCACATTCTCCTAAGTTCGCATATAATTTAACAGACAGTTCTCTCCTAGTTATCCAATGATCCGGTGTTAATAGTTCTTTACTAGTTGTAAAAAATTTAAGCGCATTATCAAACAACCCTATTCTTTTAGCCTCTATTCCTAGTTGATAATTCCAGAGAGCCAACTTCTGTTTTTCTTCCCTCGTCAATAATTGCCGGCTGTAATTAAAATGCATAACCATTTCGTTTAAACGATCATGGTCTGCAATCGTTGGAGAATTCTCAGTTAGTAATTGGCCAATTTGATAATGCAGCTTGATGCGCTTTTGTAACGGAATTTCTTGATAGGCTACTTGCTGAATACGATCATGGACAAATTGGAATTTTGTCGAAAATGTATGCAAAATTCCTTCATGTTCAAATGTACTCGCCCATTTATAATGTGCATCTAACGGAATAATAAAACCATTTTCCACAAGTGTTTCTAAATATTTCAATAATGTTTGAGCAGGTAGGGAGACAAGCTTTAAGACATCACTAAATTCAAAACGCTGACCAAAACATGCGACAAGTCGTAAAATAGCATGGACATCGGTCGTTAAATTAGCCATTCTATTCTCAATGAAAGCAAATAGCTCGTTATTTAAACGAGATAAATTGAATTTCTGACGATTAAACTGCCACTCTTTTGTTGTCGTATTAAAATAAATCGTGTTATCTTGCTGGAGTGAACGGTACACTTCTTTTACAAAGAGTGGATTCCCTTTGGTCAAATTAAATAATTGTTTAGCAATGACCTGTATCGTTTGCGGCTGAGCATTGAAAGATGCCTCAAGCCATTGCTGCACATGTTGTTCCTGAAGAAGGGGTAAAGGAATATGGTGACAATTGGAAAAAACAGTGGTTCTTTGCTCACTTTTTTCCTCTGTGCTGTCCTCATTCACTCGGAATGTCCCAATCATCATAAAGTACCCCGCTCGTTGCTGCTCATAAATTTGTGCCATAATTTCAAGCGTACTCTGATTGGCCCAGTGCAAATCATCAACAAACCATACAACCGGTTTCTTTTGTATTGCAAATGTTAATAAAATTTTTTGAATAGATATAAACGTATAGGAATGGAGCTGTTTTGTATTTTGACGAACCTCCTTTTGAAAGCCTACTTCTTCCTTCACAAACCATTTGAGTTCAGGTAATAAATGAATAAGCTCATCTGTCACAACTAATTTGACTTCCTGGAATAATTTTTTCCATAATTGTACAGATTTTTCACCTTCCATATAAACCAATTTCAATAAATTTCTTAACGGATGAACCACAATGGTATAGTCATTTTCTAATTGTAATTGCTCATACTTCGTTGCAATAAAATAGCCCTTTGCCGCCGCAATTTCACCCTTCAGCTCTTGTACTAGCTTGGATTTTCCATATCCTGCTTGCCCTGAAATAGTGACCATTTTTTTATCACCTTTTGTGACCTGATAAAAGTGAGAGGAAAGCTCTGCAAATTGCTCTTCTCTGCCGTAAAGCTTAGTAGACAATCCCGAATTCAACTGTAAATCCTGTTGACCTAGTGGGAAGTCGTCAAGTGATTTATTTGCCGTAAGTCTATGTTGGATAAAGAGCAAATCCTCTTTCAAACCCATTGCACTTTGATAACGATCAACCGGATTTTTAGCTAAAAGCTTGTCAATAATCTTCCAAAGGAGAGGATGACAACTATTTTGAAGGTTCATCAAGGATTCTGGCTTTTTGGTTAAGATTTCGTAAATTAAATCTACAGCATCCTTTGCTTGAAAAGGTAATTGACCGCCCAATATTTCGTAAAAAATCATACCAAGTGCATATAAATCCGTACGATAATCCACATCTAAATGAAGTCTGCCCGTCTGTTCAGGTGCATAATAAGGTAACTGATCCCGTCTTTCATAGGGATTTTCAATTACAACTGGCGATTCTGCATCATATTTCGAACTAAACTCGGAGCTTAATAATTTTATTTTGAACGAATTTGGATTGATTAATATTTGATCAGGATGAAGGTGCAAATAAAGTAAATTACTTTGTTGCATTTTAATACAAATATTCACAAGCTCAATCGCTATTAGTAGAAATTGATGTAAAGAAATAAGGTTATTTCCGAGTTGCTTTAGGGGCACACCATTAAAATTTTCATAGATAATCGCATATTGTTTATCTATATAATCCATAGCAATCGGCTTCAATAGCCAAGGATTTTGCTCATTGGAAAACAAGGTAAATTCATATTGCAGTTTGGCTCTTGTCTCAGCAGAATTTTGATGAATACTTTTTACGAGTACCAGATTGTTAAATTTCTTCATATACATTCTTTGTAAGTGCCAATCTTGATTAGACTGCAAAAGGATACAATCATTCACAAACGAACCCCCTCTTCTATCTAGTTATACTACCTTCATTTGTTAATTAGAAATCCAACGAAACTAAATCACTATTTATATTTATATACATTTATGCCAAAAATCGAGGTTGTTTTTCAAGCACATTAAAATGAGGTATACAAGAATGTAAATCTTTAAGATACATCCAGAAATTGTATATTAGTGTATAAGCTTATTATACTATTTTTCTATTGAAGGTTCTTCACCTTTTATTCAATACTCAGAAAATTTCACAAAGCTCTATCTAGTTTGGACACGACCTTTACATTCCCTTTCCTCCTACTTTTGTATATGAAATACTATAAAAAACGAAGGTTAAAATTTGGTTAAATAATATTATTATTTTTACAGGCTATACATAAGCCATCTTTATAGAATGGAACATCTTACTTTTACAGACTTACTTTGAGCGATTCATAAAACGGGTGCACGCATATTAGGAGCACCCGTTTTAGGATAGTTATTTTGTTATTCCTTGTTCAAGCATTTGTCTAAACTCTTGTACTTGATCAACCTTGATGGCTACTTGATTATAGCGCTTTTTTATTCCTAGCATAAATGTCACTTCTACAGGCTCTTTCATTTTCAAAATGAATTGTGGGTAGGCTTCAGCAAAATCACGGGCTATAAAATCAATCGTATCTTTTGATAATTTTCCTTCTAGCTGCTCCTTATCTTCCACGATTGCTGCAATTTGAGCAAATGGAATGGCAGTTCGTTTCATTAGTCCAAGAGATAAATACAATGTATCATTTGTTACGTAAACAGGATTTAAACGAATGGCCTGCATATCTGCTAAAAAGAAAATCACTGAATACATATTAAAAAGGAGCAAAACAATGGAAAGTACTATTGATTTTTCGTGTAGCCACCAGTGAATACCAATCGTTTCAATGGCAATGCCATGAATAATCATGAGCTGAAAAGCGATGTAGCTCGAATTTTTATGTAAAGTTAAGCCCTGACGTTCTTGTCTTTTCCAACTTGCAAAACCATAATATAGCACTAGCATATCCGCACAAATCATCTGAATGATAGCATGCTTGGGTACATGATTTTCTACAGCTTTTGAAAATGAAAAGAGATCTGGCAATGAACTCCTACGCACTTCCATCAGGATTTGGGGCAAATATCGCACGAGTGTTGCTAGTACGACAATTTCTAATAAAATAATAACTGATTCCATCACAAAACCTGCCCATGTCACAGCCACAAATGGCTGAAGATGCTCCATGGGAATCATAAAGCGTGCGGCAATACAGCCTGATGCGGCTAATAAAATGGCGTGCTTGAACGAAAACCTTCCTTTATAAAGCATCCATAATACGGGCATCACCACAATAAAGTCGATCAATGACCCCATGACAACCCCATTCGTTTCGATTGGTAAAATGGATACACCCAATCCAGTGTTATAGAGTGTATAATTGCTGGCTAACACGATTAATAACAAGCCTAGCCATATATTTTGCTTACTTTTTAAAACCATCCTTCCCTATCCCCCTCCTTATTGCTAATTTTACTTTATTTCAAATGGTTAATTTTGTATATATTTTGAGTATAAAAGATGATCTTTTTCCAAACATGTTCAATTATTTTTCACACTTAGAAACTTTTTACGGTAAACATGTGGCGAGTAGCCAGTGTATTCTTTAAATTTTTCGATATAGTAACTGACCGTACTAAAACCTGTATCACCAGCTATTTCGGTTATAGATAGCTCACCATTCCGCAATAATTCTTTGCTTTTGCGCAGTCGGTATTGTAATAAATAGCTAAACGGCGTCATACCCACTATTTTCTTAAAAAAGCGACTGCATTCGGCGCGACTTATATAGACATGACTTGCTAAATCTTCTAACGTTACTTTTTGTTGATAATGTGCATGTAAAAAATCCAACATTACTTTTGCTCGTTCATGCTGTACGATGGAGGATTGATCCATCATTTCTTCTGTCAGCAAGGATTGAGTTAGCATCGATTCCCAAATGAATAGGAGCTCTCTCCAAAACTTTAATTCAAAAAATACGTCTTGTTCCCGCATCAATGCTGCAATCGATGCTATTTTCTGTGCTAACTCCCCCGTCAGCTTGACATAAGGCACTCGATTTTTTGTGATATAAGGCTCAACATATTTTGGGGCAAAGATACTGCCCTCATGACCAGCTATCAGCATTGGGTCCACATTGACACAATAAATCAAAGCTTGTTCAATTTCATAAGGCTTCGCTTCATGCAATACCGAGGCATTGATAAAGAGCCCCTCCCCTTGTTCTAAAATAAATGCATCTCCCCCTACTCGATACTGAGCTCGTCCACTTTTTAAATAAACAAATTGAATTTCCTTATGCCAATGGAGTGGTAGGAAATCCAACCTCTCTAATTGCATGACCGTTTCATACAAGGCAACGGGAAATTCTTTTGTCCCGTGCAGCGTTAATTCTTGTAAATCCTTTGCTATTTTAATATGCGTCAACGGCATCCTTAACACCTCAATATATTGATATTTTTATACGATTAAATCGATATTTATTTGCAATTCTCTCCTTTATAATCACCTTATATTGATAGTTTAGGAGATGTGAACAAATGAATCAAATCATCCAAAGAAATCGTACCATGGGCTTCCTACTTGTTATATTAGGGGCAAGTTTTTGGGGAATAGGTGGGACCGTTGCCCAAAAGTTATTCCAACAAGACGATATAGAAGTGGGCTGGCTTGTATCTAGTCGGCTACTTTTGGCTGGCCTACTGCTACTAGCTATTTATAAAATAACCTACCGTCATGACTCAATTTTTGTCATATGGCGCACGAAACAGAATGCTTTTAAACAAATTTTATTTAGTTTACTCGGCATGCTCGCTGTCCAATATACCTATATGATGTCTATCGCGATTGGTAATTCTGCAGTAGCCACCTTATTACAATATTTAGCACCGCTGTTTATCATGGCTTATTTTTTACTAACGAGGCAAAATCCATTGACAAAACAAGATGGGATTGCCGTCACACTTACACTTGTAGGAACATTTTTATTATTAACAAATGGCTCCGTTTCAACCTTATCAGTTCCTTTTATGGCTGTGCTGTGGGGCGTGTTATCAGGGCTTTCAGTTGCCTTTTATACTCTCTATGCGATTCCACTTTTGCAGCAATTTCATTCATTACTAGTTGTTGGCTGGTCAATGATTATCGGTGGGGCAGTAATGAGTATTTTCCATCCACCTTGGGCGATTGATGTATCAAATTGGACCTTTTCCACTGTTGCTTATTTTCTCTTTATCATTATTTTTGGCACAATGCTCGCTTTTTGGTTTTATATTGCTAGTTTGCACTATCTCTCCCCTAAGGAGTCAAGCTTACTAGGAAGCCTTGAACCATTAATGGCTGTTATTACGAGTGTCTGGTGGTTAAAAATTACCTTTGGGGGCTATCAGTTTATAGGCACATTACTCATTCTTCTTATGATTTTATACCTCACAGTCTTTCAGAAAAAACAGGTTGAAGCGTAACTTATTCAAAATGTCCCGAAAACAATAGTAAATACCTCCTAAAACAGGACTAGTAATATATAAATTTATACATAAAATTTACATATTTCATCTATCTTTTTTCCTGATTTGTCTACTATACTGAATTTAATAGCAGACAAAAGGAGGTATTTTTATGGATAAAAAAGTTATTTTTTTCGAGGTTGAGGGTGGCACAGATAAAGGACCCGACGGCTATCGCCCAGACACCCTACCGATGGTGGATGCCCTAAAGGAACGTGGGCAAGATGCAGAGGTGCTATTTTTTGATGTCACAAAAAAACAGCAAATCTTTGACTATGTGAAGGAACATGGTGTTGCCTATGTATCGCGTATAAACCCTGGTAACTTACAGCATGAGGAAGCGTATTTTACCATGCTACGAGAGCTGTGCCAGGCTGGAATTATCGGAATGCCACATCCTGATGCGATGATTAGCTACGGCTCGAAAGATGCTCTATCAAAGCTTACATCAACGAATTTAGTACCTGATGATACATATGCCTACTACACTATAGAAGCATTCAAAACGCAATTCCCTATCTCCTTAGCTTCGACAGAACGTGTTCTGAAGCAAAATCGTGGTTCAACTGGTGAAGGTATTTGGCGTGTACAATTGGTGAATCCGCTTGCCAAGGGCATCACTGAAGTGCCACTTAATGCACAAATCAAATGTACAGAAGCGAAAGATAATCATGTTGAATATTGGCAGCTTGGCGAGTTCATGACATTTTGTAAGCAGTATATTACAGGGATGAATGGTATGTTAATCGATATGCGATTTCTTCCGCGAATTACAGAAGGTGAAATTCGCTTATTCATGTTAAGAAACCGTCCTATTTATGTAGTACATAAAAAACCGGCAGATACTGAGGATGCCTTTAGCGCCACACTTTTCTCAGGTGCCCAATATCGCTATGACCAGCCTGCAGATTGGCAAGAGCTCGTACAAAATTTTTTAGCACAACTCCCACAAGTGACGAACCTATTAGGCAATTATGATTTACCATTGATTTGGACGGCTGACTTTATGTTAGATACGAATGAGGCTGGAGAAGATGGTTATATTTTAGGTGAAATGAATTGCTCCTGTGTGGGCTTTACTTCAGAACTATCGCTAGCGCATGAAGTAGCGGAAGAAATTATCGCCTGTATCCATGAGCATCAAGCAGCACTGATGGTACCATAAAAAAAGTGCGATCTAGAAGATCGCACTTTTCATATATAAATCTTAATTGCTTGAATAAATTCATATATAAAATAACCAGCAAAACCAATCAATAAGAATCCTGCAACAATTGTAAATGTCTTAATCATCTTACGGTTCATAGCTTTTCGAGTGACTGACACAATGGTCAGCAAACCGATGTCGTGGAGTAAAATACCGCTAAGAACGCCAGCAGCAATAATTAAAAAGTTTGTCGGCTGTCCTTGTCCATAAGATTTAGCTAGCACTACACCAAATACATTGACCCAAAATACAAGATTACCAGGCGAAATTGCGACCAATAAGCCATTAAAATAAGAGGCAAAAAACGATTTGGTTACTTTTTCTCCTGCTAATGTAATATCATGGTCTGCATTCTTGATAGAATCATAGCCTAACAAGAATAAAAAGCCTGCTCCAATAATCCACATAGGAAGTTGGACCATCGGCATAGCCAAAATAGAGGCTAGTCCCATGTATAAAGCAAAAACTAATACAATGTCAATGGTCATGCCACCAAGCCCTACAGCCCAGCCATGCATAAAACCATTTTTGAGTCCTTGCTTTGTCATTTCTACAGTAATAGCTCCTACAGGCATGGCAATGGCAAGTCCTACCAATACATACGCTACATATAAACTCAAAAAAACACTTCTTTCATGTAATCGATAAGCTTCATACGTCCGTTTATCTTTTTATGATAGCATAAATATACTTAAAATCAAATAATTATTAATGCTTTGCTAGACAGTTTTTAATCGTTATAGCATTTGCTTTTTCCATTGTGTTAACAGATCACGTGACTTTACAAGATCCATTTTCAATGCAACTTGCTTAGCGCTACACCGTTTTTCAGCTTTGTTCCACGCCTCTTCTAAGGCAGGTAAATAGCTTAAATTTTTCGTCGCTGCTACTAGCTGTAAAAAAATATTGCCTTGAATATAGTGCCAACGTGGATTCATCCCATCTAGTAGAATAGCTTCTTCAATTAATCGTAATGCCAGATAGGGGCTGCCCTCCTGACGATTCAAAAACTGGGCAAAAGCTCCCCAATAGAGCGCCTTATTGGGCTGCAATTTGATTGCCTCTGCATACTGTGCTGTTGCCTTGTCTCGTTCTTCAGCAAGAACAAAGTATTCCGCCATTGTATAATAAGCATTCGCCTGTGCTTCAATAGACCCTGCTAATAATTCATCGATTACTTTTCCAAATTGCTCATCATCCTGACTCCCAATATAAGCCGTGAGAACATCTCGTTCTGGATAAGAACCATCTGTGCGTTCTACACTTTGTTTCACCTTTTCATCAGTGGGGTGAGGCATACTCGCATACCCGTTCGCCTCTAGCATGGCCACATGCTGTTGGATGAATTGATAGGCCTCCTCTTCAACCACTGCATGATTCATTATTATTCTTTTAGCCAGTTGATAGCTTTCCTTTACCTGTCCACTCAAAAATAAGTCATTAACTTGTTGAACTTGCTCATCCAGTTGTTTTACCACCATTTAAATCCTCCACTTCACAAAAGACAAATCTTATAGCTAGTGTACCATCTTCGCAATAGAAGCAAAAGACAACTTGTCCTAATCTTTCTACAATTCTTTTAATTTAAACGCTTTTACATGCTGTTCAAGTGTATGAGCCATATGATTTGTTTCATTAGAACCTTGTGCTACCTCATCAATACTTGCTGTTGTTTGCTGTGCTGCTACCGTAATCATATTCATCGTTTCTTCTATATCTCTAATGGATTCTGTTAATTGTTGAATCATTTGAACAATACGAGCTGATTTTTCATTTTCAGCGGTCATAGCATGAGAAAGCATAATCATTTCTTCTACCGTTGTGGCTACTGCTGTGGAAATATTGCCTAAAGATTGCGCGGTTAAACGCACTGTCTCTGTGCCTTTTTCGATATATTGCGTATTATCATTCGTAGATGTCATCACTTGCTGAACATGTTTCATAATGTCTTGAATTAGCTGTTCGACTTGTAAAACCTCTTGATTGGACTGCTCGGCAAGCTTGCGTACTTCCTCAGCAACAATGGCAAAACCCTTCCCATGCTCCCCTGCTCTAGCCGCCTCGATGGAAGCATTCAAAGCTAGTAAATTCGTTTGGGAGGCTATAGTAGCAATAGAGGTAGTAATCGTTTGTATTTTGGTTGCTGATGTGACCAAGTTTTCGACTGTTTGTCGAACTTCACCTGAACCGTTATGAATCAATGCCATATCATTACTTATATCCTTCGCTAGTCGCTCACCCTCTGTTGCTAATTTCATCGTTTGTCGAGCATTCTCAGCACTGTCATTGGCATTGTGCTGTATCATTTGAAGGTCCTCTGCTAAAGATGTCAGAACATCTGTCGCATTTTCAGCATGATGCATCCCTTCCGTCACAGCACTTGTGACCTCTTCGATATTGTTCGCAACACCTTGAATCGTATTACTCATATCGTGCAACGTGGAAGCGGTTTCATCTGAGTTATTAGCTAAAGTATTAGAAGTGGAGCGCATCGTCATAATCATATTTTGCAAATTAGCGGTCATTCGATTTAAGGTATTTGCTAAATCCTCTACTTCATCCTTACTATGAATTTTTGTTTCAGGTACAGCTAAATTCCCATTCGCAATTTCTTTAGCCTGCTGAATTAGCACACTAATCGGTTTCACTTTTCGACGAATTAAAAAGCCTGTAATGATCGAAGCAATAAGCATAGGGAAAATACTTATTAAGATACCATTTCGCACGACATCCCACGTTCGTTCTTTTACGATATTGGCATCAAAATCGATGACACTAATTGCAATGATTTCTTTACTAGAATCATGGTCTTTAAAAATAGGTGCATAGCCTGATAAGCGATCCATACCAGCAAAATTATAGGGCTGTGAGTATGTTGGATGCTTATGTGTCAGCAACATATCAATGGCTTCTTTATCTAAATAAAATGAATCGCCAGGTGCGAGACCTTCCTCAGCTAAATGTTCATCCAGCGCTAATAATGTGCCATCGAGTGCTAAAATATATTGCGTTTGAAAAATGTCCTTATGGCCCGTTGTCCAGTTTAAATCATGTCCAATACGCGCCTGTGCATCTTGATCGCCCTGAATGGCCTTGTCCATTAATGCTGGATCAATTAAACCTGTTGTGATATTGGCACAACCATAGGCCTCCACGCCAGCAGCATCATATAGTTTATTGTAAGCAGTTATGTATGTAGCGAACGACGTAATCCCTAGCATCACCACTAAAATACCAGCAATAATCGTCCCAAGTTGAAAAGTTAATGAATTGCGTAATTTCACCATTCATCCTCTCCCCTTTCTAATAATCATCTATGAATATTCCCTATTATTCCTCAATCATACTACAAAAAGATGTATTTAAAAAGCATCTTTAATATTACTAATATAATAAAAGCGATGGATAAAAGTTCTGAATTATGCGATAATTGAAGCGAACTCTCTTCATCATGGAGCATTACCTTATCATCTAATAGGAGGGCTTGCTATGAATAAACGCTTTCATTTTATATCGCTTGTTACAGGAAATTTGTTAACGATAGGAGCTATTTTTATTTATGCTATGCAAAGTCAAGTGCATGTAGCCCTCAGTACGTATGCTCTTGTGATGGGGTTTTTAAGTACATTACTTGTGGTTTTCTTTTATATATGGGGAGAAGAAAAACAACAGATACCCAATCGCTTTTTGAAATAATTAGCATAAAATTAGCCTGTTTTGACACACTAAAACGATTGAAAGCAGTTGATTTTATTATGCTGTACATCCCTTTTTACCTTATAGGGTGAAAGGGATTTTTTATGTACAGCTCAAAAGGTGAGAAAAATAAAGCACATGAAATTCTATGATGAGAGGCTAGATTAGTTTGAACAACTTCATCTAACAAAATCTACAAATGAGCTCAATAAATTAGTTTTTTTCATACACAATTAGCTACTTTCTCGAGGTATTCCCCTCTGATTACGTCTAATTATTGTAGTAAAATAAAAATTTTTGTAGAAATTTTTAAAACAATGATTGAGTAGTATATCAATTTTCTGTATAATCAGCTTGTTTGACAATACTTTATATGAACTTGGGGGTAGACAATTGGGTAAAGCATTGATTATCGGAGCTGGCGGAGTTGCCAGTGTTGTGGTACACAAGTGTGTTCAAAATTCGGACGTATTTGAGGAAATTTGTATCGCAAGTAGAACTGTTTCAAAATGTGACGCTCTAAAAGAAAAACTAGACGGCGGAAAAACAAAAATTCATACTGCACAGGTAGACGCGGATAATACAGAAGAGGTTATTGAGCTTATTAAAGCTTTCGGACCGGATGTTGTGATTAACGTGGCATTACCTTATCAGGACTTAACGATTATGGATGCTTGCTTAGCGACAGGTGTGCACTATGTGGATACTGCAAACTACGAGCCACCTGAAACGGCAAAATTTGAATATAAATGGCAATGGGCTTATAAAGAGAAGTTTGAAAAAGCTGGCTTAACTGCATTACTTGGTAGCGGTTTTGATCCAGGTGTAACAGGCGTTTTCACAGCTCATGCTCAAAAACATGAATTTGATGAAATTCACTATATTGATATCGTGGATGCGAATGCGGGAGATCATGGCTACCATTTCGCAACAAACTTCAACCCAGAAATTAACATTCGTGAAATTACAGCGAATGGTCGTTACTGGAAAGAAGGCAAGTGGGTTGAAACAGCACCACTTGAGAAAAAAGAAGTGTATAACCTTCCAGAAATCGGACCAAAAGATATTTATCTTCTATACCATGAAGAGCTTGAATCACTTGCAAAAAATATCAAAGGTTTAAAACAAATCCGCTTCTGGATGACGTTCTCTGAAAAATACTTAACACACTTAAAAGTATTAGAAAACGTTGGTATGACATCTATTGAACCAATCGAATTTGAAGGTCAAATGATTCAACCAATCCACTTCCTTAAAGCGGTATTGCCAGATCCAGCTTCTCTTGGACCACGTACAAAAGGTAAAACAAATATCGGTTGTATCATCCGCGGTCTAAAAGATGGGCAAGAAAAAACGTATTATGTCTACAACGTATGTGACCATGAAGAGTGCTATAACGAGGTGGGTTCTCAAGCGATTTCTTACACAACAGGTGTACCAGCTATGATCGGTGCTATGCTTGTGATGAATGGCGAATGGCGTAAACCAGGTGTTTGGAATGTAGAAGACTTCAATCCAGATCCATTCATGGATGCACTAAATAAATGGGGTCTACCATGGCAAGAAAGTCATAACCCAGAATTACTTGACCTTGATTTAGATGCAAAGGAATTAAGCCGATGAAACCAATTGATTTTTCAAAAGTTCCATCCCCTTCTTATGTAGTGGATGAGCGATTATTAACAAAAAATCTTGAGCTTTTAAAATCAATTCAAGATCGTACAGGCTGCCGCATTTTACTAGCCCTAAAAGGCTTTTCCATGCATTCAACATTCCCATTAGTTGGGGAATATTTAGCAGGTATTACTGCTAGCTCCTTGCATGAAGCACGTCTAGGCTATGAAAAAATGGGCAAGGAAGTACACGTCTATGCTCCTGCTTATATTGAGCATGAAATGGACGAGCTTCTAGGCTATGTGGATCACATCGTGTTTAACTCATTTAACCAATGGGCTCAGTTCAAAGAGAAAGTAAAATCTGCTGGAAAAACAATTGAATGTGGTATTCGTGTGAATCCTGAGTACTCTGAAATTGAAACAGCACTTTACGATCCTTGCTACACGAACTCTCGCCTTGGTACAACTTTGGCTAACTTCGATAAATCACAGCTTGACGGCATTGATGGCTTACATTTCCATGCGATGTGTGAACAAAATTCCGACACGTTAGAACGTATTATTGAAGTAGTAGAAGAAAAATTTGGTGATGTGTTACATCAAATGAAATGGTTAAACTTCGGTGGTGGCCACCATATTACGCGTGCAGATTATGATGTCGAAAAACTTGTTAACATCATTAACTATATTCAAGAAAAATACAACCTGCTTGTTTACTTAGAACCAGGCGAAGCGGTAGCACTTAATACAGGCTATTTAGTCGCTACAGTACTTGATATTCAAAAAAATGGCATGGACCTTGCTATTTTAGATACGTCAGCAACATGTCATATGCCTGATGTACTTGAAATGCCGTACCGTCCAATGATTATCGGTTCTGGTCAAGCAAATGAATTCGCGCATACGTATCGCTTAGGCGGACTTACATGTCTTGCTGGTGATGTAATTGGTGATTATTCATTTGATCAACCATTAAAACCAGGCGATCGTCTTGTCTTTACAGATATGGCTCATTATTCTATGGTTAAAAACCATATGTTTAATGGTGTCAACTTACCTTCTATCGTTTCTTATAACGATGAAGAAGGCAGTAAAGTCATTCGTGAATTTAAATTTGAAGACTACAGTGGTCGACTGTCTTAATAACAAACGAAAAGCCCTTCCCAGTTTGCTGGAAGGGCTTTTTATTATGACCATATTGTCAACCTATGAAAAAAGACGATGTCCATAAACATTTGGTGAGACGAGAGGTTGATAGCCGTTCCGCCATGTTGCAAAGATGTCTTTTCTTTATCTTATGCCTTTATTTAAATGTGAAGGGATTAGTCACAACAAGGCTACTTGAGTCCCGTGGAATAGCTAGCCCCTAGGTTTTGCTCTGCGCGAAAGCAATGCGTCAGCGACAAGCCTTTTCGCCGTACACAAAATCCTAGTGATTGTGTTGTTTTTTCAACACTAAGAAAACTTAGAGTGCCTATGCCTCCACGTTTTCTTTTTCATTTTCAAGCATTTTGTGTAAATAATCGATAATCTCACGAATGCCATCTAATGAATTGACCAATATTTTTGGATCGACATAAGTAATCATACGGTTCTCAAGATTAGCTACAGCCGTAAAGTAGCGTGTTTTACTGTAATTAACAAGGCCCAATTGTTGAAGTACTGAATCATCAAAATCAAGAATTTCTCGAGCTTCTGTCACCAGTAATCCATAATTAACCACGTCTGTATTTAAAACAATAATACGAGCAGTTGCTGTATTAGATGAGCGGTTGTACAATATTCGTTCAAAATCAAGAACAGGTACAAGCTCACCACGAATTCTTGTAAAGCCTAAAAGATAATTAGGTAAATGAGGGATAGGTGTTACATGCTCTAATTTTTCAATTGAAATTGCTTGCTCCACAGGCACTGCGTATTCCTCTGTCCCACAAGCAAAAACGACTGCTTTCACACTTTCCATGCGGTCACATCCTTCTATTTGACTGTTAGTTTTTCGCCGATTCTTTGACGATTTCTACAAGTAAATCTGCTAATTTTTCTAATTCTTCTACTGGTATTTTTTCATTTATTGTATGAATGTCTTCATAGCCAACTGATAGATTAACGGTAGGAATGCCAAAGCCAGCAATCACATTCGCATCCGAGCCGCCACCTGAAATACCTAATGTTGGTGTACGATCAATATTGCGTGCAGCTGCGATGGCTACTTGAACTACTTTATCTGTTTCTGTTACACGGAATCCTGGATACATCAGCTTCACTTCTACTTCAGCACGTGCGCCTAGTGAAGCCGAAACTTGCTCAAAAGTTTCCTTCATATGCTTTGTTTGTGCATCTAATTTAGCTTGGTCAATAGAGCGCGCTTCTGCTAAAATTGTCACTTCATCACAAACAATATTCGTCGCTTGTCCACCCTCAAAACGTCCAATATTTGCAGTCGTTTCTTCATCTAAACGACCTAGCTTCATTTGAGCGATACATTTTGATGCCACTGTAATAGCGGAAATACCCTTTTCAGGAGCCACCCCTGCATGTGCCGTTTTGCCAATAATCTTCGCAAAAATTTTAGCTTGGAATGGTGCTGCAGTCACGATGCCTCCCACTTTCCCATCACTGTCTACTGCAAAGCCATATTTCGCCTTAATCATGGTTGGATCTAGCTCTTTTGCTCCAACAAGCCCACTTTCTTCACCAGCCGTAATAATAAATTCAATATCTCCATGTGCAATATTTTGCTCTTTTAAACATTTTACCATCTCTAAAAGTGCTGCTAGACCAGCCTTATCGTCAGCACCTAAAATCGTCGTGCCATCTGATACGATATAACCATCTTCACGTAGAGAAGGTTTAATACCTTTCCCTGGAACAACTGTATCCATATGAGACGTAAAGTAAATTGGCTCCACATCTAATGTGCCTTTTAATGTAGCAATAATATTACCTGCTCCATGTCCATTACGCGTATGAGCATCGTCTTGGATAACTGTAAAACCAAGTGCAGTTAATTTTTCTACAAGAATTGGTGCAATTACTTGTTCATGTTTTGTTTCCGAATCAATTTGAACGAGCTCAAAAAACTCTTCTACTAAACGACTTGTCATGTTGTAAAACTCCCTTAGTTTACGTGTTTTGCCACGTTATAGTATATGTACTATTTTAGCACAAGGTCAGAAGAGTTGAAATCATTGAACAATCCTACCAAACTAAAAAGTCTGAGAAAAATTCTCAGACTTTCCCATATTGTTGAAAAAAGGTGATGCCAATAGCAGAAAAAGAACCTTTAGCAAGGTGAGAGGTTGATGTCCGTTCCGCCAGCGTCCTTTCCAGGGGGCGTCTGATGAGCCCCCGCTTCACTCACTGCGTTCGCTCCAGGGTCTCCTCTATGACGCTAAATACCCTAGGAGTGACGCTGGCTCCACTCCAATCAACCATGTGCAAAATTGTCTTTTCCTTAGCTCATTATTTGTCTTATTAGAGCAAGGATAGGCTCCTATTTTCAATGTGGAGAAGTGATGTGTGACAACCCCCCTCCATAAAGAGTAGTGAATACCTTCTCTTTAGTTGAAAACCTTTACTAAAAAGAAATATTTTTATGGATTGGAGTGGAGGGCTACTTGACTCCCGTGGGATAGCGAGACAGGCGAGCCTCTAAACGGAGCGGTAGCGAAGAAAGCGGCCTGGTACTCGCTCACAGGAAAGCAAGCAGCCTGCAACGGAAATCCACTTTCATCTTTCACAAAAGTTCTGTGGTAGTTTTATTTTCCAAAACTATGAAAAATTCTCAGACTTTCCTTAAGCATTGACAATAGCCTCTTTTTCTTTTTCTATAGCTTGTAGGTAGTTATTTGCTTTATTTTGTTTATCCTGTAAGCGCCAAATGGTATTATGTACATCGTCCTGAACCCGTGAAACTTGTTCTCTTGCTGTTGAAATTTTAGAATGGACAGACCATGCAGAAAAAATATCATCAAAGAAGTAGTCAGCAAACTTCACAAACCCATCTGTTTCTACATGCAGCGATTTCGTTGACATCTCATGAACATCCAATAATTCATTATGAAAACGTTGCAACGCGATTTGAGCCCGATGTAAATAGTTTTCTGACTGATCGAGTGCATCATGCTTTAAGTGAGTGGCAATCAGCCCGCCACCAAAGAAAGTATCCCAGGAGGAATAGCCACTAGCCGAATGAAGAGAGGCTGCTGCTTGCCCTAGCTTTGTTAGAGCTACTTCCCCCGCTTCCTCAGCCTCTTGAATTTCTGTTATGAGTTGCTTTGTTACCATTTCCTCATGTGCTAAATGCTCTAGCTTCTTTGCCTGAGCAACATCATGAAGCTGTAAGTACTTTTTCTTTTTCGCATAGATTTGTTGAAGTTCTTGTTGTAACGCCATTTCATCAAATTGAGCTAGCTTATTGGTTACTTGAACACTATCTTCTGTTAAATCCGCTTGCATTTTCTTCGCTTCACTAATCTTTAATTCAAGAACTGCTGCTTTATCAATTTTTTCAGCGCGTAGTTCATCTTGTTGTCCAGTCCACGTACGAATCATATTCATAAATGAGAAGCCATCCAATTTATCAAGTTTTGATCGAATTTGGTTGAGGGCTGTCGTATGTTTGTCTATTTCCTGTTGTGTATAGTGAATCTGCTTATGCAATAATTCGCTTTGCTCGTTTAATCTTGATGCCTTTCTTAGTTGTGCATGAATCTTTTCTTGCTCTGTTTGCAATTGCTTCCATTCCATTCATCTCAACTCCTCTTACTATATCAGTACGGATGGCAAGAAAAAATGTTTCACTTTTTAACAATGAAAAACCTAGCAACTCATTAGCTACTAGGCTTGTACTCATTTTATAGAGGAATATTCCCGTGCTTTTTCTCAGGACGTGTTTCGTGTTTATTTGAAAGCATATCCAGTCCTTGAATCAGCTTCATACGTGTATCTCGTGGATCAATTACATCGTCTACCATGCCGCGAGATGCTGCCACATACGGGTTGGCGAATTTTTCTTTATATTCTTCAATTTTTGCTGCACGTGTTGCTTCTGGGTCATCTGATTTCGCAATTTCACGGGCAAAGATGATGTTCGCTGCGCCAGCAGCACCCATAACAGCAATTTCAGCATTTGGCCATGCAAATACAAGGTCAGCACCGATTGATTTAGAGTTTAAAGCAACGTAAGCGCCTCCATAAGCTTTACGTAAAATCACTGTAATTTTTGGTACTGTAGCTTCTGAATACGCATAAAGAATCTTTGCACCATGTCGAATAATACCGCCATGCTCTTGTTTAACGCCTGGGAAGAAGCCAGATACGTCTTCAAATGTGATAATTGGGATATTGTACGCATCACAAGTACGGATGAAACGAGCTGCTTTATCAGAAGAATCAATATCTAATCCACCAGCAAGTACTTTTGGTTGGTTACAAACAAGCCCTACTGATTCACCAGCAATACGTGCAAAACCAACTACTACGTTCTTCGCAAACTCTGCATGTACTTCCATGAATGAACCTTCATCCACTACCTGCTCAACTACTTTGCGAACATCATATGGACGTGTTGTTTCGATTGGCACTGTATCCACGATTTCTGGACGGTAGTCATCCCCTTCAGGTCGAGCTTGTCGAGGTGCCTTTTCTTTATTGTTTTGTGGTAAATAGCTTAATAGTTTTTTAATTTCTTCAATTGCCTCTTCTTCAGATGGCGCACGGAAATGAGCATTCCCACTTACCGCATTATTTACTTTTGAACCACCTAAATCTTCAGCAGAGATTTTCTCACCTGTTACAGTTTCGATGACTTTAGGTCCTGTTATGAACATTTGAGATGTTTTATCCACCATTAAGATAAAGTCTGTGATAGCTGGCGAATAAACCGCTCCACCAGCACAAGGTCCCATAATAACAGAAATTTGCGGAATCACGCCTGAATAAATCGCATTGCGGTAGAAAATATGACCGTAGCCATCTAGAGACAGAACACCTTCTTGGATACGTGCACCACCTGAATCATTAATACCGATAAATGGTGTACCGTTTTTAGCAGCTAGATCCATCACTGTCGCCATTTTTTTGGCATGCATTTCACCAAGCGCCCCACCAAACACTGTGAAATCTTGGGAGAATAAGTATACTGGACGTCCGTTAATTTTACCGAAACCAGTAACTACACCATCACCAGGGCCTTCCATTTTATCCATCCCAAAGTCTACTGTACGGTGAGTAATAAATGGGTTGATTTCGAAAAATGTCCCTTCATCTAGTAGCAAATCAATACGCTCACGAGCTGTTAATTTCCCTTTTTCATGCTGTTTTTCGATGCGCTCATAGCCACCACCAAGTTCAATTACAGTCTTACGGTCATACAAGTCATTGATTTTGTCGAACATATCCATAATGATCACTTATCCCCTTTTCCACTTTTATCACATAATTCATATAACACCCCGAATGAGGATTTAGGATGCATAAATGCAACCTCTGCACCTCCAGCACCAGGTCCTGGCTCTTCCGATAATAGACGTACACCCTTTTCACGAAGCTCTGTCATACGCTCACGAATTCCTGTTACACCGAAGGCAACATGGTGAATTCCCTCTCCACGTTTTTCAATAAATCCATAAATGGCACTTTTATCACTCATTGGTTCTAATAGCTCTAATTTCACGTTACCTGCGTCGATAAATGCCACACGAACCTGTTGAGATTCTACTTCTTCTACTTTCATCAACTTTAAGCCTAAAGTTTCTGTATAATATGTAATGCGTTCATCAAGATCGCGCACTGCAATCCCAATATGGTCTACTTTCTCCATGGTGACATCTCCTTCTGTTATGGTACATACTCTATTTTACAGATTTTTTTGTCAAAACTCTACTACTTGAGAAATTTTTCAGATTTGCTAAACTATTTATAAGAAAAGAAGGAGCGAACGAGCATATGAGTAATAAAAAATTTCAAAAAATCGTTGTTTATAGCATGATCGCGATTATGCTAATCTCATCTCTAGCATTCGGATTATCCATGTTAGTTTAAGGCAAAGCCCGAGGCGTCCACGTTACTGTGGGCGCTCTTTTTTAGCCTTTAAGCCCTTAAATGACTGCTTTATTTCTAAATACCTGTCCATCTCCTCGATAAACTGATAGAGAGCGGCTTGAGCGATAAATTGTTCATGGTTTTGCGGTAAAGGCAGCTGAGAAAAATCACGTTTTACATGTTCTAATTTTTCTCGATAATGACTTGCCGTATTCCCCGAATGAACATGCTCACCGAGGTCTTGTAAAAAATCTGCCACAATTTCAGCCTCTTGTACTATAACAGGTAGTGTCGTCACTTTTGGCAATACTCGTTCGATAATTTCTAGCTGCTGCTCACGCATATCAAAATACACATAGTAATCATTTTTAAGTCTCATAAAATGGTTTTCAACATCTTTAAACGCCAATGATTTTGCCTCTTCTAGCGTTCGGATTGCTTCAATGATTTCATGTCCATTCCATAGCGTGTCTCCTTGACGTAAATAGGTGGCAATTTCTAAAAAAATCTTGCTGTATAGCTCCTCAATTTTAACTCTGTAGTAATTTAATTCCTTTTGTATGTCTGGCATATACATATTAATGGCAATCCCTGTGCCATAACCGATTGCCATCAACGCTAATTCATTATAAACAAGTGCTAATGAAAAACCTTCAGCAGCATAAATATGCATTATAATTACAACACTAGAAATAAATCCATCTGCTACCTTTAATGATACAATGGTTGGAATGAATAACAGGAGCATGCCTGCTAATGTAAGCGGATGATAAGTAAAAAATTCAAAGCTTACAAAGGCAAAAAGCATTGCCACAATACTCGCGACCAATCGTGTATAAGCTGCATGAATAGATTTTTTTTTCGTTGGCTGCACACATAATATGGTTAGAATACCAGCAGATGCATACGAGGCTAAATCAAAATACTGAGCAATGGCAATAGCGATGGCCGCACCAATTGCTGTCTTTAAAGTTCGATAGCCGATTGAAAATTTCTTCAGGCCGACTGCCTCCTATCGTTTAGTACTCTTCACTCTTTTAGCTAATTATTTAGCCAATATTACAAAAATTTTAGTAATAATGAAACTATCTATACATGATGATAGTAGGAAGCCTACATAGATTCTGTGATCTATGAGGCTTTTCTACTTCATTTGAATTCATTTTTGTTATGCAAGAATAGAATTAAAGCTCATCACAATATTCTTCAAAGTTTGCTTGTAAGTTTGTCACAACGGACATTGGATCATGCCCTTCAATTTCATAGCGACCAACTTCTGCAACTACTTGTCCATCTTTTAATAGAACGAAAGATGGTGAAGAAGGTAGGTGATCTTCTCCAAAATGATAACGTGCCGCTGCAGTCGCTTCTTTATCTTGCCCTGCAAACACTGTAACTAAATGATCGGGACGTTTATCATAATGAACACATTGTGCCGCTGCTGGACGAGCGATACCGCCCGCACAACCACATACTGAGTTCACCATTACTAATGTTGTACCTGGGCGAGTAAACGCCTCTTCAACAGCTTCTGGTGTTTGTAGTTGTTCGTAACCCGCTGCCTCAATTTCAGCACGTGCTGTTTTTAAAATTTCCTGCATAAATAAATCGTAATCCATATTCATATAGCGATAGCTCCTTTCAAGTTCGCGTCCATTCAGCATGATTGCCTATAAAAATTTTTTGACGCTCATCCATCTCTTATCATAGCAGTTTGCAACGAATTTGTGCACCTACTTGCTCATCACAATTCAGTTGAATACTAAGATTCGTTTACTTGTCTTCCTGCTCTTCGTTAAATAAACGATCGACACCTTGTGTGACAGTCAGTTGTCCACTTAAAATTTGACGTTCAAGTAGCAGTACCTGTGCTTTACGCTGTGGATTCCCATAAAATTGATCAATTAAATGGTCGGTAATCATCGATTGAAACCACTCTTTTGTTTGTTGTTGTCGACGAGTAGCCCAATAGTGATTGGCTTCAACAATTTGCTTGAAATCTCCAATTGTCTCCCAAACCTTATCAAGTCCCCGTTTTTCTAATGAACTAACAGGCATTGCTGTAGACATCCAACCGAGTGTAGCGGGCTGTAAAAAATGCAAAATTTGCTTATACTCTGCAACCGTTTTTTTGGCTAAACGAACATTATCGCCATCTGCTTTATGCACGACAATGGCATCCGCTAATTCCATGATGCCTTTTTTCATGCCCTGCAATTCATCTCCTGCCCCTGTTAACACAAGGAGTAGAAAGAAATCAACCATCCCACGGACGTAGGTTTCGCTTTGCCCTACACCAACCGTTTCAATTAAAATCACATCATAGCCTGCCGCCTCACAAACTAACATTGTTTCACGGGTCTTTTTGTGAACACCCCCAAGGGTACCTGCCGATGGAGATGGGCGAACAAATGCAGTAGGCTTCTTAACGAGCTCTTCCATGCGTGTTTTATCGCCAAGAATACTCCCACCTGATAAGGAAGAACTTGGATCAATCGCAAGAACAGCTACTCGTTTCCCCATGTCACAAAGCATTGTTCCGAAAGCCTCAATGAATGAACTTTTCCCCGCTCCTGGAACTCCGGTAATGCCAATTCGAATACTATTTCCTGTATGCGGAAGAAGCTCCTGTAATAATTCTTGTGCTTGCACTTTATGAGTAGCGTTGGCACTTTCAATGAGGGTAATGGCTTTTGATAAATGTGTGCGAGAGCCCACACGTACTTGTTGAGCAAGCTCTCCTACATTCATATTGTCTGCCTTTTTCTTTCGGAATTTTTTAGGTGTGCCATACTGCATACCGTCGTGAGTTGCCTCGACTCCGTCCATGACAAATAGCGCACTGTCTTCCATTCCTTTGTTTTTGTCCATTATTCAGACACTTCCTCATAGCCTAAACGTTTGTAGATTTCTTCAATAATTTTTTGTGCAGATACAGGAATCACTGTACCTGGTCCAAAAATGGCTACTGCACCAGCATCGTAAAGGAAGTCATAATCTTGCGCTGGAATAACACCACCAACAATAATGATAATATCTTCACGACCTAGCTTTTCAAGCTCCGCAATTAATTCAGGCACTAATGTTTTATGACCTGCTGCTAGTGAAGATACACCAATGACATGGACATCATTTTCAACAGCCATTTGAGCAGCCTCAGCAGGTGTCATAAATAATGGTGAAATATCTACGTCAAAGCCTAAATCAGCATAGCCCGTTGCGACCACCTTGGCACCGCGGTCATGTCCATCCTGTCCCATTTTTGCTACTAAAATACGTGGACGACGTCCTTCATTTTCAAGGAATTCTTCTGTCATTTGCTTCACTTCCGCAATTTGCTCCTCATCTGAGAAATTGGCAGAGTAAACACCTGAAATAGAACGAATCACGGCCTTATGACGACCAGAAATCGCCTCGATAGCATCAGAAATTTCACCTAAAGAGGCACGCGCACGTGCTGCATCCACCGCCACAGCTAGTAAGTTCTCCTCACCATCTTGAGCAGCTTTTGTTAAGCGAGCTAAATGTTTTTGAACTTCTGCTTCATCACGTGCTGCCTTCATCGCTTCTAAACGTTCAATTTGTTTTTGACGAACAATTGTATTATCAATATCCAAAATGTCAATTGGCTCTTCTTTTGCTAAGCGATATTTATTCACTCCTACAATGGTTTCTGTTTTAGAGTCAATTTTTGCTTGGCGTTTGGCTGCGGCTTCTTCAACCTTCATTTTCGGAAGTCCTGTTTCAATCGCTTTGGCCATCCCTCCAAGTGCTTCAATTTCTTCGATCAATGCCCAAGCGGATTGCGTAATTTCTTCTGTTAGTTTCTCCACATAGTACGAACCGCCCCATGGATCAATCACTTTCGTCATCGCTGTTTCCTCTTGTAAAAATAACTGTGTATTACGCGCGATACGTGCCGAGAAATCTGTTGGAAGTGCAATCGCTTCATCCAGTGCGTTGGTATGGAGGGATTGTGTGTGTCCCATTGAAGATGCATTCGCTTCGAATAATGTACGAGCCACATTGTTAAATGGATCTTGCTCCGTTAAAGACCAGCCCGATGTTTGAGAATGGGTACGTAATGCTAATGTTTTCGGATTTTTCGGATTAAATGTTGACATCATTTGTGCCCAAATACGACGTGCTGCACGCATTTTAGCTACTTCCATGTAATAATTCATACCGATTGCCCAGAAGAACGATAGACGAGGTGCAAAGGCATCGATATCAATTCCTGCTTTCAATCCTGTACGTACATATTCCAAGCCATCTGCTAACGTATAGGCAAGCTCAATGTCATTTGTTGCGCCAGCTTCTTGAATATGGTAACCAGAAATTGAAATAGAGTTAAATTTTGGCATATATTTCGCTGTATATTCAAAAATATCTGCGATGATTTGCATTGACATAGCTGGTGGGTAAATATATGTATTACGCACCATATATTCTTTTAAAATATCATTTTGAATTGTACCTGCTAATTTGTCTGGTGTTACCCCTTGCTCTTCAGCTGCCACAATATAGAAGGCAAGAACTGGTAAAACTGCTCCATTCATTGTCATAGAAACGGACATTTGATCTAACGGTATTTGATCGAAAAGGATTTTCATATCCTCAACAGAGTCAATAGCAACACCAGCTTTCCCTACATCCCCTGTTACACGTGGATGATCTGAGTCATAGCCTCGGTGCGTCGCTAAGTCAAACGCTACAGAAAGACCTTTTTGCCCCATTGCCAAATTTCGTTTATAGAAGGCATTGGATTCCTCAGCCGTTGAGAAACCTGCGTATTGGCGAACGGTCCAAGGACGTGCTACATACATAGTAGGGTATGGTCCACGTGTATTAGGTGCAATACCTGCTACATCGTTTAAATGTTTCGCATCTTTAATATCTTCCTTCGTGTAAATATCTTTAATTTCAATCCCTTCATTTGTCATAAACTTGTCGTCAGACGCTTGTGGGGCTTCAGCTGTTAACACTTTTTCTATTTCTACTACATTAAAATTAGGCTTGCTCATCGTTGGACCTCCTTCATGCTCGCAAACACGGACTGTAATTTTTCAATGATGTTCTGTCCTGCGAAAATAAAGCCGTTTAAACCATTTGCTAACCATGCTTCTTCTTCATCTTTAAATTTACCTGCAACATCTATAAGCACATTTGCTGGTTGTGCAGCTAAAATAGCCGGTACAAGTGCCTTTGTATCATCGTCACTGCCTGCAATTACAACATACTTAGCCTCTGTAGCCTGCAACCAAGCAATCGCCTCTTCAGCAGTTGCCACTGGCTCACTTTTTTCTGGAACAAGACCAACTGTATTTAAGAAACCAGCTACAAAATCTGCACGTGGCTTAGAGCTTTTTAATGACCCTAATGCTAAAATACCTGTTCTCACATTAGCTGCTGTCATTTCTGCACGCAACTTCTCAAATGGAACAGCAATACGTTTGATATCAGCAAATAATGGGTTTGTATCCTGCTCAAGTACATCTGCTGGATTTGCATAAATATTCGTTCCAATTAATGATTGCTTACGTGTTGATGCAGCTTTGATTCGAGTATGATAAGTGGTTGCCACTTCTTCCGCAAGCTTGCCAGACGCTATATATTCATCCATCCCGCCAGCAGCCTCGATATCTAAAAATAATGCCCATGCTTCTTTTACAAAGTCTGCTGTTAACGACTCAATAAAATAAGAGCCTCCTGCTGGATCTGTCACTTTCAAGACATTTGTTTCTTCTTTTAATATTAATGATACATTCCGAGCGATACGAATCGATTGTTCCGTAGGCTTCGTTAACACATCATGCGGATGAACAGTAAAGAGATCAGCTCCACCAATTAAACCAGAAAGCGCTTCATTGGAAGAACGTAATAAATTGACATACACATCTAATTTAGAAAAGCTTCTTAGTGATGTTTCAGCAACCGTTGGGATTTTTACACTGTCTGTCACACCATAAGCGGATGAGAACGCTTTCCAAAGTACTTTAAAAGCACGAAGTTTGGCAATTTCCGTAAAGAATTGTGTATCAATGGCAAAGATTACAAAAAACTTCTTCGAGAATGCTTCAAAGCTTTCTTCCTGTTCTGCAAACTTGGCTGCTAATGCAAGTGCATAGGCTAGCTCTTGTACTGCGTTGGCACCTTCATTGTGATAAACGGTCGTGTCAGCACTGACTGAGCGCACGTTCGGAAATGCGTTGAAAGAGATCGGGTCCTTAGAAACAATGAAACCTTTAACTGCTTCACGTTGATCCTCTGCAATATTGTCAAATAATGCTAATAATGGGTCTTTTGTATTTTTAATAGTAATTTTAAATGAATATTCTGAGAAATATGATGCTAATTTGACCAATACTTCTTCTGTCCAATCAAACTTCACACGACTATCCACTGTAATCACTTCATTGCCTCGCGCTAAACTATCTTCAAGCTGTGCAAAAAATGCTTCACTTGTATCAGCGTGAATTTGCTGTGCCACCTGAAACGCTTGACTATTTTGTAGGGAACGGATTGTGGCAACTTGTAAATCAAGCTCTTCTCCAAGCTTAGCTACTAAACTTTCTTGCGTGTAAAGCGGCTGTAATGTAACACCTTCATTTGTTTTGGAAAATAGTGACTCAAATGGTTTCCCTTTTAAAGCTTTGATTGCTGCATCTTGCCAGTCTGAATAGGCTGGTTTTTCAAATTCAATATTTTTCATGTTGTTTGACATGCGGACGCTTAATCAGCTTCCCCCCTTAGTAGTTTCTATTTGTTATTCTACATGACAAATTGCGACTCGAAAAGCATAAAAAAAATCGGAAACCCTTATACAGCAGGTTTCCGACGAGTCATCAGTAGACTGACGTTGAAGATTTATTTGTATTTTCGAGTATTTCTTTCACTCTATTTAGGAATTTACCACATACAAGTCCATCCAACACACGATGATCTAATGATAAACATAAATTCACAATATCACGTGCAGCAAACATTCCACCTGGTAAAACGACCGGTTTTTTTACAATGCTTTCCACTTGAAGAATCGCTGCTTGTGGGTAATTAATGATCCCCATCGATTGAACAGAGCCAAATGCTCCCGTATTATTAACAGTAAATGTACCACCAGTAATGTCACCCATTGCCAATTTACCTGTACGAACTTTATTGGCAAGTTCATGGATTTCTTTAGCAATTCCTTTAATGGATTTTTCATCTGCGTGTTTTATAACAGGCACAAATAGGGCATCATCTGTTGCTACTGCAATCGAAATATTGATGTCATGCTTTTGGATAATTTTATCTTCCGCCCACATTGAATTCAGCATTGGGAATTCCTTTAATGCTTGAGCAACTGCTTTTACAAAGAAGGCGAAATATGTAAGATTAAAGCCCTCTTTTTGCTTAAATTCATTCTTTAAGCTATCACGATAAGACACTAAATCTGTTACATCCACTTCCATCATCATCCAAGCATGTGGTGCTTCATGGACACTTTTTACCATATTATTTGCAATCGCACGACGCACTTTTGTCACTGGAATTTCAATATCTCCAGGATGAACAGGTACAGGTGCAACTGCTTTTTCCACTTGTTGCTGTGGTGCTGTCGGTGCTGGCTCAACTGTAGGTTGCACCGTTGATGAAGTTGGTGCGACATCATTTGCTGTAGGGATATTGCCAGTTTCAATTAGCTTTATCAGGTCTTTTCTTGTGATACGACCACCTTCACCTGTGCCCGTCACTTGATCGAGTGCAATATCGTGCTCCTGTGCAAGTCGAAGAACGGCTGGTGAGTAGCGTACTTTATCTTTACGCGCCTCTTTTGGTGCAGCTGCTGGAGCTGCCACCTGCTGTGGTGCCTCCTGTTTCTTTTGAACACCAGCATTTAAAATAGCTGTGCTT
The DNA here is from genome assembly GCF_028356935.1 of Lysinibacillus sp. OF-1. Classification (NCBI taxonomy): domain Bacteria; kingdom Bacillati; phylum Bacillota; class Bacilli; order Caryophanales; family Bacillaceae; genus Lysinibacillus; species Lysinibacillus sp. OF-1. The sequence continues at coordinate 2,822,641 of NZ_CP102798.1, forward strand.
ACTGCTGATTTTTTTTCAGCTGGTGGAGGTGGTAATTCGCCCTCTCCAGCTATTTCAATCGAGCATACGACTGCCCCAACTGGCAAGGTTTGACCTTCTTGCGCAAGAAGCTCCGTAATAACCCCTTCAAATGATGATGGGATTTCAGCATTTACTTTATCTGTAACAACCTCTGCTAATGAATCATATTTTTTAACTGTATCTCCAGGCTTAACAAGCCATTTTTCAATTGTACCTTCTGTTACACTTTCGCCGAGCTGTGGCATTGTAATATTTTGAACTGACATCCTTTATTCCTCCCATCAATTAAGCCTAGGCGTCCTTGTACCTGATGCAGCGCTAAAATCATTAAACGTAGATAGGCAATTAGACAAATTTTGACTTACCTACACGTAAGTCAAAATCTGTTCATCCGTCTGAGGCTTTTCGTTTTTTCATTCAGCCTTATTGTGATCTGTTAGAACGCAGCAAGTTCTCGCATTGCACGTTCAACTTTATCAGGATTAATCATAAAATATTTCTCCATTGTTGGTGCATATGGCATGGCTGGCACATCAGGTCCTGCTAGACGTTGAATTGGAGCATCAAGCTCAAATAAACAATGTTCTGCAATAATCGCGGCAACTTCACTCATGATACTGCCTTCTTTATTATCCTCTGTGACAAGTAATACTTTGCCTGTTTTACTTGCAGCCTCAATAATCGCTTCTTTATCAAGAGGATACACCGTACGCAAATCAAGGATATGAGCGGAAATACCATCTGCAGCTAGACGTTCAGCCGCTTGGAGGGCAAAGTGCACTGCTAAACCATACGTAATTACTGTTACATCGTCCCCTTCACGTTTCACATCTGCTTTACCAATTGGTAATGTGTAATCATCTAGCGGTACTTCACCTTTTATTAAGCGATACGCGCGTTTATGTTCGAAAAATAATACCGGATCTTCATCACGAATCGCCGCTTTCAGTAAACCTTTTGCATCATATGGTGTTGATGGTATGACAATTTTCAAACCTGGTGTCCCAGCAAAAAGTGCTTCAACGGATTGTGAATGATAAAGCGCACCGTGGATGCCTCCACCAAAAGGAGCACGGATGACCATTGGACAAGTCCAATCGTTATTGGAACGGTAACGAATTTTCGCTGCCTCCGAAACGATTTGATTGACAGCTGGCATAATGAAATCAGCAAATTGCATTTCTGCAATTGGACGCATACCATACATTGCAGCACCAATTCCAACGCCTGCGATGGCACTTTCTGCAAGTGGTGTATCTAGCACGCGATATTCGCCGAATTGATCGTATAGTCCATTTGTGGCTTTAAATACCCCACCTTTACGACCAACGTCCTCTCCTAAAATGAAAACACGCTCATCACGTTCCATCTCTTCTTTCATTGCTAATGTAATCGCATCAATATAAGACATAACTGCCATTACATGTCACCTCCGTCCACTGGTGCATAAACATATTTAAGTGCATGCTCTGGTTGTGCATATGGAGCCGCTTCTGCATAATCTGTTGCTTCATTTACTTCAGCCATCACACGTTGTTCCATTTCAGTGCGAATTGTTTCTGTCATAACGCCAGCATCCATCAGATACTTTTCAAATAATAGAATCGGATCTTTTGCTTTACCTTCTGCAATATCTTCAGCCGTACGATATTGACGATCGTCATCATCTGAAGAATGGGCTGTTAAACGATATGTCACCGTTTCAATTAAGCTTGGACCTTCTCCATTACGTGCACGGTCTGCTGCTTCTTTTACCACTTTATACACTTGTAATGGACATTTACCATCTACCGTCACACCCGGCATACCGTAACCAATACCACGATCAGATACTTTGGCACAGCCTAATTGACGTTCAACTGGCACAGAGATAGCATATTGATTGTTTTCTACCATAATAATAACGGGTAGCTTATGAACACCCGCAAAGTTTGCTCCTTCATGGAAATCTCCTTGGTTAGATGAACCTTCCCCAAGCGTAACGAAAGAAACAAAATCTTCTTTTTGTAGACGTCCAGCAAGCGCAACACCAACTGCGTGCGGAACTTGCGTTGTGACAGGAGATGATCCTGTTAGAATACGATTTTTCTTTTGACCAAAGTGACCTGGCATTTGACGACCACCGGAGTTTGGATCTTCTGCTTTTGCAAATGCAGACAACATCAGTTCTCTTGGTGTCATACCAAAATGTAAAACCACACCCATATCACGATAATACGGTGCAATATAATCCTTATTATTATCAAGTGCAAAGGCTGCTCCAACTTGTGCTGCCTCCTGGCCTTGACAAGAAATAACAAACGGAATTTTACCAGAGCGATTTAATAACCACATACGCTCATCTAATCTTCTGGCCATTAACATTGTTTCGAACATAGCAAGTACATCTTCATTTGACAAACCTAAATCTTCATGTTTGATTTGTACATCTTGCATACGAACACCCCTTTCGTATTATAGAGAAATAACTATCTTATCCTATATCCCCACATTTGGATACGTTAGTTATGAAATTCAGAAAATTAAAAATGGATAGCACGATCATCAACCGCTAAAGCAGATTCCACTAAAACCTCATTTAACGATGGATGTGGATGAATAGCCTGACTAATTTCCCATGGCGTTGCATCTAATACTTTCGCTAATGATGCTTCCCCAATTAAATCGGTCACATGAGGCCCTACCATATGAATACCCAAAATATCATCTGTTTCTTCATCCGCAATAATTTTGACAAAGCCCTCTGCCTCACCATTAACTAATGCTTTCCCAATAGCCTTGAATGGGAATTTACCAATCTTTAATGAAAATCCACGTTCTTTTGCAGCACGCTCTGTCAAGCCAATGCTGGCAACCTCTGGATATGAGTAAACACATTTTGGTACTTTCAAATCATCCAATTTCTCTGTTTTACCTGTTGCAATATGTTCAATAGCTGCCATTCCTTCATGAGAAGCAACGTGTGCTAATTGTAAGCCACCAATCACATCACCTATAGCATACATATGGGATTCCTTCGTTTGATAGGAATCATTCACCTTAATAAAGCCATTTTCAACTTCGATTTCTGTATTTTCTAAGCCAATACCTTGCGTATTCGCCTCACGTCCTACACAAAGTAATAGTTTATCTGCTTCAAAAATTTCTTCTTTATCATCCACCGTCGCTGAAATGAAAACGTTATCATTTTCAATTTTGAATGTACTCGCATCTAGTCGAGCATTCGTCACAATGCGAACACCTCGTTTTTCAAGCTGTTTCGTCACTTCTTTGACGATATCTGCATCTTCTGCTGGTAAAATCGATGGACCGTATTCGACGATCGTTACATACACACCAAAATCGCATAGCATAGATGCCCACTCAATTCCGATGACACCGCCACCAACGATTAATAATGATTTTGGTAATTTTTCTAACGCTAAGGCATGATCTGAATTCAGCACATATTGCCCATCAACCGTTAAGCCTGCCATTCCACGAGGCTTTGAACCCGTTGCAATGACAACGTTTGTAGGAACAAGCATTTCATTTTCATCACCATTGGACATCTCTACAGAAATCGTGCCCGGCATAGGAGAGAAAATAGATGGCCCTAAAATTCGCCCTGTACCCTGATAAACATCTATTTTGCCTTTTTTCATCAGTGTATTCACACCTTGACTTAATTGCTCAACGATGGCTTGTTTTCTAGCCTGAACTTTGTCAAATTGCAATGTCACACCTTCAATATCGACACCATAGTCACTAGCTGTTTTATTAGCCATGCGATATACTTCCGCACTTCGAAGTAAGGCTTTACTTGGGATACAACCTTTATGTAAGCAAGTTCCGCCTAAGCGTTCACGTTCTACAATAGCTGTTTTCAAGCCCAACTGCGCAGCTCGAATGGCAGCAACATATCCGCCTGTACCTCCACCTAAGATGACAACATCATAATTTTGAGCCATGTTTATTCCCCCTTTTGAGAAAAATGCTAAAGTAATCTATCTATTAAACAACCAACTTACCAATTTTCCAACGGTTAGTTCTTGCTTTAGAAGAGCCTTAGCTTCACTTCATCGAGATCCTTATTTCTGGTTGAAAATAGAAGAAGTCGACAATGCGACTTCTCATAATGTATCAACCATGTCGATTAGCGACCGTGTAAAATATTTTTTTCATTTTTTAAGAATTGGCTGCGAGATTTCGCTACACGAGCGATACGTTCCTCAGCTAAGCGATTCGCTGCCACATATGTTGGAATGCCATCTCGTTTAGAAATAGCAAAGATTTTTTCAATACTATCATAAATACCATCAACGCGTTTCATTGCACGTTCACGATTATAACCATATAATTCATCTGCAACGTTTATCACGCCACCAGCATTAATCACATAGTCTGGTGCATAGACGATACCTAATTCATGCAAATAGTCACCATGGCGAGAATCTTTTAATTGGTTATTAGCAGATCCAGCAATCACTTTCGCTTTTAGTTGTGGAATTGTTTCATCGTTTAAAATAGCGCCTAATGCACATGGTGAGAAAATATCGACTTCCTGCGCATAAATTTCATCGGGTGCCACTGCAATAGCGTCGAAGTCATTAACAACTCGATCAATGGCTGCCTGATTGATATCTGTTACAACAAGTTTTGCCCCTTCATTATGTAAATACTCGCAAAGCTTGTAGGCTACATTTCCTAGACCCTGTACAGAAACTTTTAATCCTTCTAATGAATCGGAACCAAATGCTTCTTTTGCCGCCGCTTTCATACCACGGTAAACGCCATACGCTGTTACTGGAGATGGGTTACCTGAAGAACCAAATGCAGGAGAAATTCCTGTTACATAGTTTGTTTCTTCATGGATTAAATCCATATCCGATACCGTTGTACCTACATCTTCGGCTGTAATATAACGGCCATTCAATCCTTGGATGAAACGACCTAATGCACGAAACATTTCTTCATTTTTATCTTTAAATGGGTCACCTATAATGACCGTTTTTCCACCGCCAAGGTTTAAACCAGCTGCAGCATTTTTGTAAGTCATACCCCTTGCTAAACGTAACGCATCTTCAATTGCATTTTCTTCTGATGCATATGTCCACATACGTGCTCCACCTAGTGCTGGTCCAAGTGTCGTATCATGGATAGCGATAACCGCTTTTAACCCTGATGCTTCATCTTGGCAAAATACCAATTGTTCATAATCATACTTTTCCATATACTTGAAGATTTCCATGAAACTCGCCCCTTTGCTTTGGAAAGTGCATCCCCAAATGCCCATCCAATCAAGTTTTATCTAACAATCCTGTCTCCATCGCGTTGCCATCTCAGTAAAACTGAGCCCCTCTTATTCAGTAGGTGTTTAGACCCCAATGTATGAAGAAAAAATTGTTTAGTAATGGATAATATTGCTCCACTTATTTTTACAATACTGACAAATTCACAATTTCGCAACTATTATTACATATTCTTATTTAAGTAAGAATTTTCTAAACATTCTGTTACAGCCGCTACTTTATGTCCTTCCTCGTTTTTATTTAAAAATATTATATTGATTTCTCCCTTCCTTGACATTCCATCATCCACAGGTACAATTAATCATAGGAATAAGGAGGGGTATGCATGGCCCGTTTAGCTGCATTTATTGTAATGCTTATTCCAGGTCTTATGGCTGCAGGTGGCATTAAATTTATGCGTGATACATTATTTGGTAAACTCATTTCACCATTCCCATTTTTATGGCTACAATTTGTAGTAGGTGTTATTTTCTTTGTAATAGGCTTTGGATTTTTCGCAGGATTTTTACTACATCGCGACCGAAAAAATGGAAAAGTAGCACCACGCTTTCAGAAAAAATAAAAATAGCTATCCACATAAGTCTCACTGACTTACTGGATAGCTATTTTTATAGACGCTGCTGTGCTGCGATGACTCTATCAGGATAATCTGTAATCCAACCAATCACAGCATGATGTGGATTTGTTAAGAAAGGCTCTGAGCCATCTATTGCATAAAAACGGCATGCTTTCTCACTTGTGACACAAGCCTCTAAGTATCTTGGTTTATAATATCTTTTATGCATATGGACACAGTCAGCCCCTTGATAATCAGCTAGCAAATCCCATTTTATTTTTTTCGTGGCAATAAGAGCTGTTTCATATTCAGGTCTATGCGCTTTCACAATCTCTAGAAGCTCGTAGTGAAAGGACGAAAAATGACTTCCCGTTGGCAGAACTAAGCCTCGAAGGAAGTTAATCAGACCACTTCTATTGTCCAGGATCGTTGATTTTAATTCAATATTCAATGGTAGCTGCTGTTGATTTGCCCATGCTAAAACCGCATCAAATGCTGGTATTTTATACGATGAAAATAGACGTCTCCAAGGCTTTCCTAGTTTAAAGCGCAGAAGCTCCTCTATCGTACAATCACTCACCAGTTTATTGGTGCCGACGAGTCTTGATAACTGTGGATCATGATAGATTACAGGTAATCCCTCTTTTGAAAATTGAATATCTAATTCAATCCCGTCCGCCCCTAGCTCTAATGCTTTTTCAAAAGCCTGAAAGGTATTCTCCAATGCATAAGCAGATGCACCTCGATGTGCAAAGACAGGGATACATGATGAATTAGACATTTAACTCACCAAATTCGAGCAGGAATTTACCATTCGTCATTTTGCTTAATAACGATGATTTTCTACCAATTTGAATATACGTACCAGGATGTGCCTCTTTTGTTACAATAATTTCTTCTTTTCCGACATGACGCATTTCATCCATTAATATTTTAACTTCACGATCTAATGTTAAGGCTTCAGCCTTTAATTTTGTTAAAGCTTGCTTTGTCTCTTCAAATGAAGCCGTTTGTTCTTTGGACATTTGATTGAGAAATGGCAATAAGCTTTTCATTTTCATCTCATGGGCAGAAATTTCCGCTTGAATTTCTTTTAGCTGTGCTGCTTTTTCTTGCATGACAGAATTATTTTCTTGCTTATTGATGCTTTCAATTATCAAATCAGTTCGGCGCTCTAAGCGATTGCCTGAAATGGCCGTGACAATAGTATTTTTAGCTACCGCACGTCCCCCAATAATTTTACCTTTTCGTTCGTCCACATAAATGGAATGGGCAGAAAGCTGTGAGCCTAGCGCATAAAAACCAATATGAATACTATCACCTGCAAATAAATTCGCTTCATTCACATGCTTTACAAATATATTGCCCCCTGCTTCCACTATTGTTGAACCGAGTCCAAAAATGCCCCCACGAATATAAACGTCACCCTCAATGGATTTAATAAGCTTGGCACCGCTTACACCCTCTGCACCATCGATGGAAATATCACCAGTCGCAATCACTGTATAGCCACTTGTCACCGTTCCTTTAATACTAAGTGAACCATTAAATTCGAGATTGCCTGTTTCCACTCCAACATCGCCGTTTATAGGAAGGTGTCGGTTTACACCAATCATCCCCTTAACATCATCTAAAACACCGGCAATTTTCGAGCGGATTACAACTTTTCCGTCCTCTTCCACTTCATAGGCAGATTTTGTATCGTATTTTATAGGAAAATCTCGCCCCGGTACAGCAGCAACTACTTCACCTAGCACATTTTTCCCTGCTTTACCTAATGTAGCAGGAATCTTTTCACCTAGCCATGAGCCTTCTGAAATTTCTGAAATGAAATTCATATCATAGTAATCTGCTTTACCGTCGTCACGAATGACCGGCTTTCTCTCTGGCTTAGGTAAGTATGTAATTTGTGCATCCATTCCTGCTACAGGTGGTTCTCCTTGAGCAATTAAAAATGCTTTTCCTGGCTCAGCCTTCGAAATATCAAAATCTAATATTCCATGTACAATGCCTTTTTCTTCAAGTGTTTCATGTACTTGTTGTGTCAATTTTTCGTGATTATTTTGAATATATTCGAGCGTTTCATATATAAAAATAGAGGCTGACATTTTATCACGTGCTATTTCAGCTTCCACATTCGGAAGCCAGCGACCAATTTCAACCAGGCTTGTATTTTGGGTTGACAACACGGTTTTTAAAATTGAAAAATTAGATAATTTAAGTCGTGGATGACTACGTAGAATGCTATCAAATTCTTTTAATGGGAAACCGGCATTAAAAGTAAGCATAAATACCTTGCCATTTTCTTCAGAAATTTCGAAGTTTTCATTTCGAACTAGAATCAAGCTACCTCCTCCTTCCCTCTACATGTAAGTATATACAATCACCTTCCATTTGTTTAGAGACCATTGTCACTACCTAGAAAGAAAATAGTACTACTAAACCATTAATATATCCGACAATATTTTATTTTTAAAAAAATAAATTAGTTATTTAACACTATTTTTCTGCTTGTTTTTGTGTTTTTTTATTATAATTGATGATATTTTCTAAGTTATTCCATTAGATTAGATTGAACAATCGTATTCCTAGAACAGGTAGTAAGGGGTTGCATCGCACTTAATCATAGTTCTTTTTAGTTCTTTTATACTACATTTTTTTAATTTTTCAATAGGTCATCAATACATATTTGGCTATTTTCAATATAGTAAGTGGAACCAATTTGTTTCAATTGCTCACGATTCATATAATTCATACTTATTTTACCATCTAATGCGACACGCACCTCAAATAAATTTTCCTCTATTTGTGTGATTTCTAGCGAATTCATTCCATCCAGTTGGAAATTTACAGTTTTCATTTTGAACACCTACTTTATAATTACTTCTCAATCAATGAATGCAATAAAAAAATACCCCAAACAGACGGGGTAGAAAAAATAAACTATTACCAAGCAGTATAACCAAAGTCATAAGTAAAATCTACTGTTGCCTTATTTGCCTATATTTTTATTTGATGTTTATGAAAAGGCGTAGCATTATCTTTTGCTTTTTTGCTGAAATTAAGGCTTAAGGTAACAAAGTTTAAGTACATGAGGGTACATTTTATAGAAAATAAACCAAGGCTTTTTTGCGGAACAATCCAACATATAACGGTCCATTTCGATTATAAGAAACATAAAAATACGCCTTTCTAAACAGTGGTTAAACTGTCTAAAAAAGGCGTTATAAAAATATGCAGTATAATTGCTATAATCAGTTTTTCTGTCAATGTCCGCTAAGACTAGGCGTTTAGCTAGCCATCATATCAATGCGGATTTTGTCTGCGATCATGGCAATGAATTCACTATTTGTTGGTTTGGATTTTAAGTGATGCACAGTGTAGCCAAACATCGACGAAATGGATTCATAATTGCCACGATTCCACGCAACCTCAATGGCATGTCGGATGGCACGTTCCACGCGAGATGGTGTCGTATTGAATTTTTTCGCGATTTCCGGATATAAAATTTTTGTCACAGATCCTAGTAGCTCAATATCCTCAAAGACCATTTGAATGGCTTCACGTAAATAAGAATACCCTTTAATATGTGCAGGTACACCGATTTCTTTAATGATGGCCGTAATCGTGCTGTCTAATTGATGCTGATTTAATTTTTGAGGTACTGTCGGTTGTAACACGCTTGTCTTTTTCGGAAGTGTCGCCTTCTGTCCAGCACAATGTAGAATTTTTTGTACCAATTGATCGAATTCAAATGGTTTTAGCATGAAATAGGAAGCCCCTAAATCGACCGCTTGTTTCATGACATCTTCCTGGCCAAAAGCTGTTAGCATAATGACTTGGATGGATGCCATTTTCTCATTTTGATACATGGACTCTAATACAGCTAAACCGTCAAGATGAGGCATTATTATATCTAGAAGTAAAATATCTGGTGTGAATTCCTCAAGCATTTGTAGACAAACTTTCCCATTTGAAGCAGTTGCAATAATTTCTATTTCGGCATGTCCTTGAAAATACTGCTCCATTGTTTTTAATAACTCACGATTATCATCTGCAATCGCTACTTTTACCTTTGTCATTTCAATTCCTCCTTCTGGACTTGCTTTGAACACCTCAAAGCGTTAACCTAACCCCTAAATGCCGTTTTTGGCACACTGTGGAATTTTCGACATTTTTGTTTTAAAAACCTTTTCTATTTCCAAAAATGAGTATGTAGTCCGATACTTTCTTTTTATATCGACAAGTTACGCTAAATAGCTGCAACCTGTCGAATGCTCTTATTACTTATTTTAGATAAAAAATGTAGATAAAACTACAGTTTTTTTAAATATCATGACTCCTTCAGGAAGTTATCAGAAATACTTGTTGAAAAGGTAAAAATCCGCGTAGCTTCCTGCGGCTCTTGCTATGCTCACGGAAAAAAGCGGATTTTTACCATTCATCATTTTTTTAGGAAGATCTTCTTAACATTTCTGCTACAGTTAGTGCTGCTCCTTTTTTCGGCTCCTCCACAAACATATGTGTCACAGCACCGACAAAACGTCCGTCTTGAATGATAGGACTGCCACTCATTCCCTGCAAAATACCACCAGTTTTTTCGATGAGCTTTTTGTCAGATACTAAAAATTCAAGGCGTTCATTTTCAACTTTTGTAATTTCAATCGTAAAGGATTCCACCTTACTGCCTTCAATGGCTGTATAGATTTCAGCTTTCCCAGCTTTTATATCTTTTTCGTGCATAATTTCTATGGCTTTGGGCAATCTTTGTTGATAACCCTCTTCCCAACGGCCAAAAATACCATAAATAGTATTTTTATCTATACTGCCTAGTCGTTCTTGGTGCTTTTCAATGGAGGAAATTTTATAGCCTGGTTGACCCGGTGTGCTTTTGCGAATTTGTTGGATGGAAGCTAAAAATATGGAGCCTGCTTTAAAAACAGGGGCTTCTTGTAGGGTTGAATCGACAATTTGATGACCTAGTGCACCGTAATTTTTTGTCTCTGGATCAATATAAGTCAGTGTTCCTACTCCATCTGTTTCATCTTTTAAAAAGGAAATGACATGCTCTGCTTCTTGGTCTTGTAACTCCAGTGTAATTTGTTGGCCACCACTATTGATCGTCCATTTCTGTTGGCCATCCTTTGCCACAGCTTGTTTGGCATCAGCAAGAGATTTTACTGGGACATCATTTATTTTTTCAATCACAGCACCTCCCTTCATCCACTGATTGGAAGCTAACAGTACATCATGTGCTACAAATACATGTGATAATTGAAGTTGAATTCCAATCGCTTCGCCCATTGGTATAAGCTTTTTGGCGGCAAAAGCTTGTATAGGCAACACTAACAAAAAGATGAGCATAGGCAAAATGACTAATTGACGCCAATGACGATTCATACGACACCTCCTTTTCATTTTTGTCTTTTTACTATGTGTTGTTGTGCCATTCTTATAAGCGGTAAATATTTGTGCAAAATGAAAAAAGCCAGAAACAGCAGACACTGTTCCTGGCATAAAAATTTAACGCATCTGTTTTTTTCGTTCATCCGCCATTTTTAAAAGTTCCGTTGCATGCTGTAATGTTAAGGCGGTAATTTCTGTTCCGGACATCATGCGACTTACTTCTTCAATTCGAGCATCTTGATCAATCTCTGATAAAGATGTAAATGTTCGATCATGCTCCACTTCTTTTTTTATAAAGTAATGATGATCAGCCATAGCAGCAACTTGCGGTAAATGTGAAATACATAAAACTTGAGAATTAACGGAAATCGCGGCTATTTTTTCTGCAATGGCTTGCGCCACACGGCCACTGACACCCGTATCAACCTCATCAAAAATAATGGATGTAATGCCATTAGAAGAGGAAAAAATGGTTTTTAATGCAAGCATCATGCGCGATAATTCTCCGCCTGATGCAATTTTTGGTAAAGACTTCGGCGGTTCTCCAACGTTTGTAGAGATATAGAAAATGATCTGATCTTTCCCGTTAGCATCAAAATATGGTAATTCATCGAAATTGACAATAAATTTTGCTTTTTCCATATGTAATTCACGTAACTCTGCCATAATTGCTTCACTTAATTGCTGGGCGGCAGCTTTACGTACAGTTGAAAGTTCACTCGCCAGATCACTGAGCACAGCTTCCATTTCTAACACACGTCGTTCTTTCACTTGCAATATTTCATCACGATTCAACAGCTCATTTAACTCTGTTTTAATTTTTTCGTAATACGCTAAAATTTCTTCCACTGTTGAACCATATTTGCGCTTTAAATTTTGCAATAACGCTAAACGTTGCTCAACCTCATTTAAACGAGCTGGATCAAATTCTAATTCATCTAATACATTTTTGACCTGATAGGCTGCATCCTGCAAGGCATAAAACGCAGTTGTCACCGCTTCAGAAGCTTCTTTAAATTGTTCGTCAACTGTTGCAGCATCTTCTAGCGCGCCCATAGCTGCACCAATCCAATCGAGTCCTTTCGATTCGCCTTGAATGGCCTCATAAGCTGCACTAGAGCGTTCAAAAATTTTATTGAAGTTCATAAGACGGCGACGTTCATCTAGGAGCTCGTCTTCCTCACCTAGCTTTAAATTAGCTTCCTCTAGCTCTTTTATTTGGAATTGATACAAATCAATCCGTTGTGCCATCAATTGTTCATCGATGGATATGGAGGCTAAGTCTTTTTTGAGTAAACGGTATTCCTCATAGTGAGTACTATACGTTTTTTGAATAGGTGACAGCTCTTCCTCTGCAAACTGGTCAAGCAAATTAATATGCTGTTTTTCATCCATCAACTCTTGATTTTCATGTTGACCATGAATATCAATGAGACTTGCCCCAATATCTCTTAAAACGGATAAGGGCACAAGCTTTCCATTTACACGGCAAATACTTTTACCAGAATCATTTAAATCACGGCGTAAAATAACGGTATCTTCTTCTATTTCAATGCCTGCTTCTTCTAATTTTTTCAGAACGGGATGAATGGAACTCGAAATTTGAAATAAGCCACCCAATTCTGCCTTTCTTGCGCCATGACGAATAAATTCAGTATTGCCTCGTCCCCCCGCAAGTAAATGCACAGCATCAATGATAATGGATTTTCCAGCACCCGTTTCCCCTGTGAGTACAGTTAAGCCTTCTGAAAAACTCACTGTCAAATCCTCAATGATAGCAAAGTTTCGAATACTAAGCTCTCTTAACACAAATTGTCACCTCTGAATCAAATTCCCCATTTTTTAAAGCATGTCTAATAAGCGATTTTTTGTATTTTCACGCTCATTTTCATTTCGACAAATAATTAAAATGGTATCATCTCCAGAAATTGTACCTAAAATTTCTGGCCAATCTAAATGATCAAGTAAGGATGCAATCGCATTCGCATTCCCTGGGAGAGCTTTCATCACTAAAAAGTGAGATGCGCCATCAATACTTACAAATGCATCTGCTAATGCACGATGTAATTTTTGGACTGGGTTGAAACGCTGATCTGCGGGCAGACTATATTTATAGCGACCATCCTGTAATGGTACTTTTACTAAATGTAGCTCTTTTATATCGCGTGATACCGTAGCTTGTGTCACATTATAGCCTGCTTCTTTTAAAAAATCGACTAAATCATCTTGTGTTTCAATTTCATGATTGGCGATAATATCCCGAATCCGTATATGTCGTTGTCCTTTATTCAACGAAATCACCTCTTATAAATAATAGTATATGTGTATAATCACCCTACCATTTTCAACAAAAAAGCACAAGAAAAAACACGGCTCAATAAGCGAGCACGTGTTATTTTAAAGAATTATGCGCTTCTTCAACGAGTGCATTAAAAGCTGTATATGCAGGGATGACTTCTTCTCCAATAGGATTCACTAAATGGAATAAAAATTCAATATTTCCTTCTCCACCTGTGATTGGAGAGAAAGAGGCATCCTTCACGACAAAGCCAAGCGTTGTCGCCATAGTGGCCGTCTTTTCTAATACTTCTAAATGTACTTTTTTATCACGAACAATCCCTTTTTTACCAACCTTATCTTTCCCCGCTTCAAACTGAGGTTTCACCAATGCCATAACATCACCACCTGGCAGCAATAATGTTTTTAAGACTGGTAAAATCAGTGACAACGAGATAAAGCTAACATCAATTGTGGCAAAAGCAGGTAAGCCTTCTGATAAATCAGCTGCCGTGGTATAGCGAAAATTCGTTTTTTCCATGACCGTGACACGTTCATCCGAGCGAATTTTCCAAGCCAATTGGTTCGAGCCAACATCCAGTGCATAGCAATGTCTTGCGCCATGTTGTAAGGCACAATCTGTAAAGCCGCCTGTAGAGGAGCCAATGTCAAGCATTAGCTTCCCTTCTACAGACATATCAAAAATTTGCAGGGCCTTTTCTAGCTTCAGACCACCACGACTTACATATTTTAAATCAGAGCCCTTTACTTGTAGCGGTGCATCGACGGCAATTTTCTCGCCTGCCTTATCAATACGTATTTCATTCGAAAAAACAAGTCCTGCCATAATGGAACGTTTTGCTTTTTCTCGTGTTTCACATAATCCACGCTCTACAAGTAAAATATCTACTCGTTCTTTTAGTTGTTTTGTCATTATTTATTCAAACCTACTTGCTGTTTTTGTTGAAGTAATACATGCATACGTGCAACCGTATCCTCTGCAGTCATATGAATTTCTGCAAGAAGCTGATCGACGTTACCATGCTCGATATATTGATCTGGAATTCCCATACGATCAATGAGCGCATTTAAATAACCATGGTCGTGAGCAAATTCTAATACACCACTACCGAACCCACCTTGTAGAACTGCTTCTTCAATCGTTAAAATCGGTTTATGATCGGCTAATATACGGTGCAGCATATTTTCATCCATCGGTTTGATAAAGCGAGCATTGACTACTTCAATGTCGATCCCTTGCTGTGCTAACATGTCAGCCGCTGCCATTGCCATTGGAATCGTTGTTCCAAATGTCAAAATCGATGCATCTTTCCCCTCACGCAATACTTCCCAACTACCAATCGGTAATGCGACAAGCTCATCATCTAGTGGCACACCTATACCGTTTCCTCGTGGGTAACGAAGAGCAATAGGACCACCATCATAATCAATCGCTGTTTTCACCATATGCTGCCCTTCATTTTCATCCTTTGGCATCATAATCGTCATGTTTGGAATATGACGAAGGAACGCAATATCAAATACACCTTGATGTGTTTCTCCATCTGCTCCCACTAAGCCAGCACGATCAATACCGATAAAGACATTTAAATTTGGGCGAGCAATATCATGCAATACTTGGTCATAGGCACGTTGCAGGAATGTAGAATAAATTGCTAGAAATGGCTTCATCTTCTGTGTGGCTAGACCTGCTGCCATTGTTGCTGCATGTTGTTCAGCAATTCCTACATCAAAGAAACGATTTGGGAAGTCTTTTTGTATGCCTTGTAGCTTGGAGCCAACAGGCATAGCGGGTGTAATAGTCACCACACGCTTATCCTCATGAGCAATTTTACGTACCGTCTCAGCAACTAAACTACTCCAAGCTGGCCCCTTGGCCTCAGACTTGACAAAGGCACCGTTTTCAATTTTATAAGGACCTGTCCCATGCCAATTGCCAATAGTATCGTCCTCAGCAGGTTTATAGCCTTTCCCTTTTTTCGTAATCACATGAAGAAGGACTGGGCCTTTCACTTTTTTCGCATAAGATAAAGTCGTTTCAAGAGCCTCGAAATCATGTCCATCAATCGGACCAAGATATTTAAAACCTAGCTCCTCAAAAAACACTCCAGATACCACTAAATATTTTAAGCTGTCCTTCAAACGTTCAGCTGTAGAAGCAAGCTTACCACCTAATACAGGAATTTTATTAATGAGTGATTCTAGCTCTTCTTTCGCTTTGGAGTACTCCTTGGCTGTACGCAAACGACCTAAAACACTGTGTAAAGCACCAACATTTGGTGCAATCGACATTTCATTATCATTTAGTATGACAATCATATTCGTTTTCGCATGCCCAATATGATTTAAAGCCTCCAGTGCCATACCACCAGTTAAAGCGCCATCACCAATGATCGGGATAACATAGCTTTGTTCTTTTTTAATATCACGTGCTGCTGCCATACCCATGGCTGCTGATAAGGAAGTCGAGCTATGACCTGTTTCCCATTCATCATGTTCACTCTCCACGCGCTTTGGAAATCCACAAAGCCCTTTGAACTGACGCAGGGTGTCAAATTGACTCGCACGACCTGTTAAAATTTTATGCACGTAAGCTTGGTGGCCAACATCCCACAAAAACTTATCTTTTGGACTGTCAAACATTTTATGCAGCATTATCGTTAGTTCAACTACGCCTAAATTCGGCCCGATATGCCCGCCTGTGACAGAACATTTTTCGATTAAGAAGGTACGAATTTCTTGAGCAAGTTGCTCAAGCTCCTTCCTATTTAAGTTTTTTAAAAAGGATGGACTAGTTATTTTATTTAAATCCACCTTTCTCACACACCTTTTCAATAAAATATTCACCGCAATTGTGTTTCCACCATTATAACAGTGTTATCAATATGCTAAAAGTACGAACACTCCATTGTTTGCATATTGCAAACGTTCCCACCTATTCTAGCATATTCTTTTCCTTCAACGCCTTAATTTTCTCTTAGTTTTTACGATGAACAATATACGCAGCAAAGTCACGTAACAAGCTGACATCTATTGGTAATTGATCAAGTGCATTAATGGCATGTTGATAATGCTCAGCAAGCTTTTCTTTTGCTCCCTCTAACGTTAATAGTGCTGGGTAGGTGCTTTTATCACTAGCTACATCTTTCCCAGCTGTTTTTCCTAGTTCTTCTGTCGTTCCTTCAATATCTAAAATATCGTCTTGAATTTGGAAAGCAAGACCGATATGATGCGCATATTCCTTCAAAGTAGCACGGTCCTGCGCTGATACATCTGCTAATACAGCTCCCGCTTCAATACTAAAGCGCAATAAAGCACCTGTTTTATTGACATGGACCTGTTCCAGTTCAGCTAAATTCAACTGACGTTGCTCCCCTTCCATATCAAGTACTTGACCACCAACCATGCCTTCTGCGCCTGCTGCTACGCTAAGCAATTGGACAAGTTCAATGCGTTTTTCAGCAGACACTTCCATACGTGCTAAAATGCCAAATGCCAATGTATTTAGAGCATCTCCAGCTAATGTAGCCAGTGCTTCTCCAAACACCTTATGATTTGTTGGCTTGCCTCTTCTGAAATCATCATTATCCATGCTCGGTAAATCATCATGGATTAATGAATATGTGTGAATGATTTCAATTACAGAACCGATAATCAAACCGTCCTGTAGATTTTTACGGTAAAGCTCAAGCACAGCTAAGACAAAAAGTGGACGAATACGTTTACCGCCTGCCTTTAATGAATAAAGCATGGATTCCTTTAAATCCGCTGGTGCATCAATTTTTTCAACAAGTGCATACATGGTTTCTTCAATTTGTGGTATATTGCTTTCGATAAAGTACTTTAATGGCTCATTCATTTCCTAATTCTCTCCCTTTAGTGGATCAAATGCTGTTGTTTCACCAGTTTCTTGGACAATCGATACAAGCTGCTCTTCTGCATGTTGCAGCTTACTATGGCAAAACTTTGATAGCTCCATTCCTTGCTTGTATAAATCAATCGCATTTTCCAATGGCACATCGCCTTGCTCTAGCTGGCGAACGATTTCTTCTAATGCCGTCATGGCTTCTGCAAATGTTTGTTGTTTTTCTGTCACAACGATTCCCCCTCATTCTTTGGCAAGATATTCGTCACTTCAGCCACTACCTTTCCATCATGGAAAGTGAGCGTAAGCTGATCCTGCTTTTGCACCTCAGTGGATGATTTAATCATTTGCTGATCTTTATATGCTACTGTAAAGCCTCTAGTTAGAATGGATAGTGGATTTAAAGCTTCTAATGTTCTAACAGTTGCCTCGAATTGTTGTTGCTGCTTCGCCACATAATACGTCGTAGCACGAGATAATTGTTGGATGCGTGCTTCAAGCTCCCGTTGATGGAAGGCTAGTGCTTTTTTTGGTGAATGTTGCTCCACCGTACTATGTAATTGTTGAAGCTGGGCGCCTTTCTTCATCAAATCCACTTGCATCGCTGTCTGCAATCCGGACTCAAGCTGTGCTAATCTTTCCGTAAAAGGTCGATAAAGTCTTTCGGGCATGGACAATGGATAAGACTGTTGGAGTTTATTTAGACGTTGACGTTCAGCCATAAGTTGCGACCTAACCATCTGATGAAGTTGTGATTTTTGCGAAAGCACACGTTGAAATAATTCCGCCTGATCTGGTACAGCCATTTCGGCGGCTGCTGTTGGTGTAGGTGCACGTAAATCAGCAACATAATCAGCAATTGTCGTATCTGTTTCGTGACCAACTGCGCTAATAATAGGGATTCGACTGTCGAAAATAGCCCGTGCGACTATTTCTTCGTTAAATGCCCAAAGATCCTCGATTGAGCCTCCCCCTCGTCCGACTATCAACACGTCACAGCTTGCCTCCTGATTAGCACGTTGAATATTTTGCACAATATTCGGGGCTGCTTGTGCTCCTTGAACAAGTGTTGGATAAATTAAAATCTCAGCCAGTGGGTATCGTCTCTTTAACGTCGTACAAATATCTCGAATGGCAGCACCGGTTGTCGATGTTAACACACCAATTTTTTCAGGAAACTTTGGAATAGGCTGCTTCCACTCCGGTTTAAAAAGCCCTTCTTTTTGCAATTGCTCTTTTAATTGATTAAAGGCTACAAATAAGCTTCCAATGCCATCAGGTTGCATTTCCTGCACATAGAGCTGATAGGTTCCATAGCCTTCGTAAACGTTTACATCACCGCGAATAAATACTTGCATACCTTCCTTTGGCTCAAATGCTAACTTCGCGGCCGCTGTTTTAAACATGGTAGCCGCTATTCGGGCACCATCGTCCTTTAATGTAAAGTAAATATGACCTGATTGATGAATTTTAACATTCGATAATTCACCCTTTACATATACTTCGCGTAAATGTGGATCGGCATCAAATTTTCGTTTAATATATTTTGTTAACGCTTTTACAGTTAAATAAGAAGCAGAGGACATGTTTTCGGCTCCTTTACTAAAATCAAGTTTTTCACAAAACTACACCTATCATAACATTTTTTACGGTCGTTGACGTGACTAAAATGCAGTTTCGCTAGAAAAAACGACGATGTTTCCTCTATCGAAAAATAACTATAACACATTCCTACACGTTCTCACTATTAGAAACCGTATATTGTAATACATTACAAAACAAAGTCCCATAACATGAGTCGTTATGAGACTTTATATTTTAATAGAATAGTAATAAAAGGGTCCCTACAATAAAGCAATAGTACGTAAAATAGCTAAGTTTACCACTTTTCATAATGCCCATAAACCAACGCATCGCAAAATAAGTCATAATGAGTGTTGCTAGGAAAGTAGCTGCATAGGGCAACGCTAATGTACCTTTATTCGGTTCGTCTAAAAAATCTGTAATCCCTAGGACAACCCCACCCAAACTTACAGGAATATAAAGCATAAAGGAGAAACGTAAGGCAGTATCCTGCTTCATCCCTACGGCTATTGCTGAAATAATTGTTGCTCCTGAACGGCTAATACCTGGCGTTAAAGCAACCGCTTGCCCCAATCCTACAATAATGGCATCTTTTGCACGTAAATCTGCATCTTTTTTCTTGCCACGCATATTACGTATTAACCATAATGCGGCCCCTGTGACAAATAACATGAGCGCAATCGTTGTCATACTGACGTTATCAGCTATGACATCACTTAATAACACCCCTAAAACGCCAGCAGGGATCGAACCAATCACGATATACAAAGCAAAGCGAAAATCTGCATGATACCGTTTTTCACGTGTCTTCAGATAAAGAAAAAAATGGGTAATAAGCCGAACAATATCCTCACGATAAATATACATAATAGCAAGTAGCGAAGCTGTATTTGTTAAAATGGCAAACGTAAATCCTTGCTCCCCAAGTCCAAGTATTTCACTGGCGATCATCACATGTCCACTCGACGATACAGGAATGGGTTCTGTGAAACCTTGGACAAGACCAATGATGATATGTTTGACAATTAACACAATATCGATATTTTCCATAAAAACCTCCTTCTAAGTATGTATGTCCCAAACGTTACATTAGACGTCAAAAACAGCATAAAAGTTCTGAATTTACGTCACATAAAAAAGGCATCTCAAAACAATGTTGAGATGCCTTTTTTCGTAAGGTTATTTATTGTGCAAGCTTATTTTCAGCTGCTTGCACAGTGTTGAATAGTAACATAGTGATGGTCATTGGGCCTACGCCGCCTGGTACAGGCGTAATATGAGACGCAATTCCATCCACTTCTACAAAGTTTACGTCACCGCATAATTTATTGTTGTCATCGCGATTAATCCCTACATCAATGACAACAGCCCCTTCTTTTACATGCTCTTTCGTAATAAAGTTCGCACGTCCAACAGCGGCAATTAAAATATCTGCTTGTTTTGTAAATGAAGGCAAATCTGGCGTTTTAGAATGCGTATAGGTCACCGTTGCATCCTTTTGCAATAATAGTTGTCCCATTGGTTTACCAACGATATGACTACGTCCTACGATGACTGCATGTTTTCCAGCGATTTCAATTCCTGAATACTCAAGAAGCTTCATCACGCCAAACGGTGTACAAGGTAAAAATGTTTCTTGGCCAAGCATCATTTTCCCAACACTGACAGGTGAGAAACCGTCGACATCTTTCTCGACAGCTATCGTTGCAATGACTGTATCCTCATCAATATGTTTTGGGAGTGGTAATTGTACTAAAATACCGTGAATATCCTCACGTTGATTTAAACGTTGAATTTGCGCTAATAATTCCTCTTGCGTTGTTTCTTCTGGTAATTTAATGAGTTCTGAGAACATACCAATTGCTTCACAAGATTTTTGTTTATTTCTCACATATGTAGCTGAAGCTTGGTTGTCTCCAACTAATACAACCGCTAAACCAGGTGTTAACCCTCGTTCTTTTAAACGAATGACACGCTCCGCCACAGCATTACGAATTTCTTGACCAATCTCTTTACCATTAATAATTGCACTTGACATAAACCTTCGTTACTCCTTCCAATTCAACACATTATTCTTGTTCTGTAAATTTAGAAAGTACACCATTGACGAATTTAGATGAACTATCTTCGCCAAATGTTTTACATAACTCGATTGCTTCGTTTAGTACTACTCTTTTTGGTGTTTCAGGCATGTATAACAGTTCGTATACAGCTAGGCGTAATACCGTTCTTTCAATTTTGGGTAGACGGGCAAGTGACCACTTTTCAAGATGCTGTTCTAATGTAGCATCGATTTCCTCCAAATGTTCAGCTGTTCCATTCACAATCTTTTCATAGAAGGCATTGGTAGGTTGACCTTTAATATGGCCCATTGCTTCTTCAACTGTTAGATCCGTGTTGTCTAGCTGAAACAAAACTTGCAACGCTTTTTCGCGTGCTTCATGTCGTTTCATGTAAAGCTCTCCTTCTTAAGTGGCATTAAGGTTTATAATAGCATAAAATCGCCCGAGAAACACGATTTCAAGCAAGTTTTCAATAATCTGAAACCTTTTCCAAGGAACTTTTTGCTTCATTTAGCCTTTCATTCAATTGGAGCTCTCCTCTAATCAAATATGGTTATTCAAAAATGAAGGTTTCATTTCCATAATGGTATACTAAAGAAGAAAATAAAAAGAATCTTCAGAGGTGTTGACAATGCAATATGAGGCTGTATGCACGAGCTGTAAAAAACCATTTAAATTGATGGAAGGTGAGGAGCAATATAAACAAATGAAGGAACGAAAATCTCGCCTATTTTACTGCGAGGATTGCAAGCATAAAATTCGATTTGATGCCATTCGGAACTTCTTTAGCTATTACTAGTGGAGGCCATTTTATGAAGGAACATTATTATACCATTGGTGAGGTTGCCAAACTTTCAAATTTATCGATTCAGACGTTACGTTACTATGATCAAATTGATTTATTTAAGCCTGCTTATACTGATCCCTACACCCATTACCGTTATTATAAAGGCAATCAGCTTTTCTATTTAGACATTATCAAATCGCTTAAATATATCGGCGTTACGCTCGAAGATATAAAAAAAGCACTGACATTAACTTCAGAAGAATTGCTTGCTTTTTTAGCACAGCAAGAGCTACGTATAAACGAAAAGATTTCACGTTTAAACGAAGCCAAAAATACGTTACTGAAAACGAAAAAACAATTACAGGAGCAAATTGATATCCCGATTTTTGGTGAGGTCTATATGCAGATAGAAGAAGCTATGCCCGTTCTGCAAGTGACAACAACTGAATTAACACCAACATCGAGCACGAGTACATATTATGCAACATTAACTAAAATCATCGAAAAGGAAGGCAGTGTCTTAAATAGTCGATATGGTTGTACATATCCTCTTGTGCCCTATAAAGATGTCAATGATATTATTTATGATGCTGTCTTCACTCCTCTTTTAACGGAGCGCACATTTTCGAAGCTTTCACCCAATGTACAGCAAACCATCATCCCTGCTGGTAAGTATGTATGCATTGCCTTTATTTATGACCCCGATACTTATTTTTCGTTCTATGAAAAATTGAGAAATTATGTGTTGGCACAGCAAGAAATTTTTGAATCACAAGTGTATGAGCTATATATGCCAGCAACTCTAACGATGGAGAAAGAAAAGAAATTTATTGTAGAATTAAAGATTAGGCAAAAACAAGAAACAATGATTTCTGCGAAAAAGTAGCTACGGATTCGTATAACTCCTCATGAAAACTTCCAAACTAATAAAAACTTTTAAAAATGAAAACAAATCTTTTGACCCTATAGTTACTATAGGGTTTATCGTATTACATGGAAATAATCTAGTAGATTTAATACAAATGTATCGTGAACAAATAGAAGGAGTACTTTATGAGCAAGAAACAAAATATAACTTTAGCCATTTTACTGTCTAATCTTTTCATTGCCTTTTTAGGGATTGGCTTAGTCATCCCTGTTTTACCAACGATTATGAATGAGCTTCATATTTCGGGCTCTGTCGTTGGTTATATGGTGGCAGCCTTTGCTATCACACAATTAATCGCATCACCAATTGCTGGTAAGCTTGTCGATAATATTGGCCGCAAAATTATGATTGTTGCAGGTCTTTTTATTTTTGGACTTTCAGAGTTTTTATTCGGCTTTGGTCGTTCAGTTGAAATACTCTTTGTCTCCCGTATGCTAGGTGGCGTGAGTGCAGCTTTCATTATGCCAGCCGTAACTGCCTATATTGCCGATATTACAACATTGGCACAGCGTCCAAAAGCACTTGGTTATATGAGTGCAGCCATCAGCACAGGGTTTATAATCGGTCCTGGCATCGGTGGTTTTTTAGCTGAATATGGTACACGTGTACCATTTTATGCAGCTGGAGTACTTGGTCTGTTCGCGGCTATCCTGTCATTTATGTTTTTAAAAGAACCGACACGTGCTACAGACAATGAAGAATCGGCACCATCTATTGTTGGTAGTGTCAAGCGAGTTTTTAGCCCGCTCTACTTCATTCCATTCATTCTTATTTTCGTTCTGTCATTTGGCCTCGCTGCATTCGAATCGCTATTTAGCTTATTCGTCGATCACAAATTTGCGTTCACACCATCTGATATCGCCATTATCATTACAGGAAGTGGTATTGTAGGTGCCTTGGCTCAATTAATACTATTTGATTGGCTGACAAAGAAAATGGGCGAAATTAATGTTATTCGTTACTCACTAATCCTTTCAGCAGTTTTAACATTCGCCATGACGATAGTGAATCATTATTTTGCCATCTTATTTGTTACATTCTTTATTTTCGTAGGCTTCGATTTAATTCGTCCTGCAGTTACTTCCTATTTATCAAAAATCGCCGGAAATGAACAAGGATTTGTTGGTGGAATGAACTCTATGTTTACAAGTCTTGGTAATATTTTCGGCCCTATCTTAGGTGGTATATTGTTCGATGTGAATCTGAACTATCCATACTATTTTGCCACAATCGTCTTAGTGCTTGGCGTCATTCTTGCATTATTCTGGAGAAAGCCAAAGCATATTGAATTATAAAAATGAACGATACACATCTATACAAATGAATCCTAGAGAATCCTCCTAAAAAAGGATTGCCCTTGCGATGAACAAATCATCGTTGGGCAATCCTTCTTTTTATTCATGTACTACAGTTTCTTCTTTTTCGAAATGAATTCCTGTAATATGCACATTCACTTCTGCTGTTTCTAGTGCTGTCATATTCAAAATAGCTTGTCGTATTTGGGTTTGAACTTCCTTCGCTACCTTAGGAATGGCATATCCATATTTCACAGAGCAAAATACATCAATAGCAATTTCACCAGTTTCCGTTACACCTGATTTAATGCCTTTATTGTGTACTTTTTTACCGAAACGTTCAGCGACACCCGTCGCAATATTTCCACGAGTTGCAGCAATGCCTTCAACTTCATTGACAGCAATCCCAGCTACAACTTCGATCACCTCTGCTGCTACCTCAATTTTTCCAAGCTCTTCTTTTCCAGAAGGTGTTGGTTGTACGAAAGATTGTCCTACTTTCTCTGCCATACAAATATCATCCTTTCCCTTACACATCACAAACAAGTGCTGTACTTACGTTCATTATACTATAAAAAGGAAGGTTTGGCTGTCGAAAGCCGTTTTAATTTATCGATAGAATCGTTGAATTGAAATTATTGATCCTCGACATCTATTAGGTAAACCCCATTTTCAAATCCACCACGTATTATTTTCTTATACTCACGAGTTGCATCTAGCTCTTCATAGCTTACACCTAACACTCTTATGGCTGCATGAATAAGCTCAAGTATATCCGCTAGCTCCTCCATATTTGCTTGTCTATCTTTTGCGTCATGAAATTCTGATGCTTCTTCTATCATCTTAGCTTTTATTGCATTCAATAGCTCATTAGATTCTAGGGCTCGCGCATGATAAGATAAACCCTTCGCTTGAATAATGTCTAAAATCTTATCTCTTACAAGCTTATTGTATACAGGCATCTATTGATTAACTCCCATTCATCCAAAAGTTTTGTACTATCACCAACTTCTATTATATAGTATCATTTCTATAATATAGAAATAGTTTCAGAATAGAGGTGTAGGATGTTACGAAAATGGTTGTTGGGTATTGGGGCGGCTGTCATTATTTTTACAATGCTTATTTTATTATTAGGAAATAGAGCTACTGAAGATACCTTGCTCGCAAAAAATATAATGGAGCAAGCTAATGGTGGCTCAAAAATCGTTTCACTAAATCAATTGACTACTTTTGATTGGGAAAAAGCACAAGTTTATGGACCTTATTTTAAAGTTCCCATAAAGAGAATGAAATTTAGTGTGACAACCATTACACAACGTTACCGCATTTGCTACATTTGTTCTTCCCTCATTATACCAATGATAACCGTCTAAATGATGCGCAACTGGATTTCCACCCTTATTATCAAAACAACATTGGCATGTGTAATTGTCACGACTATAAACATACTTTCTCCAAATTCCGTATCCCTCTATTAATCTTCCTTTCTCTCTTTCTTCCTCCGTTTTATATGGCTTGTAGTTCGGGTTTTCTTCTCCAAATCTTCGCCTGCCATACATAGGATTTTTTTTCCTCTAAAATCTCTTTCTTTATTAATGTACGATGATGGTTAATGAAACGTACATTAAATTCTTCTAAAACTTTTTCTTTATTACATTTAGCGCAATACTTGTAACCATCTCTAGGTTTCAATGGTAAGGGTTTTTTCGTCTTGAAGTGTTTAAACAATCCTTACATATAGTAGAATAAGTTGCTTTTGTTTACTTGACCATTCTTACAAGGGCTTTTGTTTCTCCGCATTTATTGCATTTCTTTGACATTTCAAATCCCCTTTAACATCAAATTAATTCAAAATATATTTTTCTCATATAATACAAAGTTACTATTTTTACCACTCGCAATCAACAAACAAACCATTAATTAGGTTTGCTGATAAGAAATCATATATCAAATCTGTTCAATCAATGTACGCTCATTCTATGTCGTCATGACATGCTTCGAAGTGCGTGCGGAATGTTTTCCTTTGCTCCTATCCACCTCTAGTATGGCTCTCATGAAGTCCCATTGAAACTGTCAACCCCAATATGTCATTGCTTCATCAAAGTATCTTGTAGCGTGACTATGGACTTCTAACAGGAAAAATAAAAAAGATAGAGCTGTTTGCTCTACCTTCAAATCATTTTAATACTATGCTAATTCCCAAACCTCAATCTTGTATTGTCACCAATATTCCATCTTCAAAATATAAATATTTCCCGTAAGCTGAATACACCCATTGTTCCGATGTTCCATATGAAGTAATTGTTCTGTTAATATCATCGGGTTCACCCCAATTTGTAGCAAGTACCTGCTCTTTTGTCATTCCTATGTATACTCGATTTTTGCTTTCTTCAATTCTCTTAGCTTGTTCTTTTGCTTCTCGCTCAGCACGTTCAGCTTTATAGTTTGCAATTCTTTCACGAGTTTCATCTTTCCCTTTTTGTATAAATGCTTCAATTTCTTCTATATCTGTTGAGAACTTTTGATATATAAGTGATGTAACATTTTCATTTAACTTTTCCATATCTAAAGATAAAAGGATGTAATCGTAATAATCGAACGTTTCGGCTTTTTCAAAATATTTTTGAACAGCAAGATTATATAGTTCAATTGTTTTTTCTGTTGGTTTGATTTCACTATCAGCAGTTTGAATAAACGTATTTTTATAATGAGTAATTGCATCTAAGTAATTTTCTTCTTCGATAAGCTTAACAATGCTTTTTTCTACTGTTTCAGCTTTTTCTTGACGCTTTTGGTCTTCGACTGAAATTTCTTCTGTTTGCTTAGTTTCAATTAATTCTTCATTTTCTTCTAACTTTTTTTTAGTTTCTTCATTAGTACAACCAACAAGAGTTAATAGGCATAATGTTAACATTATAAGCTTTTTGTATTGATTACTTACTTTCACAACATTTACTTTGTTTTTCCGCAATTTAATTCCCCCAAAACTAATACTATGGACTACAAGACTATTTTACTACACTTATTGCCATATAAGTATTAAAATATCAAAATAGTTCCATCTTTAATATCGATAACCTAAGTTCATCAGAATATTTCGGTATAAAACTATGCGAAATCATTTAGCTACTAGAAGACGAACGACCTTAAAGCAATCTATGTAACCAAGTATCCATCTAGCTGTTTCTCGAATCGTCTAAGAGCAGTTCTGAGAAGTTGGCAACAGAAAAAGTACACCAATTAATGATGTGCCAACTGTTCTTGATTAAACTCTACCTGTCCATGGTTACCAAAACCTGAAGGAATTAGCTCACTAATAAAAGCTCTTCGAACCATTGCTTCGTATTCTTCATCTGTTAGGTTAGCACTTTTAGTAGCCTCATGCTCGGCTACTAAAAGTGTGTATTCATCAGGATAATCCTTATAATATTCCTTAAGCTCTGATACCTTTGAATTAACTTTACTCCATTCATCGTTTAAAAGTTCATCATACTCAATAGTTGGATTCATTACCTTCATAAAGACCAAATGAGCTAGATAATGAAATTTTTTATCATAAGAAAGTCCATTTTCATAAGTCGGTTTCTTCACTTTATCGATTAACAGCCTTGAGAAACGCTCTAAACATGCTCTTGCTATCTCACTATCGCTTTGAGACTCACATGAAATGAAATCACCAAGAATTTCAATCTCAATTGCTTTATAATACCGCTCAATTCCTAACTTTTCCTTAACAGCTTCAGAAACTTCTTCTCTAACTGCTAAGATTTAATCAGGTACATGATATAAGACAAAATACTTTTGATAAGCTTTATACTCCATTCCATAGGATTGTACTACCTGCTCCTCTAGACTTTTTAACTCCTTTATTTCCAAGGGACTTAAAGTATAGTAAGGATAATCTTTCTCTTTACCTACGGAAACATATCTAGCTTTGTATATTGAAGTTATTGAGATATACTTTTGTTTTTTCAAAGAATCCAAAAGATTTTTAAGAGTGCTGACAAGATTTAATTAATACGATTCCCAAAGTTTGTTAGCAATTCCCCTTACCTTCTCCTTTGGAATAATTGTATCTTTTAGTGTGGAAAAAAGCTCATTTACGAAAACAAGTTTCTGTTGACTATTTTCTGTTAAAAAGAATTTTTGTTTTGCTAACTCTTTATAGGTAGTCTCATACTTTCCACATGAAGCTAATTCATTCAATTGCTTAATCACGTAAGGCAATAAAATAGCTTCCTCTTCCATTTTGCGTCCATTACGATTATCTATTTTTGGTAATGGTGTATCCCTAAGCCCAATTAATGTATATCTGCGTTTTTTCCCCCTATGCCCGTTAGATTTCACTTCTTCAAAGTAACGCTCTAACGTACTTATTAATGACTTCAGCGTGTTATCAGGCTTTAGACACCCACGATTTTTCCAAGAAGCACTATCAAACTCAGAACCACTTTCCCCTAGTTCTATTGACAGCTTAATTGCTTCTTCTTTAATATCATAATAATTCTTTTGCAAACTCCTGTTGCCACTATCCTTTCATTGTTTATTCCGATTGACGAATTAAACAGTATTGCCTTGACTTAGTGCCTACGCTTCACTTCGTCACTGCAAATGCAACACTATTGTAATTCATCAATCGGTTTCCAGAAGCATCATGAAGCAGCGAACAAGTTCGTTACTCCACTCTTGCTCTTCGAAAGCGAAAATATCTTCACTAAATCACTTTGTCACATTTCAAAAATACAATTAATTTATTAATATATTGTGTTTTAGAAATGTGACAAAACTATCCATTAATAAAATATAAGTGCAAGTTAAAACCTGCACTTATATTAGGGTTTATTTGTCATTCTCCTCTTAGTTGATATTTTTATTTTTATTCATTTATCAAATAAGAATGTTATTAAAGTAATTATATCACACAAATTACAACACTCAAACATTTTTATAGTTCTTTAGAACTTATAACCGTCTATTTTTATACTATTAATAGTCCTTTAAACTCATACAAATAATTACTAACTATTAAATGAATTGCGAAAAGGTACTCCCCTAAATTTGATTCGATTACATGGATAACCCGTAGTAAGTCTACAAGTAATCCCTCAGTCCCTTCAATACATCATCAGAGCTTATCCCTAAGTATCTCGTTGTGGTTGATAATGATTTATGAGAAAGCGCCTTACTAATTAAAACAACATCCGCCCCCTTCTTCCTTAAGTTAATTGCATACAACCTTCTAATAGCATGAGCACTGATATTGTTTAACTTGTATTTCTTAGCATAGTAAGAAAGCCTCTTAGTAATTATTCAACATCTAGAGAATCACCAAACTTACTTAAAAACACAACTTCATTTCGTTTCTTATAATGTTTACGAATAATATTATTTTGAGTTATCAAACGTTTCAAATACAGTGCTAATTCCTCATCGAAAGGCAATTTCAATACATCACATCCTGGTTCTTCATAATGTCACCTGTCAGTAGCGATGAGTTAGTCTTAAAGTTAATATGTTTCTCTTCTAGCTGTATTAACGTATTCATTCGAATGCCCGTCTTGTATATAGTCAGTATAGCTACCGCATCACGAAACTGAATGAAATTCGTCATATCAAGTAATGACAATAAAATTGACAATTGCTTCTCGTCAGCAGGAAGTTTAATCTTGGTATCAACACGTATACGAACGTCTTTCCAAAAGTTTCTCTCTATACATCCGTTATCGTAAAGCCGATTTAAAACAGCTTTAATGACACGTAGACGGCTTTGTTTCGATACATCTGAAATATCCCTAAGCTCGCAAGCCAACCAAATATAGACTCCAATTTAATGTCATCTACATATTCAATTTTCATTGCATCTACTAAACGTTTAAAAGTATAAATATATTCACTGATCGTCGCTTTACGAACGCACAGACGCATCTGCTCTTTCACAATTAACAAAGCACTATTAATTTCCACACCTTTCTTACCCTCGTGTAATTCGGCTACATCAATCATTAGCTTTGGTGGAGTAATCAGTATCGTATCTTTCTCTTTAAACGTACCCTCAAAACTTGGTAGCTGTATAGCTTCTGTTACATCTTCTAAATCAAAAATCCCTGTACGCTGACCTTTTTTAGCCAAATAAAAAACCTCCTAACTAATAAAAGTTAGAAGGTTTTAAAATTGCGAACGCTTACTTTGCTTTTTCTGCTACACCCAATACATCATTCTCTTCAAGGAACTTCGTATTGAATTGTGCTGATTTGAAAACGTCATTGTTCATTAGTGCTTGGTGGAATGGGATGGTTGTATTGATCCCAGGACCAGATACTTCGAATTCACTTAGCGCGCGGTTCATTTTCGCAATCGCTTCTTCACGTGTATCCGCATGAACAATGAGTTTTGCTACCATTGAATCATAATATGGTGGGATTGTATAGCCTGCATAGACAGCAGAATCAATACGTACACCATAGCCGCCTGGCGTTACATACGTATCTACCGTTCCTGCTGATGGCATGAAGTTTTTATAGGCATTTTCTGCGTTAATACGGCATTCAATAGCCCAACCATTTAATTGAATATCATCTTGTGTGAATGGAAGCTTCTCACCAGATGCGATTTTTAATTGTTGTTGTACAAGATCTACACCAGAAATCATTTCTGTAACTGGGTGCTCCACTTGAATACGAGTATTCATTTCCATGAAGTAGAACTTGTCTTCTTGATAATCATAAATGAATTCGATTGTACCGGCACCTTCGTAGTTACATGCTTGTGCCGCTTTTACTGCCGCAGCACCCATTTCAGCACGACGCTCAGAAGATAGTGCTGGAGATGGAGCTTCCTCGACTAGTTTCTGCATACGACGTTGAACGGTACAGTCACGTTCGCCTAAATGCACTACATTGCCATAGCCATCCGCTAAAACTTGGATTTCACAGTGACGGAAATACTCGATGAATTTCTCTAAATATACGCCAGGGTTGCCGAATGCAGCAGCTGCCTCTTTTTGCGTAATATCAATACCTTTCACAAGGTCTTCTTCTGTACGAGCTACACGGATTCCTTTACCACCACCACCAGCAGTTGCTTTGATGATGACAGGATAACCAATTTGAGCAGCCCATTCTTTACCTGTTTCGATATCTGGCACAATACCAGTGCCAGGAACAAGTGGAACGCCTGCAGCTTCCATTGTTGTACGTGCAACGTCCTTGATACCCATAATTTTAATTGAATCAGAGGATGGACCGATAAATTTAATGCCAGCGTTTTCACAAGCTTCAGCAAAATCAGCGTTTTCCGATACGAAGCCATATCCTGGGTGGATACCGTCTGCACCTGTTTTTTCGGCAACACTAAGCAGCGCTGGGAAGCTAAGATAAGAATCTTTTGATAGCTTTGGTCCGATGCAATAAGCTTCATCTGCTAATTTCACATGTAATGCGTCCGCATCTGCTTCAGAGTAGACAGCAACTGATTGAATGCCTAACTCTTTACAAGCACGAATAATACGCACAGCGATTTCGCCGCGGTTTGCAATTAAAACTTTTTTCATTTGTTTTGCACTCCTTACTCAGCTTTTACAAGGAATAGTGGTTGGCCATATTCTACTAAGTCGCCATCTTTCACAAGAACTTCAACGATTTCCCCTTGCACTTCTGCTTCGATTTCGTTGAATAATTTCATTGCTTCTACGATACATACGATTGTTTCATTTCCTACTTTATCACCTGGTTTTACGTAAACTGGTGAATCTGGGTTTGGTGCTTGATAGAAAGTACCGACCATCGGAGATACAATTTTATGTAACGAAGGGTCGTTAGTTGCTGATGTAGCTGCAGCTGGAGCTTCTTCCACTTTAGCTGGTGCAGGTGTTACTGCTGGAGCTTCTGCTGGTGCAGATTGTTGTACAACAGGGGCTAC
This sequence comes from Lysinibacillus sp. OF-1, assembly GCF_028356935.1. Lineage (NCBI taxonomy): Bacteria > Bacillati > Bacillota > Bacilli > Caryophanales > Bacillaceae > Lysinibacillus > Lysinibacillus sp. OF-1. The sequence continues at coordinate 2,854,655 of NZ_CP102798.1, forward strand.
TACTTCTTTTTTAGGTGCTACAGTTTCTGTAACAATAACATTATTCTTTTTTAGTTTTACTTTTGCGCCATCTACTTCGTACACAAACTCGTCAATTGAAGAAGAATCTACTAATTTAATAATTTCACGAATTTCTTGAATTTTGAACATTTCTAACTCTCCTTATGAAATAAAATCTACTACAATAACTATTCTATATTTTTTCGTATCAATTTGAAATAGTTAAATGAAAATTAAGTAAATATGAACAAAATAAAAGGCTTTCCTTTACTAAACGAAAGCCTTTTCATAACGCTGATATATAACAACTATTTTCAAATTAACTAAATATTTATTTTTTTCTATATTTTTTAATAATTATTTGCACTAAACTTTACTTGCACATCATTTGCGCCTTCCATCTCTGTTTTCACCAAGTAAATAATTTCGTTTGCTTGTGCTTTTGACAATTCTTCAGCCATCACTGTAACAGAAACTTTTTCCCCTTCAGCGCGAACAAACGCATCTGAATAACCTAATGATTTAACAAGCATTTCAAGCATTGCTTCGGCTGATTCACGTTTAATCAGACCATCCATTTCATTAAATGCCTCATTTTTTTCTTCAGCAGAGGATTCCTCTGCAGCAATTTTTTGCGTTAACTGTTCACGTAGCTGACTTCTCTCATCACTTACCTGCATACGCATTTCTTCAAATAAGTGACTCGGTGAAGATACTTCTTGTGTGATATCATTTGTCGCTTCTTTATCAGTAACGCCTGTGACAGCTGTCTGTTGTAGTGTATCATCTGTAAAAATAGTTAGACCATTGAACTGTTTTGCTGGATCAACCAAATAATACACTGAAATGACTGCTACTAAACTTAATAATGTCATAAACCAAACTGTTCTTCTACGTACGCGCATTTACTTTTCCTCCTTATTTTCCATCGGAACGATTATGATTCGATGAATCGGTAACTGCATCACTTGACTGACGACTGCACGAATTTCATTTTTCACAAAGATATCGGATGCACCTTCTGAAACAACTAGCATTCCTGTTACGTTTTTCGCGCTTTGCTCTGTCCCTCGAAAATATTGGCTGAATAGTTTATTGGCCTCTTGGTCATTTGTCATCTCTCCATAATAAAAATAGACTTTAACCTCCCCAACACCTTGCATTGACTTCAAAGTTTGTTCAAGTTTTTCTTCATTGGTGAGTGGTGAACCTTTGTCGCTTGTTGAATTCGTCTGATACATAGGTAAAATGATGAATATTCCCATGGAGGCAGCTATCAAAATTAAAACCATCAATGACGTTGTTTTTTTTCGTGTCTTTTCCACATCACTTGTACATTGCCTCCCTTCATCTTCTCTTTTTCAAGTGTATGTACGCTTGTTTCTTCCTATGAATTGATAAATGGAATCTTTAATAGCAATTGCAAAAATACTAACGTGATGACCAATTTTGTTAGTGAAATTATTTCCTTATCATCCGTTAGAAACACAAATATCTGACATACAAAGAGCAATGCCAATAAAAGAATCAATCTATCTCCCCCCTGCCATCACTTGTACGAATACAATGAGGAAAAAACAAGAAAACATAAATGAAAAAGCAATGAGAAATGATACAGCACATAATGTAAATAGCGATTTACTAATTTGTTCTAGTAGTCTACAAATATCATCAAAGGCGATTGGTTCTAAAATAGCCGCCAACAATTTTAATGAATAAGCACTGACAACGAGCTGTACAGTTGGGATAAAGGACACTGTAATGACGGCGATAAAGGCACTAATACTAGTAAGTGAAGATGTAAATTGTGTCATATGCTGAAACATTGAAAAGCTGTCTACAATAAAAGACCCAACAACTGGAATATTTTCCTCAATTAATTTTTTGACGGGTTCCGCTACAGCAGCATTGACACTAAATGCTGCCACACCGCCTGCAGTCATCAACAGAATATAGCAAATAACGGAGGCAGAAACGATACTCATAATCGTAAAACGAATCAACTCAGCGATTCGTGTAAAAGAAATTTCCTTGACTATGACACTGCACACATCAAAGACAATGGCTAAAAGCACACCTGGAATAAGCCACTTACTACTAATAATGGTCAGGACTTGTACAAAAAACAGTAAAAAAGGCTGCCAGGAAGCAATCGCTGTAATACTACTTGATAGAAGAAAGCTTGAAGTTAAAATGGGATAAAATGCTGTAAATAGATGGGCTAGTCCTTGTGCAATCTCATCAATTAATGTAAAAGACTTAACTACAACTGGACCAATCGTTGCTAAAACAATCAGAAAAAAGAGTATCCTTGTCCCTTTTTCAAATTCTGGTAATACCATGTTCACAATCAAAACAATGATGACGTAGCTGCAAAGCATGAGCGTCATCTTTAGCAAGAGAAAGAATGGGTCGATTAAAAACGATAGTATTTGCTCCTGCAATGGCTTCGCTCCTTAGTTTAGCCTTTTTAAAATGGCCGACACCTCCTGTAAAACAGCCAAAAATTCTTTGAACCAATACAACAAAATCACGATTTTTACTGCAGCAAAAACGATGTTCCCGAGCACCTTATAATTATGTTCTGCCAGCAGTAAAGACATCCACTGCCCGACATAGAACATACTTGCACTGATTAAAATAGCTTTCGCATAAGGTAAAAAGGCAAGTGTTTCTAACAGCTGTTTGACGAAAGGCATTAAAAGTGTCGAGAACAACATGCCAAAAAGCAAGAACGAAAACATCACACTTATTAGCGCATGGAGTGGCTGTATAACTTCTTTTATCAGCAATAATAAAAGCAGCATGACAACAGCAACAATCACAATTTCCATTTACATTACCCGGAAGATGTAAGCCATTGGAAGAATGTTAAAATCTCATTAAAAAATAGACGTAAAAATCGAAGTAATTCTGCTGTCATATATAAGTAGGCAATGAAAAAGAGGAAAAATGAAAACTCCTTCTTCCCTGTTTGATCAAAGAAAACATGAAGAAGCGCAACGACTAGTCCCACTCCAGCAACTCTTAATACGTCTTGTAATTCCATTCCTACGCCCCCTCGTGTACAGCAATATATGTCGCTCTACCAAAAAAAAGACCTCTATACATATGTATAGAGATCTTTATTGATAAAATTTATAGAAGCTTTTCTACAATGCTTCTGACAGTGCCAGTTTGCTGTACGAGATAACTCTTTTCGCCCATCCACATCGATAAATATTCCGCATTACCTTGCTCGGCACTTTCTTTACGAATGGTAGTCGTTAAATAGTTTTGTAATGGATAAGGAGCTACTATCGCATCTTTCATACGTTTTGTAAAATCATTCATTAAGCCTCTTGCTGGTTTACCCGTAAAGGCGAGCGTAATCGTTGTTTGCTGTTCTTTCGAAGCTAACACAGCATTTTTATAAAGTGGCGAAATTTCGCATTCATCTGCCACTAGTAACGCTGTACCAATTTGAACAGCCTGTGCCCCGCCCTTTAACGCCCTTTGAATATCCTCTTTCGTCACAAGTCCACCTGCTGCGATAATAGGAATCGCAATTTGTCCAGCTACTTGTTGTAGTAAATCATATAACGGTATTAATTGCAGTGGGGCCGAAAAGGAGCCTCGATGACCGCCAGCCTCTCCTCCTTGTAGTACAACTGCATCCATTCCTGCTTGTTCTACTAGTATAGCTTCCTCTACTGTCGTAGCGGTACCAACCGTATAAATACCATTGTCTTTTAATTGCTGCAGAACCTCTGGAGAGGGCAACCCAAATGTAAATGAACAAATTGCTACCTGTTCCTCGATCACCGCCTGAATTTGACCTGCAAACACTTCCTTCGAAACAACACTTTGTACAGGTGATAATCCTAGTTCATCGTAAAAAGGTTGTAGTGCCATACGGGCTTGTTGTAAAACCTCGATATCAATTTTTGGTTCTTCTTGAACAAACAGATTGACCGCAAAGGGCTTTGCTGTTAACTTCTTTACTTCCTGAATAAATTGCTTTGTTTGTGCACCATCTAAGTAGCCCGCTCCTATTGAGCCTAATAGCCCAGCCTCAGCGCAAGCCGCCACAAATTTTGGGGATGTCACGCCTGCCATTGGTGCTTGAATAATGGGATATGTCATATCAAATGTTTGTAGCATACCTTTCACTCCTTACGATTATTGTAAACAATTCTCCCAGCAATGACCATCTATCTGATGATAGAATCTTGATGGACTCTTAGTAAAAAAGAGTACGTGCTTCTATCTATTATCACATTAAATGAAATGTTTGGTAGGATATGTATAAGAAAAAAATAAAAACCTACCCTTTTTTTAAAGAGTAGGTTGGCTATTATTAATTATTAAGCACGAGAAACGTAAGAGCCTTCTTCTGTGTTAACGATTAAAACATCACCTTGGTTAACGAAGAAAGGTACTTGTACGATTAGACCTGTTTCAAGTGTAGCAGGTTTTGTACCGCCTGAAGCTGTATCTCCTTTGATCCCTGGTTCTGTTTCTGTAACTTCTAATTGAACAGTATTTGGTAATTCAATACCTAACATTTCACCTTGGTAAGATTGAATATGCACTTCCATATTTTCTTTTAGGAATTTTAATTCATATTCAATAGCAGCTGAAGCAAGTTCAGTTTGCTCGTAAGATTCTAAGTCCATGAATACATGCTCGTCGCCTTGTGCATATAGGTATTGCATTTTACGGTTATCAATTTGTGCTTTCTCTACTTTTTCACCAGCACGGAATGTTTTTTCATTCACTGAGCCGTTACGTAGGTTACGTAATTTAGAACGCACGAACGCAGCACCTTTACCTGGTTTAACGTGTTGGAAATCTAACACGCGGTATAATTGGCCATCAACAATAATTGTTAGACCTGTACGGAAATCGTTTACTGAAATCATTTGTGTTCCTCCAAAGTTTATAAAATAATGAGTTCTTTTGACGAATGTGTTAGTAGTTCATTACCCGTTTCAGTGATTAAAATATCATCCTCGATACGGACACCACCGATTCCTGGTAAGTAAACACCAGGTTCAATCGTCACGGCCATACCTGGCTCTAGCACTGTCTCTGAACGCATCGATAAGCCAGGGCCTTCATGTACTTCAAGACCAATACCATGTCCTAAAGAATGACCAAATGCGTCGCCATATCCTTTTTCTTTTAAGTAGTCACGTGCAATCGCATCCGCTTGAATACCTGTTAATCCAGGACCCACTTTTTCAAGTGCTAACAGTTGAGAAGCAAGGACTGCATTGTACATATCTACTAATTTTTCAGATGGTTCTCCAACAGCCACAGTACGTGTGATATCCGAAATATAGCCATTATATAGCGCACCAAAGTCTAAAGTAACAAAGTCGCCTTTTTCAATCACTTTATTCGTTGCAACGCCATGTGGTAATGCTGAACGAAGACCAGACGCAACAATTATGTCAAATGAAGACTGAGTTGCTCCTTGTTTACGCATGAAAAATTCTAATTCATTCGAAACCTCAAGCTCTGTTTTACCAGGCTTGATGAAGCCTAAAATATGTGTAAATGCGTGATCTGCAATTTCACACGCAGCCTTAATAATATTAATCTCTTGTTCCGTCTTAATCAAGCGAATTTTTTCAATTAGCCCAGAAATCGGCACTAAATCTGCTTGAATGTTTGATTTATACAGTTCATATGTGCCATAACTTACAGTATCTCTCTCAAAGCCCAATAATTTGATGCCCATATTGCTTACTTGTGTAGCAATTTCTTCAATGATTGTTGCTTCATGTTTGACAATGCGGAAGTCCTGAATTTGTGCAGCAGCCTGCTCTGTATAACGGAAATCTGTAATAAACACAGCATCATTTTGAGACACAATTGCTACGCCTGCTGTCCCTGTAAAACCAGTCATATAACGTCGGTTATACCCATTTGTGATTAAAATGCCATCGATGCTTTGTTCTTGAAGTGCTTTACGTAGCTTTTGTAATTTCAACATAATCAATTCTCCCTCTCGATAAATGTACGTAGTGCCAGTTCATAGCCTTTCGTACCTAGTCCACAAATTTGACCAAGGCAGGCCGGAGCAAGATAAGAATGATGACGGAAAGCCTCACGTTTGTGGATATTGGAAATATGTACTTCGATAACCGGCACAGAAATTCCTGCAATCGCATCATGTAACGCGATGCTCGTATGGGTATACGCACCGGGATTAAAGATAATACCATCATATTTTTCGTCCTCTGCTTCATGCACCCAATCTACTAGTACCCCTTCGTGATTGGATTGACGAAATTCAACCGTAGCACCTAAAGAAGCCGCAAGATTTCGAACATTTTCTCTAACATCATCCAATGTTTCATATCCATAAATATGTGGCTCTCGTTTGCCAAGTCGATTTAAGTTCGGTCCATTCAAACATAATAACTTCACGCTTCTATTCGCCTCTTTCTATGTACTTGCCATTTATTTTATCATACACCGTGCATTCAGCAACTAATTTCAATTGATGGTTTCATAAATATCCCCTCAAACAAAGGGGATATTTTGTACCATTAACTGCCTTTTTGTGCTGTATGCTCCTTCTGATGAAAATTGGCCGTTTCCAACAAGAAACGTAATAGACAGACAACAATCACTATAAATGGAATGGACAGTTTTTTAAAGGACGTCAGTTGTAATGGTAGATCTAAAGCAATCCACTCCAATGTAATAGTCACAAGAAGACCTAGCAGCAGTGATGAAAAGAAAGCTGGAATGATATAGACATAGCGCATGGTCATATATAAAAATAAGCCGATGATAAACAGCAGAAAGATAAAGAAGGTCCATTGAAATAATTTAGAGCTATCTTCAAACCAATTCCACTTTTTATAAAACCCAATCGGATGCCATTTAATAAGATGGAAATAATGTAAACCCTTTAAGCACAGCGCTAAAACAAGCGCATTTACAAGTGCGGTAATCGTCGCTACTTTCATCATCTAACCTCCTTTTTGCACACTAATGTTTTCCTGAAATGTACGATTAGTGTAGCCATATAGAAAATTTACTATGCGTAACTGTAGAGGTTTTTCACTAAATTTAGTACAATGGTACAGTTGAAATATATAAAGAGAGTGGTGTTAGCCTTGAGCAATTCACCTGTATACGGGGGACAAGCACAATTAGAAGGTGTGATGTTCGGAGGAAAGGAACATACTGTTACAGCCATTCGTCGTAACGATGATTCCATTGATTATTATCATTTTAAAAAAGTTCAAAAGCCTATTTTACAAAAGCTCAAAAAAATTCCATTTGTACGAGGCGTTGTAGCGCTCATTGAGTCGGCTGGCTTAGGCTCTCGTCACATGCAATTTGCAGGGGATCGTTATGATGTGACACCTGGCGAAGAAGAAGATCATAAAGAAGAAGGTTCCAAACTTCAGATGATACTTGGAGTTGCTGTAGTAGGTATTCTTTCCTTTTTATTCGGAAAATTTGCCTTTACATTAATTCCTGTTTTTATAGCAGATTTTTTCTCAAAATGGATTGAAGGGAAAACGGGACAAATTCTACTAGAGAGTGGTATTAAACTCCTTTTACTGCTAGCCTACTTATACTTTATCTCATTAACCCCTCTGATTAAGCGAGTATTTCAGTATCATGGTGCCGAGCATAAAGTCATTAACTGTTATGAGGCTGGCTTAGACATCACAGTAAAAAACGTTCAAGCTCAATCACGTCTGCACTATCGTTGTGGCAGTAGCTTCATTCTGTTCACAGTGTTTGTCGGCATGTTTTTATATTTCTTTGTACCAACTGACCCACTGTGGCTTCGTATTTTAGATCGGATTCTATTAATTCCTGTTGTACTCGGTATTTCATTTGAAGTATTACAAGCGACAAATGCTTGCCGCAATATCCCAGTGTTGCGTTTCCTTGGCTACCCTGGCTTATGGCTTCAATTACTGACAACTCGTGAACCAAAGGACGATCAAGTAGAAGTAGCAATTGCTTCCTTTAATATGCTACGTCAAGTAGAGCAGCAACCTGAAATTGCTGCAACATTGAACCATGAATAATAGAACAGGCAGTCCCAACAAGTGTTGAGGCTGCCTGTTTTATATTATTGCTCTATTTAGTATAAATAAGTGCAGTAAACAGCCCTATTAAATTTGGTAAGATACTGAAAACTAAAAACAGCCAATTATTCGTCATGATGGAGATGCTTGTAAAAATAAGAATGGACGCAGCAATAATACCTATGCCCAGCTTCACTCGAGAAAGCTGAAACGGGATGGGACTAAACATGTTGATGGTCAAAACTCCCCCAATTATCCCCCAACTCCCTAAGTGCACTAAAAGAATACTACCTAAAACCATTGCTGCATTCAATTCAATGCCAAATACAATGAGTGTAAAGAAAATATAAATCGCCGCTAATGTCACATACCACGAATAGGATTTCGCTTTTTGCCAAATATAGTCGTGTAGCTCATCTAAACCTCTGTTTTTCTTCGCCTTACTCCGTCCTAACCACCAGCCTAAAATTCCACAAGTCATTCCTCCATACAACCCGATGATTCCCCCGATAGAAATCTCCATCACTCCATCCCCTCCTCTTCGAATATAAACACTTCTTCAATTGTGCAATTGAAAGCTTTTGAAATATTGTAGGCGAGTTCTAAAGATGGATTGAATTTCTCCGATTCAATTGCAATGATTGATTGTCGCGAGACGCCAACTACTTTAGACAACTCCTCCTGCGTAATCTTTTTCGATTTCCGAAATTCACGAATTCTATTTTTCATAAAGCCTCCTCGTTAAATGTAAAGTAAACTGTACATTTTTTTAATAAGTAAAGTTTACTTTACACCATTTCATATGTCAAGTTGACTTTACAATTTAGTTTTCGTTTAAACAATACAGGAATTCTTATGAAGAACGATCAGGAGACATAGTGAGGGCTATAATTAGAAAAGACACCACACGCTAATTTTGAAAAATGTAGTCAGTTTGTGAAGAAAAGCATCCACCTCCATTTAATAGTTCCACCTCTATCGTATCTATCTGCACTGTGAAATAAAGTTAAATTCCAAAATAAGGAATATAAAAAGCGTGTTTTGAATGATAATCAAAACACGCTTTTTTATAGGATTCTTCCGCACCTATTCCTTTAGTGTTAACTCGCCTATTTCAACACTCTACTATGAATTATATTTATAATTTTCTGTTGAGCATCTAGAGCTTCAGGGATAGGCATCACAACAAACACATGATTCATTTGAGGATAAACAAAGGTAGTGATGTCAATGCCTTGTTCGGTTAGTTGTTCATCAAATTTTATGGCATCTGGATATAAACTTTCATGTGTTCCAATAAAATGAGTAATCTTCCCAAGTCCTTGAAAATCACCGTAAATAGGACTAATCAATGGGTCCTTTAGATCTTTATCAGCAGCCCATATCTTTGTAATGACTTCCATTCCTTCACTAGCTAACATTGGGTCCTTTTCTTCATATTCAAGTATCTGAGGATTTTCTAAACTCATATCAACACATGCTGATAGTAAAATAATATCTTGGGGTTGAGGTAGATGGTTCTGCTTCAAAAGTTGGACCAGACCAAGTGCTATATTTCCACCTGCCGAATCTCCGATAATGGTCAATTGATTAGAACTTTCAACCGTTTTTAAAATTTCTTTATAGAAATTGAGCATTTTTTGGAAGGTGTCATGATGGTTAAAATGAGGTACTTTCGGATAAATGGGCGCAATAACTTTTGCATTTAACGATTGTGCCATCTTATCCATGAATAACCAATGTAAACTTAAAGGCTGATTCGTCCAAGCACCACCATGTATATAGAGAATAACTTTTTGCTTCAAGGACTTTTGGTCATTTAAAGTGAAGACCTGCATAGCCTCAAAGGTTTGCTCCTCCATATCACTTATAAATTGAACATCTTCCCCTATAACATAAAGCTGACTATTTTCAGTTCCCCTCTGCTCAATAAACTGTTTAGCATTTTCAATACTAGAAAAACTCTTTTTATTACTTTGCGCAAATAGCCATTTTTCAAATTGAACACTTTCTTCAGAACGATCTCCGCTAAAAATTTCTACAGTCATTTTTTTCTCCCCTTTAAGTTTCATCACGCACATAGATTGATAAGAGCCATGTATCAGAAGCTTTCACACGTACTATAATCTATACCGTATCATAGAGACAAACCTGCATCCGTTAAATAAAATATTTTTTTCGTACTCTATGTTAATTCCACAGTATGTCGTATACTCCTTCAACATCCATCGTATTTAAATGAAAATAAAAAATACCATGCTGATTGCCAACATGGTATTTTCATCTTTATTTAAACAAGTAACTCATTAATAACTTTTTAACTGTCTGATTATCAATTTGGCATCCAGCCGTTGCTAAAGATATGTTTTCAAGTTTTTTATTTTATATACTTAGAACGAACAACAGTCCTTTTGTATGGCTCACCTTGTAACGTTTCACCTGAAATATTTAAAGTTATATTATATACACCTGACTTTTTATTTTCTGGAAAATTCACCATAAAGTTTTGCTGATTAACCTTTTGCGTCTGTAGAGAAGAAGCAATATCTTTCCCTGTTGGATCCAGTACTCGTACATCGAAGGTAAGTTTTTGTAATTGGTCATTAGCTTGCATTGTCACGATATTATTCGTTTCTAATGATACTGTTGGAATACTTACCTTAATCAAAGATGGGCCCCCATGTTGAACTGCCAGTAAAAACGCATTATCTTCTGCCTGCGTGCTTATATTTATCTTCCATTCCCCAATCTCAGAAATAACCCCAGTAAATGTATGAGGTACTACGCCATTAAAGAAGGAGGCTTCATCCAATGATTGGATTGTTTGGTTGGTATATTTTTTTTCTGAAGGAGATACTAACTCTATCTTATCGCTAGTTAACCCTGTCCATAATTTAACATTATCGAGCGCAGTATCCACATAAAAAGAATGTGTCACATCATTTGACGATTGTAACTTCCCTCCGTAAAAATAATGAGAAACATCCAACTCTTGAAACATATCAGATTGAGAAAAGTATTCTTGGTTCATCATGATACGATCTGTAGAAGCAGACTGTAGATACTGTTCCAATCTTGAAAATACCGCAGATCCCATTCGAATATTGTCATGGTCAAGTGAGGGATCGGTAAATAAATGTGTTCCGTAAGATAATTTAGTGCTTGCCTCTTTGACTAATCCATCATTTGGATCGGAAAGATATAGACCACCCATCCAGAGTGCCGATAGAAATGGTCCTGTATTAGTACCAGCCATTGTATAATAGTTGTTCTTGCTAACATTGGGGTGATTGTCTATTAGTGAGCGAAAATATTCCATTTCCCCAACTTGAAGTGAATAAGTTCCATCATCTTTTTCACCGAGTAATGTAGCTAGCCAACCTGCCCACCAGCTATATGCAAGATCAGCTAACTCTGATCCATAATGAGGGGATCCTAAAGTAAACACCCTCCCAACGTACGGATGAGCATTATGAAGAACTAATGCTGCTTGGGTATCAGGCCCACCCTTGCTATGGGCAATTATATTTAATTTTTTTCCGTGAAAATGTTGATTGATTTCTTTTAACATAGAGGCTAATAATTTTCCATTATCGTATTGACTATAAGAACCTTTACCTGCCGAATCGTATAATTGAACAAATACCGTTTGATACCCTGCTTCATAAGCTTTTGTATACATATCATTAAGACCGTGATATTCTGTATTGCCATACCAACTTGTAGAGTTACCGTTTTTCCCTTGAACGAAAACAAGAGGTGGCTTATTCAAATCAACATTAGGTGGAGTATTTCCTAGAAACCACTCTCCAGGTGTAAAGCTTTCACCTGGTGGCTTCAATCCATAAGGTTCAATCGTGTTTGAGGCAAAAACATCTGGAGTAGAAAAAAGCATAATTGTAACCATTACTAATAAAGAAAGTATTTTTTTCAAATTGTTTTCCTCCTAATCATTATAGATCAAGTGCGTAAAGCTGTAGAAAAGCAATTTATAATTCTAAAAAACTGGTGTTGAATAACAGCTATTAATGCTAATTTTCAAGCAGCAACCAACTAACCCCACCTTCCCTTTATACTAATATTCTATAAAAAGGAAAAGACTTCCTTCTAATTTAGACAAAAAAATATCATTATCTTACTTCGGTTAAGCCTCACTTAGAGAAGCAGCGAGATAGATTGTGTTAGCAAATAAAATAGCATAGAGCGAAATGGCCAATATTCAACACCATATGTTCATATAAACGAACCTAAGTCCTTAATTCTCATTTATTAACACCCTCTTCTCGCGCAATATGATGGATGCTTTCTTGTCCATTTATATAACGTAGTACGGTTTTTATTTTCTTATTGATCATAAAAACACCCCATAAAAGCTAGATTTTGTGTCTAGCTTTTACGGGTCAGAAGGTACTAGATTGTATTATTTCAACATATATGTACCAGTTAATAATAAACCTCCATCAAAGAATAAACACCCTATGTAAGCAAGCAAACTAGTCCAATTTTGAAATGGCTAGTTTGAACACTTACATAGAGTGCTTTAGGTCCCTCTAAATAGTTGGTTGAGGTTATGGAAGCTATTTAATTTAGAAAGCTTTTCATACTAATTCTTGTAACGCCTCAATTGCTTGAGCTACTTGCTCTTCTGTTAAATTGTGACGCACGATGTAGCGGTTGCGCGCATGCTTTGTACATTCGATTGTACAGCCACCTAAATGCTTTGCTTCATTTTCTTCAGATGCAATGATTTGTTTGTTACATTCAGGGTTTGCACAGTTAATGTAACGTTCACAAGGTTCACCGTCATAGTGATCACGACCGATAATCACATGCTCTACTTGATTGATTGGCACCGTTAAACGCTCATCAAATACGTACATTTGACCGTCCCATAATTGGCCTTTCGCAACAGGGTCTTTTCCGTATGTTGCAACACCGCCATGTAATTGACCAACATCCCCAAAGCCTTCACGTTTCATCCAGCCCGAAAACTTCTCACAGCGAATCCCGCCCGTACAATAGGTTAAAACATTTTTCCCTTCGAACAGCTCGCGGTTTGCACGTACCCATTCCGGTGTATCACGGAAGTTTTGTACATCTGGTCGAATCGCGCCACGAAAATGGCCGACATCGTACTCATACGTGTTACGCACATCTAATACTACTGTATTGTCATCTTGCATTTCAGCAAGGAATTGTTCTGGTGACAGGTAGCGACCTGTTAATTCATGTGGGTTAACGTCTTCTTCTAAGCCTAAGTTTACTAACTCAGGTCGTGGGCGTACGTGCATTTTTTTGAATGTATGCTCTTCTACTGCATCAATTTTGAAGACTATACCTTCAAATAATGAGTCAGCTTGCATGTTTGCCATGTATTGCTCTGTCTGCTCAATCGTACCTGAAACAGTACCGTTAATGCCCTCGTTGGCTACTAAAATACGACCTTTTAAACCGATTTCTTTACACATTGCTAAGTGCGTTGCTGAAAACGCAGCTGGATCTTCAATCTTCGTGTAATGGTAATATAATAAAACTTGATAATTCATTGTTTTCCACCTATCATTTCAATATTTGCAGGATATTCCTGATAGTGTCTTTTACGACCTATTAACCATAAAGGATAATCATTTAATATGCTATCGGTAATTAGACTGAAATGGGCATAAATATTATTTTTAAAGAATTTGTGAATTGGTCAGTGGACTTTTTTTTATAAAAAAGTGTTATTCCACAATCTGGTCCTTAAATGGAAAAAGACACACTCCTTATGAAAGAAATGCACCTGTTAACGGAGGATTGTTAGCCAACTTCAGTACTAAATAACTGAGAAATTGAGTAATTCGTGCTTTTATTCAGGGAATCTCCAAATAAAATACATCGCGTATATACTCAAAATTATACCAAGTAAAAAGAATCCCGATTTTATGATATTTTCCTTTTTGAAGGAAATTTCACTGTATTCGGCATAGCTTAATATCATATAGAGAATGGCTGGTGTAAAGATGACTATTGCAACCCAATGTTGCTGAAAATTAACTCTTAACGCAGGGTTAAATACAGGCAAAAAGAATAATAAACCTAATAAAGCCCCTAAAGCATAGCCTTTTAAATATTTTTTCATCAAAGTTTGTCCTTTCTTATAGGAATTTTTTAATTGCCCCTTCAGAATCTAGATGCTTTGCTTCAAGCAATGTAGTAGAGCCTTTTTCTACTTAAACTAAACCACTCTTTCTATAGCAAGTAAAATTCGGCAGCTATAATTTGATAATTACTTTTCAATTTTGGGGATGAAAATGCTAAAGAGAAAATATGCACAAGCATTTCTCGATACTAATAAAAGGCCCTTTAACGGAAGAACCTTTTCACGATGAAAACACCCCTTTAGATATATGAATATCCAAAGGGGCGTAGCTTCGTAACATTTTTATAAATGTCGCGACTTTATTTTAAACTTTGTATCTGTTTGATAAACATCGTGACTGTAATTCAAATCTACAGACCACATTTTAACTGTGCACCACAGTTTGTACATGTATTACAGCCACCCATTTCTTCGACTGTTCCTTTACGACAAACAGGGCATGTATTCCCTACATCTGAGCCGATAACCGTTGTAGACTCTAATGCTTGAATTGTGTCTACTAATACGACTGGACGTTTTGTATGCTCTTCTACTAATTCTTCTTCAAATGATAATTGATCCATATCATTTTCTTCCGCTTTTAGTGTAAGAACTTGTGAATCACGGCTACCATCCACATAGACCGTGCCACCTTTAGCGCCACCTTTATATAGTCGCTCGTATACTTTTTCTACTTGCTGTACTGTATAGCCTTTTGGTGCATTCACTGTTTTAGAAATGGATGAATCAATCCATTTTTGAATAATACATTGAACATCGGCATGTGCTTCTGGTTTTAGCTCCATTGCTGTGACAAACCATTCAGGAAGCTCTTGCTCATTTACTTCAGGATGACGATCTAAATACTCTTTTACAATTTCAGCCTTGACCTCAATAAATTTACCTAAACGACCAGAACGGTAGTACGTAAAAGAGAAGTATGGTTCAAGACCTGTCGCTACGCCTACCATCGTTCCTGTCGAACCCGTTGGCGCAACAGTTAGTAAGTGCGAGTTACGAATACCAGTCGCTAGAATTTGTTCTTTGATGTGAGCAGGCATTTTTTGCATAAAGCCTGTCTCTGTAAAGGCTTTACGTAAACGAGCTGTTTCTTCGTCAGTAGCACCTACTAAGAATGGGAAGCTACCACGTTCCTTTGCAAGCTCTGTAGACGCCTCATAGGCTGTTTCCGCAATTGTTTTAAAGATTTCATCGACTAAAGCATTACCTGCTTCTGAACCGTATTCCTTTTCACAGTAAATAAGTAAGTCTGCTAAGCCCATAACCCCTAAACCAACACGACGCTCACCAAGGGCTTGTACACGGTTCTCTTCTAGGAAGTAAGGAGTCGCATCAATAACGTTATCCTGCATGCGAACACCCACACGAACTGTTTCACGTAGTGCTTCGTAATCAACTGATTGATTTTCTTTATTCGCAAACTGTGCAAGGTTCACAGCTGCTAAGTTACACACAGAGTATGGTGCAAGTGGTTGTTCCAATAATTGTTATCCTAAAGGCTTTTTATCCTTTAGTTCTTACAGTTCAATTCCTGCAAGTTCAGCATACATTTTCATTACACATTTTTTTCATAAACCTTAGTAATTCTTTTCTTCCTCTATCTTCACCAAAGACTGCTTTTGAAATTACTCTAAAATCTTTAACACCAAATTCTTGATAAATTTGCTCAATTAAAGGATTGAGCGTTGATTTTATCTTATTCAAGGGTGTTGTAGTTATTAATTCAGTATGGTCGATTGCCCATTGTATGACAGTTTGTTTGATTTCTGGATGTATACTTGCTCGATTTTCAACATAAACTTGTGTGTCGATTTTTATATTTGAATTTCCAGCGCACACTTGAGTACAAAACAATTTGGATGAAGTAACAATACCTTCAAATTCGCGCCCACAACTTTTGCAAATTCTTTGCTCTCTGGGCTTCTTATGCTTACCTTTTTGTACCAAGCCAGATTTTCTTAAACCTTCAATCATTCTGGCTTTTGCTGGACTACTGGATTCCCACAACTTGTTAATATGCTGACCAATTCTTCTTTTTGTTTGGTCAGTATGTTTTTGATTGAAATGTCCATTATATTTACCATATACAGCTTTGTTATTGTTGTGTTATTCGACTCTATCCATTCTGTAATTGTTGATGTGAGTGAAAATGGAACAAGTTTATACATATCGAGCAATTCTTCATAAGAAATCAATTCGCAATCAATACCATAAGTTGTTTTAATAACATTTAGAGCCTTTAGAGCTTTCTCTTTTGCCTCATTATCGCGAGACTTAAATCTCTACAATCTTTATAAGATTGCCGGCATCGTTATAAAGGAAAAAATCAGGTTTATAAAATTTGTATCCTATATTAAATACTCTATCCTCATAGCCCCAAGAATTACATTAGGCAATTTTGAATTTTTATGAATGTGTAATGTTGCGGTCTCGTGCCCGGGTTATAGTCTACTAAGTAGGATCACCGGGTATGCGTTGCCCCTGACTAAAGCTTTACCATTAGCCTTCGGTTCGGATTAGCATCTCAGCCTTCCCGCTTTATCCCGCAATTTTTAACGTGAGGCGAAGTCCACCACACGGATTTGTCGCTACAACACTTTGACCATATGCCTTTGCATTTGTCATATCATTCGCGTTGTCGATGAAGAAAATACCTGGCTCTGCTGAGTATGTTGCACATACGTTTATTAAATTCCATAATTCTTTTGCTTTCATTGTACGGTATGTGCGGACTTTATAGCCCATTTTTTCCCATTCGCGAACATCGCCCACTTCATGCCATTTCGTATTGTACACGTTCATTTCTTCTTTTGTATATTCTTCCACAGCTGGGAAACGAAGCTCAAAGTCAGCGTCCTTTTCTACTGCTTCCATAAATTCCTTCGTTAATGTCACGGAAATGTTGGCACCTGTTAAAAACTCTGGGTTATGAACTGTGTATGTGCCACCATCACGTAATTTATTTTCAGCCTCACGAATGATCGCTGTATCGAATCCACCTAAGCCTTCAATGTTTTTGTAGTTCACGATGCCTTGATACATCGCTTCTTCTTGCATAGAAAGTGGCTTGAAGTTTAATTTTTCTTTTGCTAGACGAATGATTGTTTCATCCGTTGTATTTTCGATCAGGTAACGCAGAATACGTGGATTTTGCATTTTAGAAATAATAAATTCCACAATATCTGGATGCCAATCTGCTAGCATAATCATTTGTGCCGATTTCTTACGCGGGTTCGCTACACCCACTCTCTATGTCACCATAGAAGTTGAGACCATATCTTACATCCAATTAGATGCCCTCGCACTTCGGAGTGGCTTCACTCCTACTCTACTCACTTCCGCTAACTTAGCGTGCTTTCGATGGTCGTTGAACCTTCCCCTTTAAAAGGAGCTTGGCTGCTGATTGTCTTTATCCCACTGCTATTTTCAAGCATTCACGTTTACCGTTTCCGATTACGTTGTAGCTAGCAGTGCATTTATAATGCGTTTTTTAACATTTTCAAAATCATTTTTTATCTCATCTTCCCAAAAACGGAGTAAAGTGTATCCATTAGCTGCTGCAATTTGATTTTTTTCGATATCCCTAGCTTTTATTCTCTTTTGTACCTCATAAAAAGAGGAATAAAATTTTGGATTCCCATGCCAAAAATCACCATCACATTCAATTAGAATATTTGTCCCAACTAGTAAGAAATCAAATTGTGCACCTTCAAATATAAAGGAATATTTGTAGGTGATTGATTGTTCAACTAAGAAATTCTCTAAAGCTGTTTCAATACTAGTTTTTCTAAACGTTTCCCTCTCTATTTGCTTTAATGCAGCTTGTCGAATCTTTTCAATGGTTTCTTTACTATAAACCCCTGTCTTACCGCTATTCCATGAAGGCGTTCCATTTATTTTTCTAGTTTCAGCTGTTTTTGAAATGATATTTTTAAAATGAAACTTTTTTTGTTCATTTGGCATGTCATTATGCCACTTACCTGTATTTTGTGATCGAAGTCTACTCGCATACTCTTTACTACAAGTTTTAGTCTGCCGATGTTTTTCATCGAATAGTTTTCCACAAATTACACAAGTTAAAGGCCCACCTTTTCCTCGACAGCTTCTACTACAAAATTGATTTGGAATACCTCGCCTCAGTTTAACCTTTTTATTACATAAAATATATTGGCAGATCACCATTTCTATTGGATAAAAATAAGATATTAAATAATTATCTAATGTTAAGTTATGCTCATTTTTCAAATGAGACGTAAACCATCCTTGTTTATTATGATTTATTGTAAAGCCACATATTAAACAAGTTTGTGGTTGTATCGCATCATAAACATCCATATTTCCCACCTCGATTAAAGTGACAATATTTCCGTTAAAGAGTTCCCAGCAATTCACGAGGTTTGTTTACGCAGAAGCACCTAGATTATGCTTACCTCTGCGGCTACCACCTTGTTCGACAAGATGAGTCAGCTTCGCAATATCATCTAACCATGAGACAGAACCAGATGATTTACCATTTACACCACGTGCTAACGTGTTGCGTGGACGTAATGTTGAACCATTTGTTCCTACACCACCACCACGACTCATAATTTCCATTACTTGCTTACGGTGATCACTGATGCCTTCACGTGAATCTGCGACAAACGGCATTACGTAACAGTTAAAGAAGGTTACATCTGTTTCAGATCCAGCTCCATAAATGACACGTCCTGCTGGAATAAATTTCAATGAAACTAATTGCTTATAAAACTTCTCAAACCACTCTTGGCGTTTCTCTGGAGTTTTTTCAACAGCGGCAAGGCCTGTTGCATTTCGTTTTGCGATTTGTTCATAAAAAATTTCAAGAGGCTTTTCTAGCACGTCAATTGAACGCGTAATTACACCCGTTTCTTGCTCTTGCGGATCGTCTAATGCACTGCGGTAATCTTCCTCAATCAGAATATCTGCTGTTTTTGTAGACATGTCCAGCTTTTGAATTGTCCCTAAACCACGTGCAGGGAATTTTGGATCAGCTTTTACTGTTAAAACAACAAAGTCACCGGCTTTCAGTGTTTTCTTTTCTGTGTCTTTAAACGAGTAGCGATCGATCATAACAAGTCTAGATACGCCTTTATGCGTAATATGCATATCAGGCGTTACTGGGTGTACTTGTGGGAATTGTTCGATATCTTTGTTTAACTGTTCAAATTGATTGTTTACTTCGGGTTGATGATTTGTGATTACCATCGTTTTGCCTCCCTTGTTATCTTCATTACAAAATAAATACACAATATCATGTGCCGTTAAACACTACATATTGTGTACATGTCTTTAAAAAAGATACTATATATAGTTTTTTAATTCAACTCTTGCTTTTTTAAATAGAATCCGAACTACTTGTTATTACTAGGGTCGAACGTTAAAAAATTTTTTTCATACCATTTTTTACTTTTTAAAGTTCCATTCATCATTTGCATATTTTTTTTCTTCTAATGCACGAACATATTCTAACTGCTCCTCAGAAAGTGTAAATGGTTTTAATTCAATTTGCAACGATTTTGCAAACCCATCACGAAAAGCTGTTACACATTGTTCAACTGTTACTGGTTCTTTAACAAGACCGTTGATGGCAACCGCCTTTTCCGGTAACTTTCTGCGCATACGATTCTTCGCTTCTTCGCTTGAGAAATTAAATACGGATAATAGTTTCTCCTGGTCTAAATCTAATAAAATGGCGCCGTGCTGTAAAATAACACCCTTTTGACGTGTTTGAGCACTTCCCGCTATTTTTTTTCCTTCAACGACCAGCTCATACCAACTTGGCGCATCAAAGCAAACAGCACTTTTCGGACTCTTGAGGTCAGCTCTTTTCTCCTCTGTATCAGGTACACTAAAATAAGCATCCATCCCAAGATTATGGAAACCTTGCAAGATTCCCTCACTTAATACACGGTATGCCTCTGTCACAGACTCTGGCATATCCGGATAGCTTTCCGTAACGATGACACTATATGTGAGTTCATGCTCATGCAAGACAGCTCGTCCACCCGTTGGACGACGCACAAAGCCTAAGCCTTGCTCACGTACAGCGTCTAAATTAATATCTCTTTTAGCCTGTTGAAAATAACCAATCGATAGTGTCGCAGGCTCCCACTCGTAAAAACGAATCACTGGTGGAATTAACCCCTCACTATGCCAGTCAAGTAATGCTTCATCTAGTGCCATATTAAAAGAAGGACTACATTTCCCTGAATTTAGAAAATACCAAGTTGTCATATGTTCATCTCCTACAAATATAAAATGATCCCTCAGGCCCCACCTGTGGTTCAAACCTCTCAAAAATTAGCTACAGTGTAAGTTGCTAACGATGTACTTTCGTAATGATATAGCCGAATTCGCCACAACCTAGTTAATTTTATCAAACTCATTGGACTATCGCTAGCGCATCTTTTATAATAATAGAGAAGATAGAAAGGGGTAAGAAAATCTTGGACATACTTATCACAATCGGTGTCGTTTTAGTAGTCATAATTGCATATATCGGTATTAATGCACTACGACTCAAAAAAGCCGTAACCAACTTAACACAAGAGCAATTCATAGAAGGCTATCGTAAAGCCCAGCTAATCGATGTACGTGAACAAAAAGAATTTGATGCTGGTCATATTCTTGGTGCACGAAATGTTCCTTCCACAACACTACGTCAACGTTATAAAGAAATCCGCCCAGATTTACCAGTATATCTATACTGTCAAAATACAGGCCGTAGCTCACGTGCTGCACTATTTCTTAAAAAACGTGGGTACAACCAAATTTACCAACTTCAAGGTGGATTCAAAACTTGGACAGGTAAAATAAAAGCAAAAAAATATTAATGTCTACATGACAAAAGCCGTCTCAAAGAACTATGAGACGGCTTCTTTTTTAAAAAATTCAGAGTTTCTACTATATTATATCTATTGCAAATGATTAAGTACTAGCTTTTTGTTCACCAAGTCTCTAATCATGCATTGGACAGAAAAAAGGATAGCGACGAGAGTCAAAATATATAGCTCATTCTTACTAACAATTCCTGACTGTAAATGATCCGTTCTTTGAGCGAATTAATGTCACTTAGGAATCGGTTCTCCCATAGCCCCCCTTTACACGTTAGTAGTGAGCTCCCTTACAAAATCAATCACGCCAACACTATCTTTATGCAAATCCTCCACGACACTGATTCATTTTCACCTCATTTTAAATGGCACCCCATCAAATATTTTGTATGTTCAAAAATACTATTTTTCGTTAGAGATTTAGCATATTGCGTCCTATTCTGCTATTTTTCTGAAAATAGTCAGAATTTATTATTGAATAATGGGACGAGCACTGATAGGATGTATAATATCTTACAATAATAATTGATTATGAAGTTAATAAGCTATGAATGCTATGGATTAAACTATAGCAGGAGCAGTTCTGGAGAGAGCGCCATGTGCGTCGCCGAAGGGTTCACTATCTCAGGCAAAAGGACAGAGGAGTAATATCAGCTTTTATTAGCGATGTCACACGAATAGTACATCTATTTCGTGTAACATTCGTGACTAAATGGTATTTGTTATTCTGACGTTTTTCCGAGACTAGTGTCACAACTAGTCTCTTTTTGTTTTTCCAGTCATAGTTTTTTATGTATCTTTGAGGGGGATTAACGTGGAACAGCAACAATTAAAACGAGATTTAAAAAATCGCCATGTGCAGCTTATTGCCATTGGTGGAACAATTGGGACGGGTTTATTTTTAGGCTCTGGCAAAGCCATTGCCCTTGCAGGCCCTTCTATCATCCTTGCCTACTTAATTGTCGGTACCGCCTTATTTTTTGTGATGCGTGCATTAGGTGAGCTGCTATTATCCAATGCAGGCTATACATCATTTACGGATTTTGCATCCGAATACATAGGTCCTTGGGCAGGTTATGTGACAGGTTGGACATATTGGTTCTGTTGGATTATGACAGCCATGGCGGACATTATCGCGGTGGGGGTTTATACACAATATTGGTTTGATATCCCCCAATGGATGCCAGCCATTGGTTGCTTAATCTTGTTATTACTACTCAATTTATTAACCGTTAAACTTTTTGGTGAATTGGAATTTTGGTTTGCCATCATTAAAGTGATTACGATTGTGGTTCTTATCCTCATCGGACTGATTATGATTGTAACAGGCTTTCAAACTAGCTCAGGAACGGTAGCAGTGGAAAATCTTTGGGCACACGGTGGTCTATTTCCAAATGGAATGTACGGCTTTTTAATGGCTTTCCAAATGGTTGTGTTTGCTTTTGTTGGCGTGGAATTAGTGGGGGTTTCAGCAGCTGAGACAGCAGATCCTCAAAAAAATATTCCCTCTGCCATTAATAAAATTCCATTTCGTATTTTACTCTTTTATGTAGGTGCATTGTTTGTGATTTTATGCATCAATCCATGGTATGAAATGTCTGCCTCAAGCAGTCCTTTTGTACAAGTATTTACACTGGCTGGTATTCCGATTGCTGCGGGTATTATAAACTTTGTTGTACTCACTTCAGCCGCTTCAGCAGGTAACAGTGGTTTATTTTCAACAAGTCGGATGCTCTTTAATCTTGGAAAAAATAAACAAGCATCACCTACATTTGCCAAGCTCAACAAAAACAGCGTGCCAAGTAATGCACTCGTTATTTCTGCTATTGTTGTATCAGTAGGTGCATTGCTAAGTAAGCTGATGCCAGAAAATGCCTTTAGTATTGTGACGACGATTAGTGCGATTTGTTTTATTTGGGTGTGGAGCATTATCGTTATTTCTCACATTATTTATCAACGAAAAAACCGTGCCTTACATGAAGCATCGAAATTTAAAGCACCACTGACACCTTTTATCAACTATGTAATTCTAGCATTCTTTGCCTTTCTCTTACTTATAATGTTTATTTCTGAGGCTACACGTACAGCTCTACTATTAACACCAATTTGGTTTATCGCCTTATTCATTCTTTATAATATGAAAAAAAGATGACCTCAGCCTAAGTGCTGAAGTCATCTTCACGCATTAAAAAATAGTCATATCCCATTCTGTCGCTAAATGCTTTAGTAACTGCACACCAGCCACACTGTTTCCTATTGGATCGATTGCTGGACCATAAATACCGATACCACAGCCAGTAGGAAATGGGGAATTCAAGCCTGCATGACCTGGAACAGCTGTAAGAATCGCACCGGAAACACCACTTTTAGCAGGCAGGCCAATAAAGGCTGCAAACTTCCCTGAAGCATTGTACATACCGCATGTCACCATCAAGGCCTTCGCTAATTTCGCCACTTGTTTAGGAAATAGCTGTTTCTTTAACAATGGATGGTAGCCATCATTGGCAATGACTAAGCCAATCATCGCTAAATCTGATACATTGACTTCAATTGCACATTGCTTCAAATACACCTCAAGTGCCGCCTCTACTGGACAATCTAGGAAGCCTGAATCCATTAAATAGTAGGCCAATGCTCGATTACGATTGGCGGTTTGCCATTCTGATTGAAATACCTCTTCATTAATACTTAATTGCTTGCCAATGATTTGTTCTAAAAATTGTAGAATTTTTATGACCTTTTCTTGCGGTGAATGACCAGCCAGCATCGAGGACACCGTAATGGCCCCTGCGTTTATCATTGGATTAAACGGTTTCCCTGGTTGATGGCTTTCTAAGCGAATAATAGAGTTGAACGTATCCCCTGTTGGTTCCACATCTACTCTTTCTAGTACATAAGGTAAACCTCGATCCATACAGGCTAATATAAATGTGATCACTTTAGAAACACTTTGAAGTGTAAATAGTTCTGTAGTATCTCCTGCTTTGATTTCGCTGCCATTTGAACCGATTATCGCAATCGCTAATTGGTTCGGATCTTTTTTGGCTAAAGCAGGGATATAGCTAGCACATTGACCTTCTTTAGCAGCAGTGCGAAACTGCGATACCCATTGTGCCATAAGGTGATCCTGCTGATGTGGTTGTATTGACATGTTTGTGTTCTCCTTTCAAAAATGAGGCAAAAACAGAGCCTTCATAGTTCTCCTATGAAGACTCCATCCAATGTCGCTAGCCTTTTATAGCTTAGGAGGCTGTGTTCCCTCTGGAATTAATGATACATATGTTTCTCCATCAAGACGTTCCTGCCATTCCTTTTTCGCTTCCTCGATATAGGCTGGATTATTAAGCACCGCAATAGCCGTACAAGCCATGATTTTAGCCGCCTGTAGCATCCCTTTATGCGCGATTGGCATAACTCCTTGAGAGACAACCTGCCATGTATGTAGTGGTGTTCCTAATGCCATACATACCGTTGTACATTGTACAGTTGGTACATTCCAGCTGACATCTCCTACATCTGTTGAGCCACCCATAATAAATTCGGGTAGCATGCCTGGAACGTGATCAGCAATCACTTTTCCCTGTAATTGTTTGACGTCTTCTTTACGCAAGCCTATTAATGAGGCGGCTTGTACTTCAGGAGTAAACGTATTGAAAATAGCCTGTGCATACTGCTCATCCTCTATTGTATAGTGTGGCATGCCAATTTCAAGTATTTGTTGATACATCACATCATAAAGCGTTTTATTTGTAATCAGATTTGAAGCAGCACCTTCAAAATCAACTTCAACTGAAGTACCTGTCATCAATGTAGCACCCTTAGCAATATTTTCAACGCGCTGATAAATTTCCTGCACTTGCTGCTTTTTAGGTGCTCTAATCAGGTACGTTACCTCTGCATATGGTTGGACTACATTTGGTGAAGTTCCACCTGAATTCGTAATAGCGTAATGGACACGAGCTTCTGGAATGATATGCTCTCGTAAATAATTTACCCCAACATTCATAAGCTCAACAGCATCTAAAGCGCTTCTTCCAAGGTGCGGTGCGGCTGCTGCATGTGCACTTTTGCCTGTAAACTTAAAAGTTGCGGCATAGTTTGCTAGAGAGCTACAAGTCATAACCGTTGAAAATGTACCTGGATGCCAAGAGATTGCAATATCCACATCGTCAAAAAGACCAGCTTTCGCCATATAAGCTTTACCAGATCCATTTTCCTCTGCAGGACAGCCATAAAAACGGATTGTTGCTGATTGATGATTTTGCTCTAAGTAATCCTTCACTGCAACAGCAGCTGCAAATGCACCTGTTCCTAATAAATTATGACCACAGCCATGTCCGCTTCCACCATTCTCAAGAGGTTCATGTTGTGTCGCCCCACCTTTTTGACTCAAACCGGGAAGTGCATCATATTCACCTAAAAAGGCAATTACAGGCTTTCCACAACCAAAAGTCCCAACAAGCGCCGTTTCAAGTCCAGCAACGCCAACCTCTGTTTGAAAGCCCTCTTTCTCTAACGCCTCTTTCATATATTGCATGGATTTTTTCTCTTGAAAATGAAGCTCAGGCACAGCCCAAATAGCATCACTTAATGCTACACTTGCCTCTTGTTTGGCTTCAATTAACGCAGAAATTTTTTCATGAAAACTCATTTTTATCCCTCCAATTTTTATGCTTTCAACAATATTCCTTTTTGGTCATTTAGGGTGACAAGCGACACAATACAGATAAGCGCAAAGCCAATTAACATCCAAAAGGCTGCATCAAAGGAGCCATTAAAGGCATCGACCATAAATCCAATCGCCATTGGCGTGACAAAGCCCGCTAATTGCCCCCCTGTATTCGCAATCCCCATTGCCGAGCCTGTAATAGAAGAGGGTAATTTCTTCAGTACAATAACAGGTAGTAATGTAATGACAAACGCAATAAAGATAGAAACAACTGTTTGATAACCAATAAATAACGTCACTGTTTTTGCAGTAAACATTAAATACAATAAAAGACCAATAACTGCACAGGAGATGGAGCCTAACACTTTCTCCATTCCTTTTGGTAGCTTATCAATGATATATCCACTACCGTACACACCAATAATCGTTGTAATGGCAGGAATTGTTTGTGCCCAGCCAATGGACATTAGATCCAATCCGCGATTTTTTTGCAGATAAGTCGGGATCCAGGAAACCAAGCCCCAGTTCACGGCATAAATACAGAAATAAGCAATAATTAAATTCCACATCAACGGTGTTTTCAATAGTTCTTTAAAGCTCACTTTGTGTGCAGAATTTTCTGTACTAGCATCTTCTGCTTCGTTTTGTGGAAGTTTAATATATTTCCAATATAAAAAGGCAATAATAGCGCCAATAGCTCCAATAATGATAAACATCATGCGCCAGCCAATCGTCCCTAATAAATAAGCTGCTAGCAGCGGCACGATGAGTGAAACAATGCCACCAGAAGTAAGCATGATGGACATCGCTCTGCCTCTTTCCTCTTTTGGGAAGATTGTGGCAATAATTTTAGAGCTTGCTGGCTGAAATCCACCCTCGCCAATCCCAAATAAAAATCGAATCACAATCATCGCTGTTAATGACCAAGCAATCGCTGTTAGACCCGTAAAAATAGACCACATAATAACAGCCATCAATAAAATTCTTTTAGCGCCAAATTTATCTGCCAGCCAGCCACCTGGTATTTGCATAATGGCATAGCCTAAAAAGAAAGCGCTTAAAATGATACCCGTAGAAGATGCATCCAGTTGCAAATCACCCGTAATCGATACAACTGCATAGTTCATAATGTAGCGATCTAAATTACCTAAAGACCAACCTAAAAATAATAGTGCAAGGATGACATTTCTAGATTTTTTCGTTACTTCATTTGCTGTCATTCATATCCCTCCCATTGATCAGAAACATTTTCTTGATTGCAATGTTTGCTTCATTGCTCTTATTGTTCTTGATGATCTTTGCCCCCTTGCCATAACTAGTAAAATCAACACCCCTTTTATATACCGACATTTTCGTTATATATTCGTATAATAATCAAAGTTCTATGAAATGACAATATTTTTTTGAAAATTTCTAATAGATAATCGTCTTTGATTTACTAAAAAGGTGTACAATTCGTTGATGTAGCTGGGTTGCTCAAAAAATGCCTAATTCTAAAAATAGCAAAAAAAAGCCCCAAACCATTTAATGGTTTGGGACATTTTTGCAAGATTCTAAACAAGCTGATACATTTTTATTGGTCTACCACGTGTATGCTGTAACTCTTCTCCACAGATTCTCGCTAAATCTACATTACATAAATCAGCTACGATCCGTTGGGCATTTCTTTCGCTCATTTGAAGCTGTGTCGCTAAATCCTTTGTTGTGAAATGCTTCCAGTGCATTTTCTGCACGAGTGCATTTATTTTCATATACGTTTTAATACTAATATTACCCTTTTTTAGTTTTTCTAAAATATAAGGATCTTCTGCTCGATAGGAATAAGCAAGCTCTTCTACATTCCCAACCGATTCAATAATCGTGCCATCATCCTGAATCATGACAATATCAATCGCTTCATTTTCCTTTGTCTGTCTTAGTCCTCGATGTGCATGTAACTCGGCATTAAATACCGTTTGAGCAAAGCCAATGCCTGCTGTCACCTTTGCTTCCATTTCGATCGACAGCTGGTACATTTTTTCTTGTAAAAATTTTATTTGTCCTTCGATGGCTCCCCTTGTACTAAAAATAGTATACTTTCCATTTCCCTCTTCAATAAGAGAGCCATCTATCTGTTCACAAAGCTGGAGCAAATATTCCTTCGTGCGCAATTCTAAATATTGAATGCGATAACCTTGCTTCATGCGCTCTTTCAATGAATCGAAGTCCTTTATTTCAAGCATAACTGCACCAATTTGTGTTTCTTTATAGTAGGATGTTTTGATTTTTTCAGTAAAAAGCTGAACGGTATGATAAATTTCCGTTTTCGTCGGTGAAACCCAATAAGATGGAACACCCTGTTTCCTCAGCTCTTCATCAACAGAAGGATAGCAAGTAATGGCAAAATCAATCTTTCCTTCCTGCCAGAGACTATAGTGGAAATTAAATAACTCCTGCGGATCAATGGCCACATCGAATTCCTTTAAATACATGTGATTTACATTGTGCTGAATCTCCGCGAGACTCTCTGACGCCATTTGAGAAGGGGATGGGATGATATCGATACTAACATTTTCAATAAACTTTTTTTGTTGATAGGACTGCTCTAAAAATCCACGATAAATGGCAGCCTCTGAAAAAATAATATGAGCCAATTTCTCCTGAGAAACATTCGTTTGACGAGCAAGCTTATAAGGGATATAGCCAGAAAATAGCCAGAAATCCACGTCCTGATTATGTTTCTCTACTAGATGCTTTGTTTCAGTTGCTACTTCATAAACATACGGAATAAATTCCATATCCTGTTCAATTTCCCGTGCTAATGCAATAATTCTTTCAACGGATTTAACGGGACCAACAACACCTATTTTATACATCTTTCGTTCCTACCTTCTTTGTGCAACTGCAATCGTTATGTAAAAATTTTCTTTCTCTGTTGTACATAGTATAGCGGACAATTAAATGACAAGACAAATAAAAATGGCTTCCTGTATAAAGAAAAGCCCCGAAAATAGGTCGGGGCCATCTTTGAATAAAAATTATTTTTCAGTTGGATACATTTTTGTATAAAGTAATTCTAATTTTTTGGAAAGCTTACCATAGGCAGTTTGCCATGCCTTCCGAGCCGCATCATCGCCATCTGCTTTGTATAAAGCATGGACTTCTGCTACCTTTTTCAAATCATTTTCAGCCTGAGTTAGCTTCGAATAATTTTTAACAATTTTCTTATCAGTAGCACTTAATTCATCATACTTGGCACGAATTTCTTTCACTTTGTCCTCTAAACCATCCACATACTCGCCTTTTACAAGTAGAGAATTTATGGATTCAATTAACATTAAAGCATTTTCATTCGTTTGTTGCTGACCTTGTTGCTTCTCCATAATTAATTGTCTAGTCGCCGCATCAATAAGACTCACTTGTTTAGACGTTAGCTTTTCAAATGCCTTAATGACTGTGCTCGGATTACTACTAAACGATTTTTCATAGGTCTTCATAAAGGATTCTACTTTTTTCACATCAGCTATTGCAGCTTTTAAAATATCATAATTCGTAATCAGCTTTTTATCACTTGAGCTAAGGCTACTATATTGTGTAGAAAGATTTTGAATTTTTTCCATTGAAACGGTATAGAGATCATTTGAAACGATTGTTGCAATTTCATTATTTAGCTGTGTGATATTCGGTGCATTTTCATCGATAATTTGATTATTTAATAAAGCTTCATACTGTTCTTTTGCTAAATGCTGCTGATTTGCAGGTAATTTTGCATAAGCCTTTTGCACCGTTTCAATTTTTTTAGCTTGTTTCGCAGCATCTGTTTCTTCTCTAGCTGTCTGTACTTTTTTATGGAATGATTTTACACCTGAAATATCCTTCTTCGCCGCTGTTAATAAGTAATAATTCGTCACGTATTTTCTTCCACCAGAAGATAGTGCTTTATAGGATTCTGATGCTGTATCAACAGCAGATTCTAATTGTTTAAATGTAAATGTAGTAACATTTGCCAATTTCGCGATATTCGCCTTTAAAGCCTCAGCTGCTGCCTTATCAGCAGGCACTTTACCATTGTCATCAATCGAAACTTTTGGCGTATTCAGTAAAAAATCATCTGCATTATATACAAGAGACTGTTGTAATGTCGTCAGCTTATTATAAGCTTTTAACGCACTGGAATAACTTGAAGTCAATTTACTTTCCTTAACACCTGTTATGCCCATCAACTTCTGATAAGCGTCCATATCTTTTATTACTTTTTCAGCCGTTTTCAAATCCTTTTGTAGCGTGACAAGATCATCATATCCAATAATTTGTGCTGCTGACGCTTTCGTTAAGCTCTTATATTCTTTAATCATTCGATTAACATTATTGACATGACTTTGCCATGAACTAGCCGATGGATTGATTGGATAGATATCATCTCCAATATAGCTGTCTATATCATGATTTAGTGCAGCAATTTGACTTTCTTCAGCACTTTCTGCAACCGTTAAACGCTGCAAATACGTATCTGATACTAATTTTAATTGCTTATATGTTAATTTTTCATAGGCAGAACGAATGGACTTGGCAGCCGTAACTTGCTTATTCGGCGTATTGTTTGGTGATAATTTATCAAATGACTTAATAAATTGCTCAACCTTTTTAATATCCGCTTTAGCTTCCGTTAAAATAGTCTGATTTTGAATAGCGCCTCGGTAATTTTGGGATAGCTTTGCGATATCCGCTTCAATGCTAGTAACTAGCGTTTGTAGGGCATCCTTATCTGAAGGTACATATTGCGCGAGAGAATTCTCGTAGGATAGTAAATGAACAATTGCTTGATTTAGTCTTCGTACTTCTGTTATTTCCTCAAGGTCATTTGGCTCATTTAAAAGATCTTTAATGTTTGTATATAGGGTATCATTCACATCTAAGCTACGTTGTAACTGATCGAGCTTATTATATGCCTCTTCAATTTCTTGAATATATTTAGGTCTGTCTTTTTCATTAACGTCCTTTATTTTATCGACTTTTTCTTCTAATTTACTGACTAGTTCCACATCAGCAAGTGCTCTCTTTAGGACTTCATAATTGGACACATTTGCTTTAGCTGGTACTGATAAGGCTTGATATTTACTTTCTAATGCTGTTAGCTGTCCCTTAAATGATTCTAGGCTCGATAGATTGTATTGATTATCATGCACCAGTAAGGCCTTAATATCATTCATTAACGTATCCGTTGGTTCTTTAGATACAGTAATAGCGGTAGAGAAATCTGACTCCACAAACGCAGTACCTACCTGTGCTTTTACTTTGACAATAATATCTTTGATGCCCTTTTCAATGGCATCCTTTGGTATTGTATATGTGCCACCAGCGGCTCCCTCAATAATGGTAAAGGAACTATCACCAAGTTTATAAAACCATTGATAACTATATGTAATTTGGCCACTCTGTAATTTCGCGCCTGCTTTATCCGTTACAGTAACACCTGCCACTTTAACGGTTTCCCCAGGTGCAACAAAATCAGAAGCGGAATAGCCCTCCAGCGTTGGAGCTGTTATCTCAAGATCTAATTGATTAATCTTACGTGTTTCACTTTGAAACTTTTTACCATCAGTTGTAGTAGCCTCCACGAAAATTGATTTTCCAGCCGCTTCAACCGGTACTTTTAAAGTAGACGATGTAGCACCTGAAATTGGCTTATTCGTCGTATTTTTTGAACCATCTTCACCTTCAATTTTCTCTAAATAATACCATTGATAAGCATTAACTACTGTATTTTCTGGCAATTTATCAACTGTTAATGTTTCATTGACAATATTTTGTCCAGTAATGATAACCGTTTCTGCTGCATCTGCTACGGTTGGTACAATAAGTGCTACAGGAATAGCTGCTGCTGTTAAAAATAATTTCTTATTCAAATCGATTAACCTCCTCTATCCATCTAATGAATTATATCGACCATAAAGCCATAATTTCCTTTGTTCTGCAGAAAGAATTCTAAAAAGTGTATTTTCTCCTGAATTAATATTAAAACAATAATAATATTTTGACTAAATAATAAAAAATCTAGCAGCGATGCTCTGCTAGATTTCGGTTTATTATAGCGTTATCGATTCATATAGCTGTTCTAATTTCTTGGATAATTTATTATATGCCTTTTGCCATGCTTGCTCATCACCCTCAAGTAATTTTACTTCTCTCACTTTTTGTAGATCACTTTCAGCCTGTGTAAGCTTGCTATAATTTTTGACAAGTTTTTGTTGCATAGCTGTTAAGCTATTATAGTTGTCCTTTATAGCGATCAATCGATTTTCTAAGTCGGACACATAATATCCATCTACTTGCAATTCATTGATTGAATCAATGATCTTTAATACGACATCATTGGCTGTTTGCTCACTTGTTTCCATCTTAAGAATCTCTTCCAATAAACTCGTTAACTGTCCATTCATCTCGATCTCATAGCCCTCTAATAAACCAATCTGCAGCGTTGTGAGCTTTCGAAAATCTTTCATAATCGTCGATGGATTTTTTTCTAGATTCGTCTGGAATTTTTGTATAAAGGACTCTACAGCTTTGACATCACTTATTGCTTGTTTCATCTCTTGAGCATTGGTAATCAGTTTTTTCTCAGCAGAGGAAAGAGCGTTGTATTTGTTAATCATACCCTTTACTTCAGTAAGCGAAAAAATATAGCCATTTGCATCCACAAGTTCCTTATTTAAGTCGTTATAACTCCCTGTATATTCTTCGATTTTATTGCTGATTTTTACATAAAGAGGTTGAGCTAATTCTTGCTGAATGGCATTTAATTTGCTGTATGCTTTTTGAACAGTCTGTAGCTTCGAATATTGTTTAGTGGAATCTGCTACAGATAATGCCTCATTGACCTTCTTATCAAAGGATCGGACCGCTCTCACATTGGCTTCGGCAGCTTTTAAGTCTGCATAATTTATCACATATTTCTTTACGCCTTTAGGCAACTCTTTATATTTATTGACTAATTCGTCCACAGCTCTAGCATAGCTTTCGAAGTCAGATGAATCGTTAAGAGCATTTTTAATGTCATCACTGAATTTCTTACCTACAGTTGCATCGTTACTTGTCTCACCAGGAATCTCATTATTCGTAGGAATTTCATTCAAAAGAGTAGCATTATAAACATATTTTTGCTGAGATATAGTTAATTTATTATACGCTTTTAATGCAGAATGAAAGGCCGACTGTATTTTGTTAAATTTCGTTTCAGGTTTCAATAGCGCCTTATATTTTTCTATTTGGATAATGACTTTTTCAGCTGCCTTTAAATCCTTTTGCATTTGAAGCATTTCGTTTTTTGTCGCCATATCATTATAGGACTTTAAACTTTTTTGCAGTGAGATGATGGTATTAACTTTCGATTTAAGTGTTTCCCATTCATTCGCTAATCCTGCTGCCCCTTTCACCTCGGCTAGCAATTGCTCCAGCTCTTCGATTGTCGTACGTTCTGCGTTTTCAGCTTCCACTAGAAGGGGTAGCTTATATTCTACCAATCCTTGCTGACGTAAGTTCAGCTTCAAATAGGCTGACCGAATGCTTTTAGCTGTTGCTACCTTTTGTTTAGGCGTCTGTCCTTGCAATTTATCAAATAGCTTTTCAAATTTTTGTGCACTTTTTAAATCTGCTTTTGCCATTGTTAAAATGGCTTGATTTTGCACAACCGTTTTATACTCCGGTAAAAGGGCATTAATTTTAGCATCTATATCTGCTATTTTTTCCGCTAAGACATTCGTTGTTTCTGAAGCGTATTGTGGGATCGGATCCATACCGTCTCCCAATAACTCTGTAATCAGTCTATTGATTTCACCAAGCTTTGCAAGCTCCTTTTGACTATCTGGATTTTTCAGCAATAAATCTACTATTTGCTGATAAATATTACCAGCATCTAAGCTTCGTTGTAAATAATCCAGTTGATCATATTCAGCCTTTAGTTGTTGAAGCTGTTGGAGGCTACTCTTTCCATCTAATGCTTTTATTTGCGCTGCAAGACGCTCTACTTTGGCAATATCAGCTACAGCACGCTGCAATATCGAGTAGTTTGTCACCTGTGCCTTTGCTGCTGGTGTTAATTTTTGATATTGATTGTCTATCTGAGATAGAACTGACTTTATATCTTCTCTATAGATAACACGTTTTTGGGTATCCATTGTGAGCAACGTGGCAATTTGTTTTTCAATAGCTTTTATGTGATTGTCTGAAATACGGATTGGCGTTACGGCAATACCAGAAATCACTTGATCTCCCACTTTTGCAGTAACCTTCACCACAATATCCTTCATTGCTGAATCCTGTGTATCTTTAGGAATCATATAGGAAGGAGTGGAGGCATTGGGGATGATAGAATAACTACTTCCTACCTTATATAGCCATTGATAGGTAAACGAAATTTGTTTCGACTCTAACGTGATTTTTTGTGAAGTATCCGTTTCTGTTGTAACGACAGGGATTTTCACTTTAAGCGTATCTCCAGGCACGACAAAATCTCCACCTGTGAAGCCTTCAAATTCAATTGCTTCTATACTTAAATTCAGCTTCTGAATCTTTTTATTCGGACTTACATACACCAATCCATCTTCTGTTTTGGCCTCCATAAAGATCAGTTTATCAGCAGCTAAAGGTGGTATAACGAGCTCTAATTTCGTTTCATTTGCAATGGGTTTCGCCTTATTATCTTCTAGGACATACCATTGAAAATTTGTAAATACAGTCGGTTTATTTGTGTTACTTGATAAACCTTCAATTTTAGCGACTAACTTACCATTCACATAATCATTGCCTTCAGTCAAAAGAGTTCCTTTAACAACGATTTTTTTACTTTCATACATTTTCCCACGGTCATCTGTAACCTTAACAATAATGGATTTTCCTAATGCATCTGAAGGTATTAAATAGACGTTGCTAGTTTGTGAAGAAAGCAGCTCCTCTACGCCTGCTTTCACAAAATACCATTCGTACTGATAATTAGCATCTTTTGGTAAGGAGGTGATATCAGCCTTTAATTCTGTCCCTACCATACCACTTCCTTCAATAGTTACCTGCTCTGAAGCAGCATGTGCATCGATAGGCATAATAATAGCTGCTGGGGCTACTGCCATTAGTAAGAATTTTGCCTTAGTCATTCAAAATCCGCTCCTTACATTATGTATATATCACATATTATAGCAATACTTTCCACCTACTAGCAATGACACTTCAAATAATAGAATCTCTAATCAGAGCGTTTCACTAGTATAAAATGTTATGAAAAAACAAAAGCCTTCTAATCCACATTCGTAGCATCGACGAAGAGATTAAAAGGTGAAAAAAGTATGCCTATGTGCTTCTGCTTCATTTGCTTATCCACGAATCATATAAGTTGGACGGTTCAGGGTACTATACGTATAAGAGTGTGTATGATTCGTTTCACTTACGATAATTCGAATGGTCATCCCTTCTCCTACTTTGCTGTCTAAGGTGAATTTCCCATTAAAAGCCTGAACTCGCTCTTGCATACCTTGAATGCCCATAGAATCGGCAAGTAAAATATCATCTATATGACAACCCACCCCGTCATCGGTATACAATATTTCAAAGCCCTCTTCGGTACCCAATAAATAAATTTCTACTGTATGGGCATACGAATGCTTTAAAGCATTGTTTAATAATTCTTGGAACAGTCGATAAATCATTAAATTCAAACGCTCATCCTCTAAATAAAGACGGTCAATGGTATAGATCAAAACAAAATCAGCACGTTTATGGATTTTTTGTATAAGCTTCTCAAGGGCTGCATTCAAACCCAATGTATCTAAGAGTGGAGGCTTTAAATTTTCACAATAGCCCCTTAAATCATTCAATGAGGTAAGCATATGTTCATGAAGCTTCACAAGTTTTGTGGGGATCTCCTCTTTTTCCTTTGTATGCATGAGAACACCCATTTCTCTCGCAATATGAAGCTGTTCTTGTAAAATCGTATCATGAAGTTCCTGAGCAAGCTGATATTTTTCTTCCTCGAAGCGTAGCCAAAGTAATTTGTTGAGCCATGGCAGCTGTCGATTATCAGCCTCTTTCATATGCTTTAACTGATTTAGTAGCTCCTCGACCATTTTTGTATTTTCGATAAAATTATTTAAATAGAGCAGCAGCAATTCGAGCCATAACAATTCCTCATCCTTCAGATAAATCGATTTATTATGATCCACAACAAGAATGCGTTTATAATTTGCATCTTGATGAATAAAGGCGATATAGAAATGATCTGTTTTTTTAATATCCCCTAAACCTAATCGTTCGACTAGAACCTCATCAATCTGGTGCTGCGTGTATTCCTTGGATTTGTTCGTCAATGTCACTTGATGTGTTTGAAAATCATAGGTTAAAACATATACCCTTTCCATTTCAAGCTGGAGCACAACCTCCTGCACAAATTTCTCCAATAAATCCTCAATCTTTACAACTCTCCCAATACTATCGACGGTTGTATACAAACGGTGGATGTAATCCCCTTTTGTAGAAAATAAAATTTTCCGCTTACGATAATCAATCCGCTCTTTTATATAAAACAAAGCCATTAACGATAGAAAGGCGAAAAAGAAAATCTCCGTCATGCGCGTAATGGATAGATCGGTCAATAAATATAAACCGGCTAATAACCAAATTGTAAAGCCAAAGGAAAAATTAAAATAATAACGTAATCGAGAAATAAAATACTCCATATCGAAAATACGTTCAGTTAGTTGTGTGAATATGAAGCTAAATGGAATAAGCATTAAAAATAATGAACATACATCGGCAGATAATAGTTGTTTATGAAATAGGATTTCAGGTAGTGCGTAAAGAAATAAAAAAGGCAAAAATGGGATGATGATACTACTTAATAGTATTTTTAATTGTGGAGTTCTATATTTGAAATATCCTTCTATTATAATTCCAAGAATTAATAGTAATAAGAAGAAAAATAACCCCAAAATGATATATGAATTTTGAAAATGAGTTGAAGGATACAGAACACTGAAAATACTAAGTAATACACCAAAAATAGGAATGACATAAACAGTACTAATTCGCTTTATAAACAACCATTTTATATCTATGAATTCAAAATATATCTTCAAAAAGTGCATTAATATCACTAAACATAGTAACATGCTGCTACGGTTGATTATAATACCTACAATATTTAATCTACTAGAAGCTCCACTACTAACATAAGCCAATGAAACTGTTAAAATAAAAAGAATTAACAAATTAATAAGAATCGTATTTTTTTGTTTATATTTTAAATATAAAGTGATAAGCAAAGTTAGTATAAAATAACAAAAAGGGACTATTAAAACATAATAAAATTGTTGAGGTATATCAGATAACTTTATTTTTAAGTTTATAACAGTCCCATTACTTTTCATTACAGTCAATTCTCTAGCAGATCGAACTACAGGTTCATACGCTAAATCTTGAATATTGTCTATTTTTATACCATTAACTTCTAAAATTATATCCCCTGTAGTAAGTTGCTGTTTTTCAGCCCACTCTTTGTAATATGGCTCCGTTAAAATCCATTGTCCATCCGCTTTTTGTACCTTCAAACTCAAAACAGGCTCACTATATGTAACATTTAGTAAATATAGACCTAATACCAAATAAATACTTATAGTGAGCCAAAACCATTTTTTTTTATTTAAATTTAATACCAAATTGTGCTTTCTAAACATATATCTTCATCAAACGAATCCAAGATTGCCTTTTGTTCAAGTGCTGAAATACCAATAAGAGAAGCTTTTTTTTCTTTTAACAATGTTACCAACGACGGATTTTGCTCTAAATATTGAATAACGTTAATCATTAAAATCTCCTCATTTCATTAGTTTTTTTAAGATTATAGTTACAAGTATTTGCCAATAAGTTCTTTATTAAAGTAATTATTAACCATATATGTAACTATATTTTCATTATACTATCTCCCTCCAATAATTCAACATAATTTTCTAAAAAATACAAAAAATTAATAGGATATGTAATAATTTTGCTATATTTCTCAAATCAAATTCTCCAAAAATAGACATAAAATCAAATAAAAAGCCTATTCCCAATAGCAGGAATAAGCTTCTAATAGTTTGCATAGCTATACTGTTTCTAACTGACAGCCATCTTGTAGCCACTTGTTTAAATCGGATGTGATTAACGTAGCAAGTTGGGGATTCATAACACCACAATCCACCGCAAAAACGTGACCATCCTCTCCTTGTCTATTCATTAGAAAAACCATTCCACCTCCATCATCACCAATGGCTATATAGCCCTTCGCATATTCTGCTACTTCCCAAGTCTCGTTTCTTTCTAGCAATTCTACTGTACCGTAAATTAACACGCCGTTAGTGAACGATAAACCATTCATCTCTTTTAAGACATATCGATAAACTTGAGGGAGATGGAAAGTCAGGCCCTTCTCCACATGTAGAATTTCGTGCTCTGTAGCAGGTGGATTGGCCGCCGCACTATTATGTAGTGGGTACATTTCGTCACCATCCTTTCATTTGAAATAGCTTACACCTAAGCTGCACAAAATTCGTAAAATGCCATGATTAAGTGGTCAATCTCTTCTTTCTTAATCATTTTATCTAACCATTCATGTGGAATTTCATCCATATTCTTATACATACCCGCAATAGCGCCCGTAATGGCTGCAACGGTATCTGTATCTTCTCCCAGATTTACAGCCCTTAGAATAGCCTCTTTAAACGTTGTAGAATTACCTACACACCAGATTGCGGCCTCTAGTGAATGGACAATATAGCCACTTGAGCTAATATCACGCTCTGCAATCTTTAAAAAGTTTTCCTTAAAAATCCTTGCATATGCATTTAGCTCCGCTCGCAGATCATCCTGTAAATGACTTTGGAGCAATGAATATACCTCTTTTAAGGCTGTTTCTAGCGTATTATTTCGATATAAGCTTAATAGCAATTCAATATAAATGATGGACCCAACGATTGAACGTGGATGGGCATGCGTAATTTCTGTATATTGTTGTACCCATGCTTTTCTTTTATCAAAATCTAACTCATTCATCACCACAAATACGATAGGCGCTATCCTCATAAGGGTGCCATTGCCATTATCAAACTCGCCCGTTTTTCCACAATGCTCAGGTAAAACACCATTTTTATAGTTCGTAACGGCTTCAGCAGTCGTGATGCCTATATCAAACATTTCTCCAAATGGTGTAAGATAGCCCTGCTCCATGTATCGTACAAACTTATTCATTAAGGTTTTCGTATCGGCTTTTTCAATGATATTTTCGACTAAACATAACGTTAAAGAAGTATCATCAGACCAAGTACCTGGTGGCTGATTGTAAGTACCATACCCGGTCACATCCTGCACATGGAAAGTCCCTCTTTGCTTAAACTCAACAGGTACTCCCATTAGATCACCGATAATTCCACCATATAATGTTGCAAACACTCGTTCCTTCAAATTTGTATCTACCATCGGATGTCACTTCCCCTTTCTATGTCAAACATAATACAAAAAAGACGATAATTGAAGATGTGAATCTTCCCCCATCGTCTGTCCTATAAAGTGGACTCTATTGATATTTTTTCATAAATATTTATGTTTAAACTAATACCTCAATTGACTTTAGCAAAAACATATCTTTTATCTTCGTGTGGACACAAACAGAAGAGCATTTAACTGTTTGTCACAAACTACTTGTAATAAATTATAAAATTTTCGATAGTTTACTACCGACAAACGCATTCCCCCAACCATTATTCTCACCTATTGAGAATAGCTTAAAAGGATTTACATCGGGTAATGGTATATGATTTTCAATCAAATAATTAATTAATATCTCTAACTCATCCAAACTATCTTGCCCATAGTCAACTATTTTGGTATATGCATGACTAGTACCAATATAATAAATTGATGTCATCACAAATTCTATTTTCTTATCAAGATTTTGATATAATTTAGAAAGAAATTCAAAGTTTTCTTCATCTAAATATTCAAAGTCATGTTCTTCATACAATTTAAACTCCAGTAAATTTTCTGGAATTATTTCAGATATAACACCACTCCAATCATCAATATACTTTATACTTGTGAAATCCCACAAATATTCTAATATTATTCTCCATTCATTCACATCATAATCTAAATACTGTAAGGTATTTTCTAAACAGCTAATGCTAAATGAAACCCTACCATTCAACGAAATTTTTTTAAAAATTTGTATATTCACAATAAAACTCCCTCATATATAAATTTGTACAAAATGGGGATTGATAAAAAGAAAAACATATGTAAAAAAGAAACTTATGGCGTCTTCTTTACATATTTTTTTGTATCTTAATTAAGAATATTGCCAATAACTTTTTATGGGATTCTCAATTAATTGAACCTTCTAAAATATATGCATCTAAATAGACCCGAACGCAAAAAGATAACTTTAAGATCTACCTTCTTGTACTTTAATGGCCATTAAGTACATTGAGTAAAAAAAAGACCTGCGTCATTCTCACTACAGTTTCTCTTTATAAATAAATATCCAATCGAGTCACTCAGGCTAAAAATATTTTGAAATTCTTTTGGAGAATCACCGCCATATATTTGGAGACAAAAATGATAATCATTTAAACCTAAGCTTTCTAGTTGTAACAGAGATGGCTTACCCCCAATTAACGATCCACAGTAAAACTCTATGTCATCAAAATCTTCACCTTCTTCATCTAAATCCAAATTCAATTCATCTCCTAAAATGAACTCTTGAGCCGGAATTAGGAAATTTGATTCATTTCGAAGATCACTTGCTTTGTGTAATAAAACTCTTGTAAATCCTTGTTTAATATTTTCAAATTCTTCTTTATCTCCATGAAAAGTGATTAAATCTAAAAAGTAATCATCCCTTTTATATGTTGTGAAAACAGATAGGATGTGTTCTTTTGGTAAGTTTAAATTTAGAACTTTGTTAAGAAAATTTGTTGGTAAACATAATATAAGAGTTAATTTATCTCCATTTGGATTTAATGGCCAATCAATATTTTTAGGCAAGAAGCTATATCCGCCTAGTCGTGGTACAAGGGATTCATTTTCAACATCTTTAAAAATAATTTCAACTGACATCTGTTCAACTCCTACATTTTTTGTACAAGTTTTTTTATATGTAAGGTATATCTAATACCTATTTTTTAGGAAAAGTCGCTTTATCTTTATAATAGAGAGGTGGTCAATCCCAATCGAAGAGTCATGCTTTTCATAATTAGAAAAGCTTTTATAAAGAAATGTTCATAATTTAAAAGAAACCGTAGTTAATAATAGGTTATATGTTTTCTACCCTTTTTTCACTTTTTTCAAGAATATACATAGGAATTATTACATTTCCGAGTGCGCCTGACCATATACATAGAAGCCATGTAAGTAATTCGTCACTAGGAATAACAAATAAATCCTTTAGTCCATTTTAATTTTGTTGGTTCCAGTAACTATGTATTCATCGTTTGAATATAAAATTATTATTCTCTTTAATATCAGGAGAGTTTTGAAATCAGAATATAAACAGTGACTGTTTCAATTTTTTGTTCATAATCGGTTAAAAGTTGAGAGATTCATTACAGATATACCATTTATGATTAAAATTCCATCAAACAAATAATAAAATTATTATTCCTATTCATACCACTCATCACCTGAATATTTTTCCATTAAGTCCATAGTTTTAGGTTCATTTTCAATACAAAAATTTAGTATTTCACCAATCAGTAAATGTATCTCCTCTTGTTTAACCTCAAAACCTCTATGTTCTTTCCAATCACAATTAATTATCACATTCAAACAATTATAATCCTCCATATTATATAAAAAATCCCTTATAATCATTGAAAATGCAACATTATAACCTTTATAATTAACCCAAACTACAGCATTTCCATTATCCAACATATTTACTTTAAATGCATAATCCTCATAACTAAACCATACAGTATTACTACTTCTTTTTTCCTCTTTCATAAATTAATTTCCTCCTTAGATGTCATAGAAACCAGTAAGAACATCTAACGTAGATTACTTTTTGTACTAGTATGACTTCACCGTACTTCTCATAAAATTGATTAGTGTTGTTGTATTAGGATTTCCATATTGCTATCTAGTTTTGACCACCTTCACTTATACACTTCGCTATAAAAATACGAAAAGCACTTGTTACCATTTATAACAAAAGTGGCTTGTAAGATAAACCTTTTCAAAGTGACTCCTTCTACCATTTTCGCTTATCGATTCATATGTAAAGGTCCTCCTATACATTCCTCCTGGATATAGATGTTCTAAGAACATTGCATAACTTTCGAAATTATATATTATACCTTCTTTAATTTTACTTCTTTATTGAGTATATTTTCTTCTACTCTCATGAGTAGCTAAATCTGCATAACGTGTCGTTATTGGTAATCGGCTATTTTTTTCTACAAAATGTAGCGTTATTTTGATGAAAGTCTCCAAATCGATCCAGTTACCGCATGAAATAAAAATGGGCTTTACATCCTTTCTCGTTCTCATTACTGCCCCATATACTTCTCCATCAATCTCAATATAAGTAACATCTCCTATTTCATTTTTTGGCATTTGAAAATCGGTATCTTTTATCTTCAAATAACTTTTTGCAACACCTATTGTGGGCTTCTTCAAATAAAAAGAAGCATGTGTTGCAATGCCCATATGCCTATAATGGAGATAACCATTTCCATCAAACATATAAAGATCTGGTTCACATTGCAGCTTTTTCACTGCTTCCAATACCATAGGTAGTTCCCTAAATGCTAGATATCCTGAAATATACGGCACATCTATTTGACTCCAATATTCTACTTCTTCTATAATTTGTTTTGTAATAT
Source organism: Lysinibacillus sp. OF-1 (assembly GCF_028356935.1). Taxonomy (NCBI): domain Bacteria; kingdom Bacillati; phylum Bacillota; class Bacilli; order Caryophanales; family Bacillaceae; genus Lysinibacillus; species Lysinibacillus sp. OF-1. Next base: position 2,897,251 of record NZ_CP102798.1, read on the forward strand.
AATCTATTACGACAATACAACAAACGCCATAATCGTTCTTTCCCTCTGTCCAATAGGCAATATCAATTCCCGCTACCAAATGGATATCTGCCAATAGAAAATCATTTTTTAATGAAATCTTAGAAATCCATTTTTCTTGTTCACTTTTAAAGAATTCTTCATCTATTTTTTCAACATACATTGGATAAAGTTCCATTAATCCGTCCTTTTCTTCTAATATATTGCCTTGTACATCATATTTTTTAAAACTCACTAATCTACCTAATACTCTATTTTCAACTAATTTTAAAACACCATTTTCATAAAACTCTTTTTGTTTACCTTCTAAAGTATTTTTGTCCAAATGTTTAATTTCTTTAACTTGTCCATTCGGATAAAAATGAACCATCTCCCCATCTTTAATCCCACTCTTAACCATATAATAGCCGGCTAAATTACCATTTTCATAACAGTCATAGATTATACCAGTAAAAAGATGTTCATTATTATTTTGATCATATTCCACTATAAAAGAATCATACTCATCTCCTCCATACCCAAAGTTCCTTCCAAATTTCTTTCCATTTTTCATAACGTATTCTTTGTTTAATATTTCTTCTTTCAACTTTAGATACCTCCGATCTAACTTCACATCCATCTAATAAATACAAATAGTATGGATAACATTTAAACATAATTCCATTAGACTTATTCTTAATAATGCCAGTTCTTATTACATTCACCGTCAAATCTAAAAACCGCTATAAATCTCCCATTGTATTAACCACTTTGAATTTTCATTCTAAAGCCGTCTTGTTTTTACCCATAACAAAAAAACTTAGATGGCATATAGCTGATCAAGTTAATTTTTTAGCTGCTATGATTCGAAAGTTGTTCTATCAGGGAACACACCACCCTCTTTTACTAGGCAAACTGCCAATCTTTGAGCAGCTCTATCATAATAAAACTTAGATGGAAAATTATTACCTGAGATAGCTTCTAACTCGAAAAACTTTCTAGTAAATTTATTTAGCTCAATTTTCCCCATAACATTTTCATTAGGTCCGAATCTGTAAACCACAGTTTCATTATCTTCACATTCTTTTAGTAATAAAACGTATGATGCCATCTTTATTCCTCCTCAGATGGATGCCTAGGGCTCGCTCAGGCTCTACTATTCTATTAAACCATTCATAATCCTGTTTCATAATCTTCTATCAAATGTGACCAATATCCTTCTGCTTCCTTCATTGCTATGGGATCAATTTGCTCATACCCCTTCCTCAACTCAATGGCATAGTTATATGAAGTGTATACACCTTCTTTTTTCATTTGCATTGATAGTTCCTGCCTAATCAAATGAAAAAAGAAGAACGTTCTTACATTCTGATTAAGCGTATAAATTAGAGGATGATGTAAGGAAGAACTAGTAAAAAGCTCATCGCTCCCTTCTTTTAAATAAAGTCCGTATTCATTAGACGCACAATGTCCCACTTTGATAAATGGCACTTCTCTAATCGTAGTTTTTAAGAAGTTGTTAAATTTATAGAACTCAAAATCACCAAATTCTTTTGGCACTCCAATATCTTTCATAAAATCGGCATTTTTAATACTTACTCCAAAATTAACCAGTTCATCAAAATCATAGTTTCGTGTTTCTGAATCATAATATTCTCGTAGCTCTAGGATATCAAAATCCATACTTTCACCCCTTAATTGCTTTCATACTATTTTATTGTAGGGTTTTTTGATTAGCCTCCATATACTTGTAGCTATACTATTGACACAGGTTTCGTTTGTAAGGACTGCCAGGTATAGGGTCATTTTTGTTTCTTTGGCCATTTGCTTTATTTAACTTGTATGTGAATAAGCTTCTTACTTCCAGTGTAATCTCTTCCCAATATCTGCTTTGAGAATGCCTCTAGCTTTCTTCCAATTAACTTCTTCAACAATGGTGCTACTAGTGCTAACCTCATTAAAATTCCCTCAATTTAAAAACCAAACCTTATCAATAATTTGTCAATAATCATTTGTTGCATCCTTGTATTAAGTTTTAGGGCTAAAACTAACTAGTAATCATGTTTAGTTTGGTTAAAACATGTTTAATTCGTTCGGATAACTTTTCTTGTTCTTCTTTCGTAAGTTGTTCATCCGTTATATCTGCAATACTAAACGATTCCAGTTCATGTTTTACCTCTTTAATACCAAGTACATCTGTTAATTCATGATTATATAAACTCTCGGCTAGTGTTGTATAAATAATAAAATTTTCACTATTAGTATTTTTACATTCCCTCTTAAATCGGTGTAAAACACTTGAAATAATGGATTCAAAACTTTCGCTTTTTTTTATATAAACGTCAATAAATTTTCTGGCTTCTTCGTTTAGTTCATTATAATACCAACAAACCCTTTGGTAATAATTTACCGGCTTTTTTTCAATTCTTGCAAAACATTTTCTTTCCGGTAAATTAAATTGTTCAATTGTTTAATTGTTCAAAGGTTAAACTATTTTCTTGTTTGATTGCTTTGAAATCTAATTCCTTTAGTGATTGTTCAATATAATTCATGAAAGAATATGAAATCTTTTCATGGGTTAATGTAATTTCTGAAATTATTATACAAGCCATCGCTTTATCTGTTTCACTTTTTTTGGCTAACATGTCATATTCATTCAATATTCTTGCAATCGCCTCCTCTTTACTCATTTTTTCTCCTAATAAATCATTATAATCTCCTAAAATATATTCTTCATAACTATAAACCATAAGAACCCTCCTGATATTTTGGTAATTTACTATTATCATCATTATACTTAAATGGTCATATATCGATATTTCTTATCAAAATTTCTTCCTTTGACTTCTCTAGTATGCAAAAAAGGTTCATTCCAAACTCATAATTCAAGTTGGAATAAACCTTTGAAAGTTTATCAAATGGCTGTCAGTTTAAAAGTGTTTGTTTGATTGAAAAGTATTTGCTTATCTTCTTAAATTCTACTCATCGTTCAATTTGTTCAAACTGTTGTTTTGTATCCAAATCCTTGCTTCTTTACCCATTAGCATTATTGGTTTTTCTGGGGTTCCAATATTGATACTTTTTATAAGGGCCTCTTCTATTCCACAAATTCCTGTTAATATAGCCCCGTTTAACAAAACTCTTTCAAACATTGCTAATCGTATATCAGCATTTAATAAAATTGCTTCACGAAAATCGGTTCCGTCAAAAAGACCAGCTACTAAATTAGCGTCTGATAAATCAGCTTTAACAAACACTGTTTCAATACATTCACTATCAGTAAGCCTAGCACCTTTAATATCAGCATTTGTGAAGTTTACATACGAGACGTTAGATTTACCAAAGTCTGCTCCTTCTAGATTTGCAGATATAAAAGTTGATGAACATAGTAAAGATGAAGAGATATCCTTGTCATGTAAATCCATGCCATCAAAGGTGCAAGCTGTTATATTCGCTTGGTCTAGTGGATACTGACACAAATCCACATCTCGCAAATCAATCTCATCTATGCCCAGTTTTTCTCCTTTTTCGCCAATAGTCTCAATCCAAAGATGATGCAAATCTAATTGAATGATAATTTCTTTGATATCTGTTGCCATACGAACCTCCCTTATAGGTACCAAATAACCCCATTCGTTTCCCCAACTTTCTCTATGCCTTTTTTAAATGGGGAATTATGTCTTGACTGGATCTGCTTTTTCATGTTCTATACTGGCTTGTTTACTTTTCTGTCACACTGCCTTATAGACCATTATGAGCATTTTGAGACCTTCACTTGTACTCTTCGTTTAGTAATCCTCATTAACAAAATCTCACCTATTCTCCCTCTTATTAGTATTTAAATAACATCTCCTGATGAACTGTCTTTATGAGTTATTAATACAAATTCAAGGATATTTTTTAATGTACTATATTTTTATTTATCGCCAGTAATTTGTTATTCTCCATTAGTTTGTACGTACTCCTTTATTATATTTGAACTAATGACAACACTTCAAAGCTGGCACAGTAAAACTTAATGATGTTATTCTCATAATCTTCTACTAAATAATTTTTTGGTAATTCAAAACCTTTATCTTTCAAACTATTAATTCTAAAGCCTGTTATTTGATTAGAACTATTTCCAAATCCTAATAAATCTAAAGTAGTAACATCATTAAACTTCATTTTCAAAATAAACTTTCTATTATCTAGCTCTAATAAAAAGCTAACTTCTAAAAATGAAACTTGGTCATAATAAGAATTGTATCCAATATAATAGTGGAAATCAGCAATACATTTGATATCTGTTGTTTTAAAAGAAGGAATTTTATTTTCTAACTCTGTTCCTTCATACCACTCATTCATCATTCACTTTCTCCTACACTGTAATCTTATCATTTACGTCTTTAAACTTGTAAAAAAGCACTTGTCGCCTTGTTATAGACAATCAAGTGCTTTAAGTAAATTACAAATCCTCCTATACTTTTTGTTAGATAAAAAATACCTTTACAAAGTTACGTGTCAAACCCAATTACAATCCATTCATCTACATAACTCCAAAAATTAATATTATATTTGGGCTTTAATTTTGCAGACCAAAAGGTAGCATTGTTATCATCACAATTTGTATAATCTATAGCTATGTAGCTCCCCATACCATTAGAGAAAAAGCCAAAAGATGAATCTAGGTTAATTTTTATAGGTTCTTCTAAATCATCAATAATACTCCATTCAATATCCTCATCCCCAAGGTATGTTACGGAATCGAGTGGAACTAAGCCCATTGATGTACTTGCGTAGTAATAAAAACCATCGTGAACATTTTCATAAAAACGTTGAATAGAAAAAGGGGTTTTATCCCACGACTCTTCTAATTCTATTTCTATGTTTTTTTGTCTCTTTTGAGGATTACGCCCTTCGTAATATAATAAATCTCCTTTGGTATTTTTTATAGTGTATAAAATAGAATATTCACCTTCCACATCCATAATTTCAATATTCGTAAGATGTTCATTTAAATAAGCAATTGTGTTCCGTAATTCAATCCCTACATTCTTTGCCCATATTTTCAGAAGTAAATCAATTCTTCCTTTAATATCATCATGATTAAAAAGTTTTTTCCATTCAATTGGTATTACATTATCATCAAGTTTACCAATTTCATCCATTGTTAATATACGAACATTTTCATTGTACTTTTTTAAATATGTAAGTTTTTGCACCATCTACTAATGATCTTCCCCTTTATTTAATTCATTAAAATCATCTCGTAAAGTTTTATGATGTATTTAAACTGTCCACTTTTTCATTGCCATTTCCTTCAGTCTAAATCGAGTAGAATTCCTCTTAAGCAAGTGCTTTGTTATCTTATTGGACATCGTTCTCTTAGTAGGGAGTGTCTACAAGTACTTGTTTTCAGTATGATTTACAAATGCCCCTTATTTGAAATTCTCTAAACCATGGTATGGATTTAGTATGTTTTCTCCTACTTCATTGATTGTTTCTTGTATTTCTTGAAGTATTGCTTTATCAATGTCTTGTCTTTGGCTAATAGAATCTTTAATTTTTTGAAAGCATTTTTTTAAACCCAAGTTTACAACAATCGACAAAATAATATCTACATCATCATATGATTCAGTATTCCACAAGTCACAAAGAACTCCATCAACATTAGCTCTTATGTCAGCATGTAATAACTCATAAGTCAGCACTTGCCTGTCCATTAATTGACTCAGTATCTGTAAAAATACATTTTTATCAATCTTATTAGATGAAAAATCATTTAAAACATCTCGAAATAATGAAGCTAGTTCATTTACTGATAAAAATTCTGGAAATTTTCGGTATTCCTCTAAATTCATCATCATTTCCCCCTGTATCGGTACAGGAATATCATTTAAAGTTTGATTTTTTGTCCAAGTACTGCCTGATTGTTTATTACCTATCTTTAGTAGAGCAGTTTATGGTAAATGAGATGCTGGCCCAGAATATTACTTAGAGCAACAGGTTAGGAGCACGCCATCTAATAATGAAAGTTTATTTACCGGGTAAGGAAAATATATACTTTTCCTCTTTTAGGAGTGTGATTTATACCTCCAATTTAATCCATGTACCCCTCAGCAATTTGTATACTTCTCTTTAGATTTAAATCTGGGTATCTTTGATCTAGGGAGTATAGTAATTCAATATACACTTTACTTTGTAAATTATATGCCACTTCTTCAAAAATTTCACTTAAAAATGAAAGTTCTATTTTTGTACAAACCTGTAAAAATTTCAGAGTTAAGTTTTCATCTTCACTAAGCAAAACAACCAGTTCTTCCCATTTTTGATTAATTCTTGGATCATTATCATCTAGTAATGCTCGTGCACCTAAGATTGCTCTAACTTTTTCTTCAAACATTATTAATGCTCCTCTTTAAAATAACAAATGAAACAAAATCTTGGATTAAGCCGAATTAACAAAACCTTCCACCTAATCACTTAGTTATCTAATTCCAGCAATATGGGGCCTTTGCACCTTTATTTGCCCATTTTCCAGCTGTCACTGCATTACCCACCACTGGAGTCGTAGTCTCAGAGGAGAAGGTCACATTGACCTGATCACCCCTTACCTTAAATACTATCTTAACCTAGCGGATCAACCGTAAAATTCGGATCTCCAACATATCCATACAATGTCGGATTATTTTTTTCGAGCCCATTCGATTAGGTACATATTTCCATATTTAACAGCTTTGATAAAGTCCTCTTATGCCTTCCCTTTGTCCTGGATACGGATGTTTTAAGGAATTACATAACTTTCTTTAGTTTTAATTCCAAACGTTTCTTTCATATATGTATTTGAAGGCATATGTTAACCCTCTATATCGCCTTTTGATTTACTTGGATATTTTCCAAATTACCTATTCTTTAACACACTTCAAAGTAATGAATCGCTAGTTTGTGATATATTTGCTTCTTATTCTATATACTTTTTTTATAATGTTCTTTCATTTCATCACAAACATTTTTATCGCTACCCTTAGTTACCTCAACAGTTTTACTATTTACCCTCTATTTTTATTAGTTCTTCCATAAGCGTGCATTCCTAGTAGTGTTTTGAAGTGCGGTGTGATTTTATAATATTAACTAAATCTCACACCCTCTAATTTTAGAAATTGATCAAACCTAGTTACCATATCTTCTTTAGTTGTTGGAACTTCTTGAGGCATATAATTAATAAGACTCTCCATATCTTCTGGGTAGTGATGATTTCCATAAAACGCTGCAATTTTATTTAATAATTCATTATCTTCTTTACAGCTATCTTTTATTCCAGATAAACAAACAAATCTGAGTTTTCTATTCTCCTCTACTAATATGCTACTTTCTTCATCTAATTTGGGAAAATAATTCGTTTTTATTTCTGACATCACTTTATCTAAATTTTCACTAGATACGCCCCATGCAAGTTCACTTACAAACCCACTTGCAACACCAATCTCCATCAACTCTACCGCATAATCCGAAATAACGTCTTTAGTAAAATAATTTTCTCGGACACCTATAAAAATAGTTTTCCAGTCATACTGAATGTGACTATTTTTTAAATCTTTTAAGTTCAAACTATTCACCTCCTACTTTTTTGGAATTTCATTTAGTTACCCGTTATAACACCATTTTCAATGAATTCTTTGTGGCTCACTCCACCATTTGGTTCAACACTCCATTCAAAAACAACTTTTTTTGTCATTATTACTCCCTGTTATTTGATAAAAGTTCCTTTTAATCTTGTCCCCTTTTACCAGTTGGAACTCCTCCGCTAATCTTGACTATTATCACCTTGATTTTCTCATTACTCTTCATGTATTCCTTTAATCTCTCTCCCTTCACATAAATTGTTGAGAGCTTCATATATTCCGCAACCAATTTTCCAAATATAGTAATCATCTCGTGCTGCGTAAACTTCCCCTGCTTTAGACATATACAATACTGCATTATCTCTAAAAGCAGTACCAATGACAACCAAATCCTCACCTATTATAACTTCATATCTTTTATAATGTCTTCTGTCTAAATCCCCTAGCCCTTCCTCCGGATTTATCACAAAATCATCCAATTTTTCATTATATTTATAGATACACTTTAATTCACCAAATTGCTCCAGTGCCTCTTTTACACAATCGAAAACGACATATCCTTTATCTGCTAGATATTTTACTTGTGAACTAATATCTTTTTTTCGGTCTGGTATCCATCCTGATTGCTTTAAGATTTTTATTGTTTTTATCGACAGTCTTTCCATACTAAACACCTTACTTTTTACCAAAAGGTAGAATCAACATTAAACTTTTCAAAAATTATTCTATATATTAATTTAGAATAAAGTTAAAATATGCCTAACCAACTAATTATTTTTTATAGTCATTTCCTCTGGTTTGTTAATATTTATCAGATAAATTAAATCAGAGGTAGAATATACTTTTAATAAGTTTTCTTCTAGCTCAAGTTTATTAAATGGATTAGAATCCGTTGAAAAGAATGCCCATATCAAATTATTATTCAGGTCAACATTAGCAACAAACCCTTCATTCCCCATACTACCTTCACCACAAATAAATATTTTATCATCATGCTGTAGAACTTTAGGATGTTTCTCAAACTCACACCAAATGTCTTCATGAAAAGACATTAAAGTCGGACAAAATTCCCCTTCTTTTTAAAATATCTCCCCTATAATAATGACAATCCCTTTCTTTTAAGATAGTCTGCCACAAAGTGTTTTAGTTTTTATTTTTCCAGAAATGATTTTCTATCTTTGACTTTTTTGTAGAAATTCAACATACTTTTTTGCTTGATTTGCATTAATACTCTCGCTCTTAAATTTTTATTTTGTATCTTTCAAATCTCCTTTCATCCAACTAATTATTATATCTTTTATTTTTTCCAAGTTATTATTATTTAATGTGCAAACTATCACTAACTCTTTCTGGCTACTATTGTCCATAGAGCTATTCATCCAATAATAAAATACATCCTCATGCTCAGAGCTCTCTTGGATAATTTTTATTATTTTATTCTCTTTTTTTGATTTTGCTGAAAATATCGGATTTCCATCCATCATTTTTTTCCATTACTGAAGGTAGTATTATAGTAGGGGCATATCCAATCACTTCCATCAATATTCTCTCTATGTAACAACATAAAAAACATATCAATCCAATATTTTTCTAAAGCTGTATACACATCTTCCTTATTCATGTAATTAACAAAGTAATGAAGCCTATTACTATTTTCCACAACACTTCCCCCAGCATCTTTAATAAACTTACGAGCCCTATCTAATTCGTTTTTCCTTATTTTTTTGTCCTTCTTGCTCTCATTATTATGTATTTTTAAATTTTCCTTACTTGTTGTTCTCTTGAAAACCCCAGACTTAACAAGCTTCCTTTCTCGATAAAATAAATTCCTTTAAATTTTAGACCCCAATAATTCATTTCTGGTCAATTCTAACTTTTGCACCTAACGACATAAAATAGTTAGCTAAAACTAGTGTATTTTCCCCATGTCCCTCACCTATTAGAAACCCATTACTAGTTAATCGGTTTCGTATCTCATCGAGTGATAGTCCTGTTTCTTTTTTTAATGCTAGGATCACTTTTGATTTATTTTTACCCGGATCATCAAGATACACATAATATTTTTTTACTTTTTCTTTAATGCGTTGCTCAATTGGAGTAAAATTTTCTGTTGATTTCATAATGGGAAGAAATCTACATATATTTCTAATTTCTTCATCACTTAATTTAATTTTCCACTCTTTCTCCATTAGCTCATAGAAATTAGATTGATATTCTCCGACTTTATAGTATCTATCATCATGTTTATCAAGCCAAACAGACAAAAAAAAGTCGAACTTTTCGAGTGAATCTACTAGGAGTTTTGGAGAAAACTCTTCTCCAACATCACCATAATAAATTGGAGTTTCAACTTTACTAATATCTGCAATTACTGGATTCCCACTCCAATTGGAGATAATAATCCAATTTTCATTCCATTTCATTTTTTCTGAAATATCTTTCCAACCTTTTTCATCTCTAATAAATCGATAACCTTCTAAAGCGACTAGTAGATTTTCCATACCGACTATATAGAAGTCGTTCGTCCAATAAAACAATATGTCTTTAGATTTTGGTAAACCACTGTACCATTTCAAAAGGGCTTGGCTTAAAAGAGGGAGTTTAAAAATCTTTTCTAACTCCCCTTTCGTTTCTGTAGATGTTCCTAAACATCTAACCTTACTGCTATTTTCATACTTAGAAATTGCATGAGCTAGGTACTTCACTGCTTTTTATAGCTCCCTCCACTGTTATATTTCTCATTGCTTGTCAATCAATTAGTCGACCAGAGTTACATTAGTATCGTTTTGTCTATGACCTCTCTCACCATATAAAGGTTCATTATCAAGTAAGGAGAAACAACCATATTACCCATTTACTTTTTAATAAAATCCCATAATACCCTAAGACTGAAGTTACAAAATTAATCACTAGCAAAAAAACGCTTCTTTAACTAATAAACCTAACCTTCTAAACTTTTTAACCACTTATTATAGTAGCTGAACTGTTCTTCAATTTTTACAAACCTCAAACCATTGTCAAATTCAAATATATTAACTATATCTTTTAATCTAGCTGGCTTTCCTATTTTTAATTTATATGCTAAATGTCCGGTACCCATCGATAGTTGCATTTGAGATGGATAAACATTTAACGCAGCCCCATTACACATGACTTGTATATGTTTATCCTCTAGATGTTGTCGCAGGCTTTGAAGTGCCAGGAAAAAGTTATCATGTTCGACACTTATTGTGTCATCTAATATTAATAGTTCTATTAAAACCATTTCTTCTTCATCTGGAGATTCCTCATACAGTTTCAAAATACCATCAAATATTTTTCCGTCATTCATAGCAAGTTTTATAGTTTTACTTTCATAATTCAAAATATCACCTTCCATATAGTGGGGTAGGAGGTATTAAACATTCTAATTGTTCTGGACTGGCGAACGAGCCCCGAGTGATTTATTAACTTCAATATAATTAGAGGTTTTAATTTCATAAAAGTGACACCATTCCTAACAAAAAACATATGTAAAGGAGATTTTTGAGTTCTTCATTATATTTGTTTTGAAAGTAATAGTAAAAACTAATCGTACCGTGTTTAGCTATTAACTAATAAAATTATATAACCTATTCAGCTTCTCCCTTGCATAACTTCCAGCATATCAAACAATAACTTAATATTGTTATTTTTCTCTGTGTATCCAAAATGCACTGGACAGCAAAACTTTTGATCCTCCGAAACTGCACGTGCTTGCCCAGTTATAATTTTACACCAATTCTCCTATTTTTCCACTATCACCCATAAACCGCTTCTGAATTTGTCATAGCCACAGTTAAACCCTATCAAAAAAGTAAATAAATTAATGAGTCATTTTATCAGATTTCAATCCCATCTTTTTATAAATTCATTCCTAACATCCTCTGAGTTCAGCAACCTCGCCGAATAATTTTCAACTTTTTCTGCTCATTCATCAGCAGAAATAGATATAAAAACTGTTATGTCATCTTTTTCAGGACAAAAATATTATCTGGAAGGTTACAAGCGTTATGTATAGCAAGCGTTTTATTCGACACTCCTCTATGTTCGAAGCAAAAAAACCATTCCTACTCGTGGTTCAAGAGAGAATGATCTTTTGAAAATTCATTAAATATTCGAAGCATTTAGTAATTGACTTGTTCGTTGTATTGAACAGTCTTATTATCACTTTGCAAACCTACCACTTTTCATGTATTTTCGAAAGAAGGTTTACTTAAATCAATGTGAAATTTTCACAAATATAAAACAGCCTTTATCTTGTCCTGAACTGAACCCCGAATAGTGGACACTTTAAAAAAAGTGGACCTTATTCGGGGTTTTTCTATTTTCAACGTTTGAAAACCCCGTTATACTAACCATACCATTTATGAACGGGAGAACATCATGAGTAAAATAATTTTTAACGAACACCAACGCAGACAAATTGAAGCGAATCCAAATGTCGCCTCAGTATCCGACCGCTCAATTCAATATACAGCCGACTTTAAATTAAAAGCTGTTCAGGCAAATTTACAAGGAAAAGGTCCAGTCCAAATCTTCAGAGAAGCGGGATTTGACTTAGAGCTGATAGGGATTAAGAAAGCTAAAAGTGCAATTAGCCGTTGGAAGAAAACATATCAAACACATGGTAAGGAAGGCTTTTTAGAGGAACGTCGTGGAAAAGAGAGTACTGGTCGACCACGCCTTGAAAACTTATCCGCAGAAAAGAAACTTGAGAAAGCGGAAGCGCGTATTCAACTGTTAGAGGCAGAGCTTCATCTGCTAAAAAAGCTCGACGAAATGGAAAGGCAGGCGAAAAAGAATCGTTTTTAACACCGAAAGAGAAATACCAAGCCATCAATGAAACAATTCGTTTCTATCAATTAAAAAAGATGACTCGTCACCTTTGTCAGGTAGCGAATGTCAGTCCAAGCGGCTATTATAAGTGGCTTCAAAATAAGGAGAAACACGCTTTACGTGAAGAAGCTGATTATCAAGATTACATCTTATTAAAATCAATTTATGATCAAGCGAAAGGCAAAATGGGTTATCGTGGATTTTATATGGCACTGGTAGATGTGCTGGACACACCGATGAACCATAAAAAGATTCTTCGTCTGATGCGTAAGTTCAATTTATATGTGAAAGTACGTCGTGCGAATCCGTATCGTCTGTTAGAAAAAGCAACAGAGGCGCATCGCCGTATACCGAACCATTTAAACCGAGCATTTAAGCAAGAAGAGCCAGGAAAAGTATTCTTAACAGATATTACGTATCTGCAATATAGAGGTGGTCAAAGGGCGTATTTATCATGCGTGAAAGATGTCGCAACACGAGAAATTGTAGCATACGAATTATCTACTACGTTAAAGATGTCCCTTGTCTATAAGACGCTTGAAAAGTTAAAAACACATCTAGAGGGCCATCTTCATCCAGAAGCGCTGATTCACTCGGACCAAGGTATTCATTATACACACCCAGAATATCAGCAGCGTGTAAAAGAAATGGGACTTTTTCAATCAATGTCCCGCAGAGGAAATTGTCTTGATAATGCGCCAATAGAATCGTTTTTCGGTCATTTCAAAGATGAAGTAGACTATAAACAAGCAGAAAGTTTGGCAGAATTACACACAATAGTGATGGACTATATGAACCATTATAATCACACACGAAAGCAATGGACATTAAAAAAGATGGCTCCGGCAACTTACCGAAGCCATCTCATTGCGGCTTAAACTAAAACTACATCCCTTTTTATTAAACTTTTTACCAAATAGGGTTCAGTTCACTAGTGTTGCTATTGACTCTTTTTATTTTATAAATTTTCTACTTTCAAATAATTTATTTTTAATAAAATAAATTCCATAGGTATATAATCAAAAAGTCACACATTTTCATTCCCAAAATACAATTTAATGCTTATCTCCAAAATCGTATTATCTAAGAGCTTTATACTCTCACAGTACCATATAAAACAAAATCTCTCATTTTATATTATCTACTGAAATATTAAGCTGTTAGGTTTTTAATATGTACTGCACATATATCCCCTCAATTATTATTTTCAAATTCCTTCATTTTATCAATTTTAATTCTGTCCCCTTCATCTTGTGGTATATTATTCAGATATTTACTTTCCCAATATTCCAACCTATCGGAAGGGCCAAAACTTGATTCTTTCCATTTAGTATAATCATATTCAATTTTTAACTTTCCTTCAGATGTAAGTTTCATGGTAATTGAAAACCAAGGATCTTGTCCATTATCTAAAAATACATTCTTCAAACTATTTGTTGTTTCTAATAATTTCCTCATTAAACCATTATATATCTGTGAATTGATATTGTACTTTTTTAAAATATCTCGGCAATAAACATAATATTCCTTATTTGTTGGTTTGTAAAAAAAGAAAACTCCTCCTTCTCCATTTTCCACCTCACCATTAAAATAAAATTCTTCCCAGTCTTCTGGTATTAATTCATTTATTGTTTCTGCTATTTTTCTATATAATACATTCATCTGTTCTTCCATTTTACTAACCTCCCGGTTGATTTAGTATTGTTCTAGTAACTTCTCTTTTATTCCCTATTTGGTAAGTTACTTCAAAAGAATCTGGTCGCATTGAATTCCCCGAGTATATCGGATTAATTTGAACAGTAACTTTTTTCGGAGGTGTTTCTTTCAATGCATTTGCCCATTCTGTCTCCATATTGAACCATTCACCACCAGAACGGTTAATCTGGCTATTTTGTGGAACTAGGTTATCGATATCCTTTGGCCCTTTAAACTGTGCTCCTATTAAGTGTCCACCGTCGTCATCAGGTAATCGATCTTTTCCCCCCACTGTTCTCTGTGCGTATGCATTTCGTTCAGCTGTACCTAGTACAAGCGTTCCTTCACAATCGGTAATACGTCCATTGCTATCTGTACGATAAGTATAACCTTCTGGTGTTTTGTATTCTACATTTGGTTTTAAAACTTTTTTTCTACCATTCTTCGTGAAATGTTCACCGTAATTCACCGCTTTGGGAGAAGGCGTAGGTTGGGAATTAGACGGCTTCGGACTTGGAGTTGTTGTGTTTCTTCCTACTGTTCCTGTATCCTCCACGCGTCTGATGTCTCCACCTGCTCCTGCTAACTCCCACTGTTGTGATCCCAGCTGACGCAGTTGCTGTTTGACTTCGGCTACTTTGGATTGTATCTGGGTTTTCACGTTCACTACTTGCTTTTTGACTTGGTCTACTACACTTCCTACTGGACCTTTCAGCACGTTTTGAACACCTTTACTGACACCCTTAACTACCCCGGCACCTTTTTTTATCAATTTTCCACCTGTCGCCGCCCAGCCCACAATCGGAATCATAGCGCCAAAGGAGAGGGCTGCATTGACCTTATCACCTCTGGCCAGATAAATAAGACCATTCACGCCATCCGCTACTTCGCCGACACCTGGGATTAACCCTATTAAATCTAATCCTACTTGTAGCGTATCTAACAGATTTTTAGGTTTTACAGCATTTTTCACTGCTTTGGTCGTCGCTTGAGCGGCTTTTTTTACAGCCGGTAGTACTTTTTCTTTGACTACCTGCTTCGTCTGTTTGACAGCGGTCTTCACCTGTTGCTTGGCTTTCGACACAGCCGCCTTTGTTTTTTTCACAACCTTTTTCGTGGTCAGGATCGCTTTTTTTATGGCCTTCTTCGCCCGTTTGACCAATTTACTCTTGGATAGACTATTTTTCAGCTTCCGGGCCTTGGTAAAGAATTTCCCCCACTTTTTCTTCTTTTTTTTCTTCTTTTTCTTCTTTTTACTCGATTTCTTTTGTTTCTTCTTTGTCGAGCCCTTCTTTTTGGAGGATTTCTTGGAGCTTTTTCCTTTCGATCCTCCGCTCTTTCCTTTTTTCTTTCCACCTGGAGAGCCTACTTTCGGAATCATCCCCAGTAAGCTCCCCGCTAGTCCTAATAGACCCATTAGGCATCACCCCCACCAACAGGGATCATCCCCATCATGTCTAGGGCTGACTCAAGGTCTGCTTCTTCCTGCGAAGCGACTGATACAGGGGCTTTGATGGACCCTTCCATTGTGACAACCTGTCCCTGGATATCCGTATTGCCATCAAACACAAGACTACTGGAGCCACATGTGAAACGCATCGATTCAGCTGCACTCATGGACACACGTTTTCCGGCAAAGGTGATTGTGCCATTCGCTTTGACTAGTAGGGATGGCTTACTATGCACGGTAATGCCGCTGTCCTGATGGAGCTGAAGAAAAACGGCTCCCTCCTGGGCGGTGAATGTCACGGACTGTGGGTCTAGCTTCATTTCCTTCCCTTTTGGCGTACCCCAGTAAGATGTTTTTGGGTCCGCCGTTTTTGGGTTGGCATCGCCGCCTTTTCGTACACTGTGGCGAACAATCGCAGCTTCCTCTCGATGTGTTGGGAAGGCAAGGTGGACACTGTCCTCCACCTCTGGCGGACTGTAAAATCCGCTATGGCCTTCTGCTGTATAAGGCGTAGCCAGTGTGAACCAGGTAGCTTCTTCCTTCTTTTGCACCTCATCAATGGTAAGATGTACTCTTACTTGATCTTTTTTGACCTCTAAAACCTTACCTTCAATTGCTGTGCCAGGCAGGAACGGAATACTTCGTCTGTCTTGACGTATGCCTTTTTCAAACAACAAATGATATTCATAAGTAAGGATACCTTGCTTCATCTGGGCGATGGACTTGGCTACTACAAGCTTCTTACCTTGGAGCTGAACACGGTCACCGAGCTTCAATATTTTTCTAGAATCTATCACATAGGCGACTGTATCTCGTTCCTCAATTGGCCGCTCGATGTCATTATGCTTACTATGTAAAAACTTAGAGCGATCCTTTAAGATCGTATAATTTGCCGCCGACAGCTTTTCCATTCGCCCTTCAGGTAGTCCAAACCAGAACTTCGGTTTATCAGCATCCACTGCTGCAACTAACACGGTACGAAAATGGGAAGCCATACGTTGTAAAAATTGCCAATCCGTCTCCTTATATTGTAATATAAATTGCTTGAGAGGAGTAGCCTTCGACACAGTATCAATAACATCTGCACCAGAATAATCTTCCAGTACCTTTTTTAACATAGCCTGATAAGTCATCTGATTATGTTGGAAGGAGCGATATTTTTGTTTACAATCCATGGTGAATGTAGATGAAACAGCTTCTAGTTCAATTTGATATACTCCCCTTTCCATTCGAACAGCCATTTCTGTTACCTGTCCTTTAAAAAGTGCATGCAGTCGTTGTCCTTTACGTTTTTGATAGAGCTCTATCTTATCTGTTGTACTGGCAAGCTGCATACAACTATCTTTCTTTTCAGCAGGGATAAATCCTGTTATGGATAACCTTGCATGATCATTCACTGTTTGGGTCAACGTGAGATTATGCAACGTCTGGATTTCATAGGGGGATACGAGTTCAAGCTCGCCGTATCCGATTACTTCCTCGTATGTGTTCACATGAATTCCCTTCTTTCCTCAAGGGACAATGGCTTATTCTTGCCCATCATCTTCTACTTTTATCGTTCCACAATACATACACATATTAATCGATTGACTAATTAACGCTGGGTGATTTTCAATTAATTGATCATCCTTCCCATTAATCCAGGGCATCGTGATGACAGGTGTACAGGGCATTGGCTTTAAGACACCGTTATTGGCGGCTGTGGCGGCTGCAACGATAGGATTAGCTAATGTTTGACATAAGCCAAATGGTTGAATATTGATATTAGGCTTATAATCCATTGTATTCATTTGGGCTTTATTTTTCGTATAAACACCATGACTAACGGGCATTTTTAAGATACTCGTTTGATCTCCCTGCGAGCAGGATAATTTAGCACCAGCTACAACATAGCTGCGTTGATCGCCGCCCTTTGTCTGCATTTCTTCTGACATAGAAAAACCATCCTTTCCATACATAAGATTTGTGCGATATGTTTAGATAAACAGAGTCAGCTACAAGCATGTAAAATCGACGCCTTATTTGAAAATCCTCATTTTCTTTTGCACTTCTTGACCTTCTTCAAATAGCTCTATCTAAAAAATCCTTTTCTCACTATGTTCACCTTTATCTGACCCATAATCTACCACTAATAATGTCATGAATAAGTCCCCGCCGATTCTATTTATTTAATAGGAAGTATCTCATGCCATCTTCCGGAGGTTTGTACCTTGTGTAATCGTATCCCCTGAAAGGCTCTGCGAAGAATGCTCTCTGCTAATTCAATATTGATCACGATATAATTTTCTTTAATGCCCTCTATTTGAAAGCAGGAATAAGGGGCCGCCATTGCTTCGTCTATAATAAGCTTCTTCAACGTTCCATCTAGATGAAATTCTGACTGGGATGAAAGACAAGGAACTTTTGGTGGAATCACTAGCCAGTACAACGTTTGCATTGATTTAGGCATATCCGTGAGCACGACAGCTTTAAATAACATATTTGGCACATATTTTTCCACTAACTGTTTAACAGCATCCGAAAAGAGCGCTATTGGCTTTTCTATAAAATCGATATACAGCATATCGTTCTTTTCCAGTACTGGAAATTGGCGTTCTAGTCCCTCTAATTCTTCCATTCTATCCAATGTTAATAACTCTTTTTTAATCACTTGAGCTATACCAACTGGTTCAACAGCATTTGAAATTCGCTCATCCTGAGATAAAATAAAATAGTTCATCTTTGAGTCTCCTTTTCACACATCTACTTCCAAATAATACTTGCTGTTTGAAATGGGTCTAGCTTTAAATATTCCTTTGCCTCAATAGAGAAAATAGTCTTTTCTAGATTGGCTCCTGCAAAATTCGTATTTTTTACATTTGCTCCAATAAAGCAGGCTCCTCGTAAATTTGCTAGTTCAAAATTAGCACCTTCTAAATTCGCATTTTTAAAGCTGACTGGCAAATAACCGGGTACTTCCCACTTTTGAGGATCTAGAAGGCCACACGCTCCTTGAACCTGTTGGAAATTTGCATCCTGCAATTGACTATTACTAAAATCTGCCTCATGGATTGAACTAAAACTCAAATCAGTACCAATCAGCCGACTTTCCCGAAAATTAGCACCAATCAGCAGACAATCACGCAGACGACAGTTTGTTAAATTCGTTTTCTGGAAAAAGGCATAGCGAATATCTAAATCACTATAATTGCCATCAGCTAAATTCAAATGGCTAAATACCTCATATGGATATTCACCCTCTACTTTTTCTTCTAGCCATGCTTTTATCTCTTCATTATCCTTCGATGCGAAATCCTCGCTATACACTACCTCATTTATATCCATAAACTCACCTACACGTATTTCAACAGCCACATCCCGCTCCAAAGCTAAATATTCTGGACATCTTATAATGTCAGGTAGCGCATATCTAGCAAGGCTCAAGACATATTGATGAAAATGGTGGGCATCCTGAAGCTTTATACGCTCCATATCTGCTTGGGTAATAGCACCCATGAAAGTTTTACTATATAAACTTAATTCTTGGATATACTGCTCTAAAAAGTGGTGAGCCCAGCCAGCATCATACGTAGTTAAAAGTGGATGAAGATCAAAAAACCATTCCTCATCCGTAGCTTCTACTAAATAATGGGGATTCTTCTCCAATAGCTCTGTTCGTAGCATCGAAAATGTGATGTGTGCAATCGGTCCTTTTTGTTGTAGCGATTGCTGTTCTCCTAGTTGCTGACATATTTTTTGAAAAGACGTCTTAAAATCCTCGGCAAGCTTATCCTTGGAAGCTTGGAAAAAATCCTCAAGCATCAAGAGATATTTTAACCTTCTTTTTTCTACTTCTACTTCATAAAAATGCTGTAAAACTCCCTGTGTCTGCATATAAGACTCCTTCCTTTTCCTTCGAGAGAAACATGCTAATTTGCCTTTACTTCTTTCCCAAAAATTTGCACACTACCATTCATTGCGATTTTACTTTCTTTGCATTGTAAAGAAATTTCTTCTTCTGCAGACAAAAGGATTTTCTTACTGGCGTTAACAGTAATATCTGCCTCTGAGATGAGTTTAATCTCTTTTTTACTAAATATTTCAATACCATTTGCTTCATTTAATCGAATAAAAATATCGCCATCTTGTGCGGTAATAACAATTTCAGTTGGGCTCATTTTAATTTCTTTACCAAAGGCTGTACGATAATATTTCGTTGAAGGATCATCGAGCTTGTTAGTTGCCGATGTATCTATATTTTTTCTTATAGAGCTACTAGATATTCCTTCTTCCTCACGATGTGAAGGGAAATAAACGTGAACAAAGTCATTAATTTCAGGCATACAATACCATCCACTATGTCCCTCAGCTGTATAGCCTGTAGCATAAAGAAACCAATGCGCCTTTCCTTTATCCTGCTTATCATCAATAGCTAAATGCACCTTAATATGATCTTTTGCGACTTCTAACACTTTTCCTTCAAGTGACAATCCCGAGATTGCATTGTTAAATATTTCACTTTTATTCATGCCGTTTTTCGTTGAAAGTGTATAGCAATGTTTCAGCAATCCATCCTTCATGGTTGTAAATGCTTCATAAACAAATAGGGTTTGTTTATGAAATGTGACATGATCTCCTATCTCCAGTACTTTATCGGTTTCAACCTCATAGTAGAGGAAATCATGCTCTCCCATGCCTTCATTACCATTCTCTGTATATACTAGGTAATCTGCTAGTTTTTTTCGGGTCGTATAATGATAATCTTCTAGCTTGCCTTTAGCTCTACCAGTGGGCACACCAAAATAAAACTTTGGCTTATCGAAGGTTACAGCAGGAACCAGCCCAGTATGAAAGCGTGAAGCAAGCCTCTTTAAGAATTGCCAATCCGTTTCAAAATATTGGAGGGTAAATTTCCCTAATTTTCCTCCCTTTGTAGCTTCATCTATAATATCTAGGCCAGGATAAGAGGGTTTCATGAGTTTAAAAAGAGACGAGTAGGTCATTTCCTTATCCTGATAGGAGCGATTTTTCTTTTTAATGTCTAGCTGATAGGTGTTAGAGGCAGCCTCTACCTCAATATAATAAATGCCGCGAACGGAACTTACCTTGACATCTAAAATAACACCTTTAAAAAGTGGAGTAGGTGTACCAAGATGACTAAGCTGATTTACCTCAATGGCAGATCGTACCTCAGTCATTTCTACATATGTATCTCTAGCCTCTTCAGGTACAATACCAGTAAAATGTAATGTAGCATGTTCGTTCATTTTTTTTACAAGGGTAAGATCTTGGATACTAATAAGCTCAAAAGGTTTAATTTGTATATTATGATAGGCTGTCACTACCCCACTCATAGCACTGCACCTCCATTCCTGCTATTTGAAGCAAATTGTAAGGATTCCATCATGGCCCTCGCAATCGGACGCCAAGTTTCAAGGTCATCCTCCATACAATTAAAGGTTCCAATAAGAGCTTGTCCTTCGATAGAGACAAAGAACATTAAATTAAAAATATCGCCATCAATAGCTGGTGTAATGATCTCTAAAAAGCCAACTGACTTTTCGTCAATCGTTAGGACATCCGTGTCTAGCCAATCTGCTGAAGGCTGTGCTTGTTCAAGGATGTCAATCATATTTTCTTGAAAAGCAGCAACTCCCTCCTCCGTTAATCGATGTGGAGTTAAGTTGAAGGCAAGATTAATCGTGGAGGACTCATCTGTATAAATAAGATTAGGTCTACGCTCTGATGGGTACTTTAATGATGCTAATTCAGTAGACATCTCGGAAAATAGATTTGGCATACGAATCGACATTTTGCCATCCAAAAATGATTGCCCCATCACCTCCACCTTTTCATCATCAATTAATATGTAAGCTTGATAGATATTTACTTTTGGTAGTTCTTGTTCCTCCTGTTCAGAGGCTTGCTCTGGCTCCTGCTCTCTTTTTAATGCTGCTTCTTGCTGAGCTAACTCATGTTGCTCCTGCTCTCTCATTTCATTTCTAAGTGCAATAATCTTTTCATCTAAAAATTTCATCCCACTCACCTTCCGTTTCTTAAACGTTGTTCACCAACTGGATTTTAGTTAATCGACTATCATACGCTTTGGTCGGTCTGGACTATGTCCTCCTCGACGACCACCGTTCTTTGATTCAGATAATATACGGTACAAATATTTATGAATTTGACTATTGGAAAACGCTTGAAATTCTAACTCTAATCGATTGCAAATATACATTTCAATGACATCCCGCTGTACTCGCTCCTGATTCAAACACTCAAAAGCAAAGGTAATATCATATACATTGGTTGGGCGATTTTTTAATAATTCCTTTGCGTAAAACTGTAAAACTTTAGGGTGGTATGTGCTTTCTTGTATACCTGCATACTGACAGTGCAGATAATTCACTGTATTGTATTCCGTGGCAAAATCTAAAAAATTATTTGGCTCGGATCGCAGCCTTGCTCCAGCCTTTAATTTAAAGCGGGCTATTTCTAATTCGTTTAGGGCAAGATTCAGAGACTCATCGAGAAAAATAGTGGCTGTAAAATCCGTGAAGTCTAATTTATTCACTGCTTCAGCAAACTTTATTTTTATAATGGTTTCTTGCCCTGTTGCCTCATATGGAAGTTCATAGCTATTATGCAGTAGATAAAGCCTATTATTATGTTTAACGATCCCTTTTGTAATATGGATAATAGTATCTGCAATCGTAATATTGGCACCTGCTATAATGCCATTTGAATAATCCTGGAAATATAAATCTAAAAATTCCCTTGGATAATCGCGCAAGTTCTCCAGCATTTCTCTTTTTAAAATTCTGCCTTTTTGAAAATGTGGATATTGATTGGTAAACATCTGTCACTCACCTCTTTTATTTTTTGGCAGATGCCTACTTACTTTAATCCATCAAAGAAATCTAGCTCTGATAAATCTGTTTCAAAGGCAAAGAATTCCTTGCTCCCGATCATTAGCTGCTCCTCTTTTCTAGCCACTGGCACGACATGGAAGCCCCAATGATCCTCTCCTGCAAAGACAAAGAATTTAACCTCGCCATTGACGATTGAATCTGTTTCGTCCTGTGGAATTTTATCAAAATAATTCGATGCAATACTTTCATATAGCACAGGGACAAAATCCTCTTGACGATTAATATAAGTATACTTATGTGCTGCTTGAGGATCGCTTCCAGTTAGGAAAAATTCAACCTCTGTGACGCCCCATGGACGGGAGATAGTTCCATGAATTTGATTCAGTCTCTCTAGACTACTAATCAGAAGCTTTTCCTGACGATTATGAGTAAATGCACTAACCGTATACGGTACAATAGGTGCAGCATTTGTTACTTCCGTTTCGATCATGCCAATCTTTTTCGCATTTAAGTAGCGTAATGCGCCTCTTAAACAAGCGAGCTTTAATTCTGGCACTTTTCCAACATTTTCAGCCTTTTGTCTAAATTCAATGCTACGACCTGGCACAAATTCCTTTAAAGCCTCTCGAAAAGCGTCAATTCTACAGGATTGCCCTGTCAGCTTAATAATGGAATATTCCCCAAGCATGCCACTTTCATAAAAACCTTCTAAAAACTCTCGTACAATATCATAAATATCCGCCTTGATTAGGTGGTTAATTTCTTTAATATTGAAATAAACGTTTGGATAGTCATAAACATCTTTAAATTGGTGGTTTTCTAATAGGGATAAACACCAGCGATCTACCGTTGTGATATTCAAATCACTATCTTGCTGTATATCGCTTTCTGAGTAAAAGCGACTCCTAAGAATACCGGTTTTTCGGAAAAATTCTTTCTTCATTTCCTCGGCCATTTCCCATAAGAAATAATGATTATTACGAACCCTTAAATACTCATCACGCGTATGATTTTCATATTCTTTAAAACGTGTAGGGATAATAGACTCAGCATCCTCAAATGTCTTTTCAAATTGCTTGTAAACCGCCTCGACGCCATAATCATCCACATACCGATAAATATCCTTCCCTGGAATATCAATTAACGCATCGATGTCATAGGCATTTTTCCCACGACTATAATAATTCGCAAAGACAATTTTCATAAATTGAAAAATTCGATAGGTAATATTATTACCACCAAAATTGGTATCCCCATTTTCATAGGTTGTATGAATATCAATTTTGTAGGAAATATGTCCGTCCTCTATTCGAAACTTACAGGATGAGAGGTCTGTTGTTCCCCCTCCACAATCGATTACTAGAGCCTTGTATTCCTTGCCATCCATAAAGCTCTGATTCTCTATTTGATTGGCTATCGTATTATAGAGCACTGCCATTCCTTCATCGAGAGCATGCTCAATTTCAATTTGATATTCAGGTAAAATGGCGTGAAACATATCTAAAAATTGAGTTTTCAGCTTAACAGGGCTTGAAATATGCAAATGTTGAAAGCGACATTTAAATTGATGCTCAGCCATTTGAACGATATAGAGTAAAAATTCTCTTAGGATTTGACTGCGTGGGATAACTGCTGTATTCCCATTCGCATCCATTATTTCCTCCAATTTCGCATAATTACTAACCCAACGTTTGATGCCCTGAAATTTAGTCGCTAATGATGTATAGCTATTTTTTTTCATAACCTTCAAGGCTTCATAGCCGAAATGATAGTTTATGTGATCAGCGTTTGAGCAATCTGCAACCGCAACCACTGTAGGCACAACTTCAATCCATTCATTTTGGTGTAGTGGGTCTGGGAATTGTACAAAATTGATGCTATTGAGTGTAATTCTCTTATTTAAAAGATCATGGCTACAAGGTGATGAGACATAATCGCTATCCAAAAATACACCAGCTGTTGTATTGGTTGTGCCAAAATCAATGGCAAGAATGGCATTGGTTGTCTCTAATTGTTTCATCTCTAAATCTGGTATTGGCACTTTGTAGTAATGTAGATTTGTTGGTGGGAGTGGCGTCTCCTGATAATATGTTTTATAGATATACTCTGAGTCTTGCTTTCGCAAAAAAATAAAGCTATAGTTCTTATTCTTTGTCTCGCGTATTCCTAGCGCTTGATCTGCCACTAAGTAGTAGCAATTCGCTTTTTCATCGTCTTTTACGATATTTAGAATGCCACATAACTCAAAATGCTCATTTACTAGTAGCACATTGGATTCTACAAGAAAGCCACCTGTTTCAATGAGGTATTGATCTGGCTTATCTATTTTCATGCCTTTATAGAGATTCATTTTGGCAGGTATTTTAATATCACCATTATCTGAAAGTGGTGTTTTTAAATACTTCTGCAGTGCCTCCTCGACTCTTTCAAAGCCCCCATCTTGATTTTCTTTAATCAATAGATGTTCTTCCGCTCCACGGTATCTTAAAATTTTCTCGATTAGTTCGTCCCTAGTTAGCGTATTAATTAACCCTGTTATGAGCTTTTCTTTATAACAAATATTTCTAAGCTGAAAAGTGGTCATCTCCATCAACTCTACACGTGTATAGGTCATATATTTCTTTTCTGTATAACGCTTATTCGCATAAAGCTTATATGAATATTTAGTCGTCAATTTATACCCCTCCCCACTTTTTAATAAAGAGCTATCCGATCTAGCTTCATCGTCTCTTCTACGTCAATAATGCCAAAATGGTATTGCCAGTAAACCTCCATCTGAAAGCCAATAGGTAAAAAGATTTCTTGGATTAGCTGAACTTTATTGATATTTTCTATTGTCTTTTTTTGATGAATGTAAAGCAGTAATTCATCATTTTCCTCTGATTTCACATAAATAAAACAATTTCTAAATATATTTTTCAGCGTGTCCTTTATCAGATATAATGCTTCTCCTGTTTGATAGAGTCTGAGCATATTAAGCGCAATAATTTCTTGCTCTTTCTTTGAAAAAGATTTGATTTTATCGCGAACCAGTTTTCCAAATACATTTGCTTCAATGTCTCTCAGCATAAAGCGAATATAATATTCCTTTTTATTCAAGCCTTGCATTCGATCAATTTCAGCTAAAAAATGCAATGTAATATCTAATAAAGCGTCTCTAAATGCTTCATCAGTCGTATGATCAGGATGAAAGAGATCTTTAAAAATATCGAAGTACCGATAATAGGGGTTTACTTCCACATGTTGCTCTATTGCCTGTGAATTTAATAGTTGTGGACTAAGCTCCATATAAGGTGAATAGATTTTGGCAAGATGAAAGTAAATATCCTTTGTTAAAAAGCCCTCTTCTTCAGCTTGTATAAGTAAATCCCAAATATAGTTCATAACCATTTACCTACACATTTATATTCAGTGAAATGCCTTTGGACTTCAGCAAGGAGAAAGCTTAAGACATCATTCGTCATAAAATCTCGCTCTTGTTTTGATAGGAATTGTAATAGCATCGTCTTTTTATGACTGGCATCTTCTGTTGCGTCTTTTAAAAATGGATGCACGAAGTGACGATTCTCTAAATGCCCTTCCAAAATATCTATTCTCAAAAGTTCAAGATTGTCTGCTGCCTGAAAGGAGTTTATCAGTCTAATTATTTCTCCTTTTGTTGAAACATTGACATTATATTTACTAGAAAGCTTGTGCATAAAGTGTTCATTTCGCCGATTCGAGACTAGTTCATAAGTCAATTTACCTACTTGTTCTTTTTCTACTTTAGCAACTTTAAGTAGCTGCCATACTCCTGATTGATCCTGAGGTGAAACAATGGTTAATTCGCTATCTGAACGTTTTATATATCTAATATTGTCTTCTTCCGCATCAATGAGATAACCATGTTGAGTACCTGTTTTTCGTAACGATAAGACATGCTCATAATTTATTCGATCGATGGCAGGGAATGGAAAACCGCTATTCTTAACCTCGTGACGCTGAACATTCCAAAGCGGAACCATATTCAATCGTTTTTGCTGCTCATATTCCTCTAAATCAATCGTAACCTCGAAAATTTCTACATCCTCATTTAATGGTGGACAGCCTATCAGTATGACATCAATGAACTTACTCACAAAAGGATGATTGATTGTTTTCCAAGGTAGGCCATTTCTTTGGAAGATTGAATAGAGGTCTTTAATTTTTTGCAAATAGCGATTATTTTTAGTAAGGCTCAGCTTTATTTCGACCAATCCCTGCGATGTAGCAAGATGACCATTGAAAATTCGTTGCTGTGCAAGTAAATGCTGTATTTCGATAGAATCACACTCTAAAAATAATGTCATGAGTATTGCAGGTTCATTATTTTTAATGGATTCAAGAAGCTTCTCCATGTCTATTTTTGTCTCTTCCAAATCTGTTGGACATATCGGAAACAAACAATCATGAATGGGGTCGACATCTTCTCGGGCACTAAGCGTTGTGTAAATGTCATATCTATTCTCGTAATCATCGATTTCATTAAAAATACGTTCTTCAAGCTTTTTGTTCATATCTTCTTGATAATCAATTAGATTTACAAAAACGCCACTTACAATATCCTTTAGTAATTGACGTTGCTCTAGATTTTCTATTTTTCGTAAACGTTCAAACATGAGCTCTTTTAACAATTTACTTTCCTTCTTTCATGACTCAGGATTTGAATGCTAACTGGCATCAGTTACTTCATCTACTGGAGGTTCTGCTTCATTAGGAAGTGCATTATCTGCTGGTTGAACCTGTGGAACAGGGTTTAATTTATCATTTGCATTCATAATCTTTCTCTCTAGTCCAAGAACTTTTGCCAGTAATTCTGTTTCTTGATAAATCTCCTGCGCAAGCGTATAGGACTCTATCGCTTGAACGTATTCCTGACGGGCATAGCTCTGATCCCCACTTTTTTCTAACCCTTCTGCCTTTAATTCTTTTTGAGCCTTCTTCAATTCATTTATTTTTTCTTGTGTATCTTCAATTTTTGTTTTAATTTGTGTCTCTCCAGTAAATGAAATGGCGAGTGCTTTTTTTCTAGCTTTCTCATAAATGGCTAAAGCCCCATTGTAGTCCTCTGCCTCAAAACGAAAATCTGCATCTTTTATAGCATCAACAATCTCCACAACGGAATCCATGTTGGCAATTCTTTGCTCTACTTCTTCCTTACCAAATCCATTAATGAGTTTGCCCTCTTTTTTAGCTTTTTCATAATGTTCTAATGCCTCTGTAAATTTTCCAGTTTCCGCTGATTTATCACCATTGATAATTAGTTGTGTCACTCTTAATTTTCTAGCTAGTAAATTTCTATGTATAGGATCTTTTAATTTTTTTGCTGCATTTCTTCCCTCACTATATGCAAGTAACGCTTCATCATAATTTCCGTCTTGAAAGTAAACATTTCCACTCTTTTCATGGTCCTTCATCTCGACTGTTAACTCTGCTAATTTTTTTGCTTGTTTTACTTGATAAAAAATCGTGCCGCCACCTACAACCAAGGCTAAAACTAATGCAGCAGCAATCATTTTTATATACTTCATCTTGTTTTTGTTCGTTTCTTGATACACCTTGTTCACAAATATGGCAGCAACCGTATAATTTTCTACAACTTTTCTTTGTCTACTCAACAATATTTCTTCCAACAAATCTGTATATTGTTCAGAATCCTTGACACCTTCCAAAGCGTCAGCCATCTCAATCTCACTGACATCTCCCCAAAAGCCAGCTGTACAAAGTAATAGGACATCACCATCAGTAAGCTTCATTTTTTTAGACACAAAGGGTTGAAATTTGTTTGGTTTACCTAGATAATTCAACAAATTCCCTCTTTCTTCATGCTGGCTAATATCTAATGAACGGTTCTGACTGTTTACTATTTCCTGTGCTAAACTTTGGTCTGTACTTTTGTAGGTTAATGTACCGTTTCGGAAGTGATACAGTCGCGAATTCCCCGCTACTCCAACAATCATTTTTGAGTAGTCGGAAACAACTATGACAATACTAGCCTTTAATCTTACTCGTAAGCTTTGCGCTTGTAGTATATTTTGTGCATGTCTAAGGTATTTATTGATAGCTCTCCTTGACATAGCAGGCTTTTCCATAAACTTCTCCAAAATAGCCTTTACGGCAAGCTCTGCACTACTAATTTCCTGATCTGCATCCAAGCCCTTGACAGCTACCCAACAAGCTACATCGTCGAGTTCTGTATAGGCAAAATAGTCTTTATTTTGCAGAAAGGACCCTGCTTCAGATAAAAAGCCCGTTTTAAAGTCGCAATTTTCCTTTCTCATACGTCTCCTCCTTCTCTATTCCCTATTCATCGTCACCAAGTTTTTTCTAAAATCACGATGGTAGCATTATCTTGATTTTTTAAGCGTTTTTGTTCAACGGCTTTTATCATGCTTTGTGCTAAATCATAGGGTGGAGCTTGCTGAGAGAGAATTTTTTCCATTTCAACCTCCGTTAAAGCATCATAGATTCCATCACTAAAAAGACATACCTTGTCCCCTCTATTTAGCTGAATCGGATTATTTCCTGTATCCAAATTTTTAAAGCCTGCATATCCTAAATAATTGATTAATCTCTTTTTTAGAGGATTTTCCTGAACCTCAAGTTGCGAAATTTCACCTGAAATATATCTTTCGGTTAAAACTGACTCAAAAATATGTTTTTGGTTAATCTTTAGAAATTCACCATTTCTAAAGATCGTGAGAACACTATCCCCTACTGCCCCCCAATGAAGATAGCCTTCACTATCAATAACGGCTGTGACTAATGTTGTTCCTCCATTGGAGCCATTTAAGTTTTCCACAATCATATGATTGCTTGCTATAGCAGCTTCCTTAAAAAAGTTTTGTAGATTTTTTAAGCTACTAAGCTTTTTAAATTCTTCTATGAAGGTTGTCACTGCGATCGTGCTAGCCATCCGCCCATTGGCTAAGCCGCTAATTCCATCTGCAAGCACCGCGATTGTGCCATATGTCGTTTCGGCAGTTGAGAAATAATCATCCTGCTCATCACGTCTTCCGATTGTTTGACCATTTCCAATATAAATTTTCCCTTTATCCATTTTTTGAGCAAGTATACTTCTTATTAGCAGTAACAAGATAAGGACAATGATAAAGATTAAGGTAATTATGTACGGCAATAACTTTTGGTCCATATGTCATCATTCCTCACTTTGATTGTTTTCCCATTCAAAGTGAACACCACAAAGTGGAATAAATAAAAATATACTTCTCCCTAGCTGTATCACATCATAGGCTGCTAATTCCGTTGGTGTATAAACGGCCTCATTATTTAGATAGGCTAATCCTGATGCATCTCCTGGCAGTAAGTAAAAATTACGTTTTTTAGGATCATACACAATGACTGCATGATTTCGCTTAGAGATGGAATTGTCCCCTGCAATGCGGATATGCATATCTTCTGCTCTACCTATAAAATTCTTTTCA
Source organism: Lysinibacillus sp. OF-1 (assembly GCF_028356935.1). Taxonomy (NCBI): domain Bacteria; kingdom Bacillati; phylum Bacillota; class Bacilli; order Caryophanales; family Bacillaceae; genus Lysinibacillus; species Lysinibacillus sp. OF-1. The sequence continues at coordinate 2,927,168 of NZ_CP102798.1, forward strand.
GATAAGATACGATAATCTCTACCCATTTGCGGCCCTTCAATACAAACTAACCATCCTGTTACAGGATCTATCCCATCCATTTCTCCTAAGTAAGGCAATGTTTTATCATCTGCTTCAATGACAGGTGAGGAAGGACTATTTTGTCTTTGCTCCTGTTCCACCATCACGTTACAGTAAGGACAAATATTGCGATGTCTCCTTGAACTAAACATATGACCATTTGTACATCTAATCAAACTCATTTCGATATCCCCTATCTTTGTTACGAATTTTTTTCTCTATTTAACCAAAATTCGCGTATTCGCTATGTATATTGTGTCTCCATTACCTAATGGGTAAGGAATCTCATGTTTTAATCTATTTTTTACCCGCTTATTCGCTTTTTTTAAGCCAACACCATTAACCGAATCTATATCCTCTAAATACCAAATTCCAGCTACACAATTTAGTACAGCATGCTCATAATTCACAAGAGATTCATACTCTGTTCCACTTAAATCAATATCCGCCTTGTGTTCAGCTGAACTTTTTCCAATAAGCAATGAAATTTGATCGCCAAGTTCCCATTCATCTATTTCTACTCCACGTTCATTAAGAAGAACAAGCTTTGAAATGTCCTTCTTAGCCATCACTTGAGTGATTGCCTTGGCTTCGTATTTAAGCGATACGTATATAATGGCGAGTATGACTATTACCGTCCCAATAACGAATTTCAAAAGGACATCCTGATTCATCACAAAAACATATAAAATGAAAAAGAAGGCGATTGTGACAATAATGATATCGATAATTTTTATAAACATTTTTTTTCGTGTATTTCCACTGTAAGCATCAGCTGAAAATGGCTCATACATATAATCACACTCCTCTCTTTTTGCCATAGCTTATTTATTAAAAAAACGTTCAAATAAATCCGTTGTATCCAATGGATTTTTCTTCGTTTTTTTATGAAGCGTTGAGGACATCTCCTTTGTTTTAGGATTGAAGCCAAAGAAATGTTCAAAGTTTTTTTCAATATTATTCATATTAAAATCTGGCTTTTTCTCTGTAGACTGATGTCCGTTTGAATGCTTTTCATTTTGTTGTTCATTTTGCCAGCTGGTACCTTTGCCATCGAGACGGGCATCGTAAGTCTCTTTCAGCGCTGGATCTTTAAGCACCTTATATGCCTCTTGAACCTCTAAAAAAATTTTCTCTGACTCTTGATTTCCACCACTCACATCAGGGTGATGCTTTTTGGAAAGCTTTCGATAAGCTAATTTTATTTGCTCTTGTGTTGCATTTCGGTCTATACCCAATGTTTCATAATGCGTTTTCATGTTTTCAACCCCAATTTAGGATTATTAAAAATAATCTAAGGAACTATAAAAGTTCCTTAGATATAGTAGTGTTTTATCGTGCTGCAATCTTAGACAGCGTAGCCGCCTTCGATTTTTGCCAATTCTGTTTTGTCTTTCTTTTGCTTAATAAATAAGAAGAACTCACCAATACCTTCAGTGTCACCATATCTTTCTGTATAGTCCACAACGAAAGCATTTGGGAAATGAATTTTTCTTACTACTTGATCAGCTGAGATCACTTCAAGTGTCACTTTGCGGTAGCAATCAGCTTTTTCAGCTGGTACTAATGACCATAATCCTAATTTCATCGTATCATCAGAATTATCACCATCAGTGGCAGTTAAAATTTTACCTTTTACTTTTAAAGTTGCCCCAACATCTGTAGAGCGCGCGTTAGAATCATTCGGTGTATCTGTCTCGTATTCGACAGTCATGATGCTTTCTAACCCTAATTCAATTGCTTCTGATCCTTCTACTTTTAATACAAAACCCATTTTTAGTACCTCCTAAATTTTGTTGAATCGTAACTTCTGACTGTTCTAATGAAATAAATTTAAGTACAGCTATTCATTTCACAGTGCCATGTTTCATACCGACACGATGAAATATGTAATATTTTTCATTTTAGCAATTAGTCGTTCGATTCATATTTATGTTAAAAGATTTATGAATGATAAATCTTAAACACCCTACTTAAATAATTGAAAATGGTGATAAATAAATTGTTAGGCTTTAACAGCACTTGTCCCTTTAGTAATCGTGACCTCAAGATTTTTAACATTACCGTTAAATACAAGATCGATCTGACATAAGCTTGTTTTCTCATCAATGATATAGCCAATATCATCTCCGTCATGAATGATAGAGTTTACATGACCTTTATCATTCAGCCACTTACTTTTTTGACTACTTGGATTATTACTAAAGAAGCGAACGATATTCTCGTGCTTAAAGTCACCAGATTGGAATCGAAGTATTCTTTCAATATACGTACTAACTTGCGTTTTATAGATTGAATCGAATCCATCTTCTTCCATTGCTAGACTTCTTGCTTTATAAACAGTAATACGTCTAATATCTTTATCCTGTAGTTGGGCATTTTCGGAAGAGAATACAAAACCGAAGCTTCTGCTGTTAATAGCGTCTTTAATATTATTCGTAAAACCTGAAATTTCCTTCGCCATCGTAGTTACAGCTCTAAGTGAGTTGTCTCCGGCTTCAATATCAAATCGAACTCCAGGGTAATTACGTTTTACATTTTTAAATGATTCCTTTAAATACTCTGGGCATTGGTAGGCGGAAACGATACCTGCTGCTACATAGCTAGCACCTACATAAACGCCTTCTATCCAAAGCTTTAAAATATCTTCCTTTTCTTTCGATAGACGAGCTCCATTTTCGGTAGTATGCATTCTCGTATCAATAACTACGCCTGATTTATCTTTTGGAATAATCGTAAAGTTTGGTAGGCATGGTATCGCGAACTCACTAAATTCTTTTCTGACAAGAACTGAGCATTTATCGATCAGGCGATCAATCCCAGCAGTTGCGATGCCGTTGAAGGTAGTTTCTTCTTCAGCCATAAAGTTAAAGAAAATTTGAACCTTGTAATCTTTTACCGTATCTAAGAGGATTGATAAAGATTCCATTGTGTTACCCTCTTGCTTTGTAACCTTTTCATTCCCTTTGAATCTTGATCGGCTAACTTTCATTTTTCCAGAAGATTCTAATTCTAGAGCAGGTACAATGCCATACCATACAGTATCTGTAAAATCATTTTTAGCGTTAACCGTATTTAAATACGTGCGTAATCTTGGTAGATTATTACTTTTCACAAGCATATCGAGCTTCGTGTTTGTCACTAATAATGACGGCTGCATACCTTTATTTTTCGTAGCATATTGATCGAAGTACATTTTGACACCTAATAGCTTTTCGACTAAAGGCTTGACCGTTTTTACAAATTCATCCTTTGCATCCTTATAGAACTCCAGGTATGTATTGTAATTTTGAACTTCTGTTTCAACATCAAATTCGGCTTTTACAGCTGGTAGAGGTGAGAACGTTCTCACAACTAAATCTTTTACATAGGAAGACGGCGATTCTGTAATAGCCTCATAGTCTTCTTCGAAAACTGTACTCAAGCCGTAATTACTATTTTCTTCAATGACCATCAGTTCTGAACTATTCGTTTGAGGTGCCTCAATAATTTTCAATTCACCATTATCACCAATAGTAAGCGTACCTATTTGTAATTTTTCGGACTCATCCTCATCTTGACTAGCACCTAATAATAATCTTGTTTTAATATCTTCAATTGCTAAAGGCAGCATCGCCATTACATTGTTGTAGTTTCTACTAGCTACTTCAAACATAAGATTTAGCTTGTCACCAGTATCTAATTTTTTCGGATCTCCCTCATCCAGCTTGTCATACTCACTGTATAGGTAATGAATTTCCTTACGAACTTGGCGAATATCATCCATGACTTTTTTAGGAGAAATCATGTCTAGTAAATTTTCAAATTTAAAATCTACATTCGTGATGCCCTGACTTCTTTTTGTATCAATGAGCGTAAATAGCATCTTTAAAAAATCGTTATTTTGGTCGATTGCTATTTCAGATATACAATCATCTTGAATTCCTTCAGGCTTTTTCAAGGTATACATAACCTTTTGATTTGCCGCGTTATAAAATGAATACACAGTAGGTGAAAACTTATCTAAAAATTCGTCGAAGCTTTTTACAAGAAGATGTTGACTAATTTCTTTGATCTTTTCATCACTTAGACTGTCGATTCCTTTTACATCGCCAACAAGCGTAATTAAATCCAATTTCTCTGGGTTTATTTCTTCAAAGAGCATTGTTCTGTTCGTTTGACTAATAATCTCCATTCATTTGGCTGTATATTACTACAGCCATCCCTCCTTTAGATAACGAATTTCGAGTAAGCATAAACATTAGTGCGTAAAAAATACAGAATTAGAATTGTATAACTACTTGAATCGAGCATCTTAAAAGAACATTTAGACACTTAAATTAAGTCGATATATACATTTAAGATAAAATTTTACAATAAAAACAATAATGTACTGAACTATGTACGAGAAGCTCTAATTCAACTTTATGCATTTTTTATACAAAATTCACTAATGGTTTTATGTATCACAAAAGTAACTATACAATACCTAAAATCAATGTCAATATTTTCTATAGAATATATTGTAAGCAAAAACATTTTAAGGACAGTTTATTAAAAATATTACATGGTAATAATTATGATATTTTTTAGGGAAATAGTGGATAAATCCTATTTTTTTATAAAAAAAACAACTAAAGGTCCGATTGCTATTAGGCCCTAAGTTGTTCTTTTGAATATCATACTTTTAAGACTAAAATGAGTAAAAAGTATTAAAAATATAGTAATTTTGGTCTTTTAGAATTAATTTATTTAAAATAGTTCTTTATACATTTGAATTTTCTTTCCAAAATAATCATGTATTTAATAAAAGAAAGGGAAGAACATCTTTTTTTATGCTGCACTTGCAAGCCCCATAAAATAGTCAATGACATAGGAATGCTCACTTTTCTATTATATTTTCTCACATTTGCAAGTTTATCCTCGATTACTCTTTGTGAAACATCTAGTGGGACTTCGTTTGTTAATGCGAAGTATAAAGTTGCCATCAAACTATAAATATCTGTATAAATGCCTTGCTCTCCTTTAACGGAATACTGCTCAATAGGTGAGTATCCCGGTGTAGTAAATATTGGATATTTTTCCACCGTTTTATAATAAATTGCTGAACCGAAATCTAATAAGCAAGGTTTCCCTTGCGTATCAATTATAATATTATTCGGCTTTATATCCCGATGAATAATGCCTTTACTATGTAAATACGAGATGGCATCAATTAAGGGAAGGAATACTTCTTCATATAGATGATGCCTTTCGTGAATAGCATATTTATGTATATATTGGTCCAGTAATATCCCTTCATAATAATCTGTAATCATATATATAGAACCGTTTTCAGTAAAATGATGTCTATACTTAACAATATTTTGATGGTTCAATTGTTGGATCATGAATGCTTCACTTAGAAATCTTTCCTTTAATTCCTGAAATTTTTCCTTTGTTGAGGGTACACGATTGATTACTGATTTGTTATCCAAATCTCGTAACGCTATTTCCATTGGGAAAAATTCCTTAATGATTAGTTGCTCTCCAGTATTTATATGTTCAGACATATACACAAAGGATAATTTACTAGTGGCAAGAACTTGCGTTATTTTATATGTATTATGTAATAGACTGTTTATTGGTAAGCTCAATTCAAATATTGCTGCCTGCATTTTAATCTCCCTTCAAAAATCGAATATACAAATTAATGTAATTATATCAATTACTATATTTTTATGTATAGTTTGTACTAGCCTAAAGTGCGCAAACAAAAAACCGTTCAATATGAAGTGAACGGTTTTTTGTGGATTATGCTTTTTGATAGCGCAGCACTGGTGTACGAGCAGCGCGTGTTTCATCAAGACGAGATACGACAGTTGTATGTGGTGCTTCTTGCACGATAGATGGATTTTCTTCTGCTTCTTTCGCAATTTGAATCATCACATCACAGAATGCATCTAATGTTTCTTTTGATTCTGTTTCTGTTGGCTCGATCATTAATGCCTCTTCCACGTTTAATGGGAAGTAGGTTGTTGGTGGATGGTAGCCAAAGTCTAACAGACGTTTTGCAATATCTAATGTGCGAACGCCCAATTTCTTTTGACGACGACCTGATAAGACAAATTCATGTTTGCAGTGACGGTTATATGGTAAATCAAAGAATGGCTCTAAACGACGCATCATATAGTTTGCGTTTAATACAGCGTATTCTGTAACAGCTTTTAAGCCATCTGGACCCATTGTACGAATGTACGTATAAGCACGAACATTGATACCAAAGTTACCATAGTAAGGTTTTACACGTCCAATTGATTGTGGACGATCGTAGTCGAAGTGGTATGTGCCTTCTTCTGTTCTCACTAGTACTGGTTTTGGTAGGAATGGAATTAAATCTGCTTTTACGCCTACTGGACCAGAACCTGGACCACCGCCACCATGTGGGCCTGTAAATGTTTTATGCAAGTTTAAATGCACGCAGTCAAAGCCCATATCGCCAGGACGTGCTTTACTCATAACGGCATTTAAGTTCGCGCCATCATAGTAAACTTTCCCGCCTACAGAGTGAATAAGCTCCGCCATTTCGATAATGTTTTCTTCAAATAGACCGAGTGTATTCGGGTTTGTTAGCATTAATGCAGCTGTATCAGCACCAACGACTTTACGAAGGTCTTCGATATCAACTAAGCCATTTTCATCGGATTTCACAGTGATTGTTTCAAAGCCTGCTACTGTTGCTGAGGCTGGATTTGTACCGTGAGCTGAGTCAGGAACAATAACTTTGTTACGGTGACCTTCACCATTTGCCTCATGGAATGCGCGAATCATCATTAATGCTGTCCATTCACCATGGGCACCTGCTGCTGGTTGTAATGTTACTTCATCCATTCCTGTAATTTCTACTAAAGAAGTTTGTAAATCATAGAGAAGCTCCATCGCACCTTGTACTGTCGATTCATCCTGTAATGGGTGAACATTCGCGAAGCCTGAAAGACGTGCAACTGCTTCATTAATTTTTGGATTATATTTCATCGTACAAGAGCCGAGTGGATAGAAGCCAGAGTCTACCCCATGGTTTCTACGAGAAAGTGCTGTGTAATGACGCATAATATCAAGCTCAGACACTTCAGGTAACTCTGCAGCTTCCGTACGAACTAAGCTTGCAGGCAGTAAATCTGCTAGGTCTACTTCAGGTACATCAAGTGCTTCTAAGCTATAGCCAACGCGACCTTCTTTTGAAATTTCAAAAATGAGTGATTGATTTTCGTTATGCATTAAGAGCCCCCATTTCTGCAACAAGTGCATCAATTTCTTCTTTTGTGCGTAATTCAGTTACTGCAATAAGCACATGATTTTTCAGAGAGTCATAATTTTGCCCTAGAGGATATCCACCGATTATACCCTTTTCGATTAAGCCTTTATTGATTTCCTTCACACATTTATTCGTTTTCACAACGATCTCGTTAAAGTGTGCACCTTGGAATGCTACTGTAAAGCCAGCTGCTTCAAAGGCATTTTTTGCATAACGTGTTTTGGCAATATTTTGCGTAGCCATTTCACGAATACCTTGTTTACCTAAAGCTGTCATCGCTACAGATGCAGCAAGTGCTAAAAGTGCTTGGTTCGAACAAATATTAGATGTTGCTTTATCACGACGGATATGTTGTTCACGTGCTTGTAATGTTAATACATAACCACGGCGCCCTTCACCATCCACTGTTTCACCAACAAGACGACCTGGTACTTTACGCATTAATTTCGTTGTCACTGCAAAGAAACCACAGTGTGGCCCACCAAATGCTTCAGAGATACCGAATACTTGCGCATCCCCTACACAAATATCAGCACCTAGCTTACCAGGAGGCGTTAAAATGCCTAATGAAAGTGGGTTAGAAGAAACAACAAATAAGCTTTTCGCTTCATGTGCAATATCACTAATAACTTGAATATCCTCCACTTGACCGAAGAAGTTTGGATATTGAGCAATAACAGCTGCTGTGTTGTCATCGATTAACTCTTTTAATGCTTCGACATCTGTCACACCATCTTTTTGTGGGATTGTCACGATTTCAATGGATTGACCATAGGCATATGTAGCAACAACATCGCGATATTCTGGGTGCACTGCTTCAGACACTAATATTTTCTTACGACGCGTATGACCTGCTGCTAGCATACCTGCTTCTGCTAATGCTGTACCACCGTCATACATAGAAGAGTTTGCAAGATCCATGCCAGTTAGCTCGGCAATCATCGTTTGGAATTCAAAGATTGCTTGTAGCTCACCTTGTGAAATCTCTGGTTGATAAGGTGTGTACGCTGTATAGAACTCTGAACGAGAAATGACATGGTCCACGATTACTGGTTTATAGTGATTGTAAACACCTGCACCTAAAAACGATACATTAGCATTTGTGTCCTTATTTTTTGCAGAGAGTGCTGTTAATTCTTTTAATAAAGCAGATTCTGATTTTGCTTCCTTAATATCATAAAGGCCTTTAAAACGGACTTTCTCAGGAATATCCCCGAATAATTCATCAACTGAGGATACACCGATTACGTCTAACATTTCTTTTTGATCTTGCTCCGTCATTGGTAAATAACGATGTTTCATAAATGTAGGTCCCTCTTTTCAACTATTATTTTGAACGCTTGTAAAACGGTGTTTCTACTGTTACTACCTTTAAGTGTTTCCCACGAATTTCGATTTCTAGCTCAGTTCCGATTGTTGCGAATTGACTGTCAATTAAAGCGTGACCAACATTACGTTTAGATGAAGGAAGCTGTGTACCCGTTGTCACTTCACCGATTTCCTTACCGTCCTTGAACACTTTGTAGCCATGACGTGGAATGCCTTTATCAATCATTTCAATGCCTACCAATTTGCGTGTAAGACCATTTTCCTTCTGCGCTACTAATGCTTCATGACCAATGAAGTCTTCTTTATTTAATTTCACAGCAAAGCCAATCCCAGCCTCAAGTGGAGAAATTGTTGCCGATAGCTCTTGACCGTATAATGGTAGCCCTGCTTCAAAACGTAGTGTATCGCGGCATCCTAAACCTGCCGGTACTACGCCTTTATCATGACCAGCATCTAAAATTTTACCCCATAGTGCTTTAATATCTTCTGGAGCACCGTAAAGTTCAAAGCCATCTTCTCCTGTATAGCCACTACGAGAAACTAATACTTGATGACCCGCAACTTCAACGCCCTCTTGGAAGCGGAAAAATTTAATGGCACGAACATCAGTCGAAGTAAGGGATTGAAGAACTTCCTCTGCTAATGGTCCTTGAAGAGCAATTTGTGCATAAGCATCGGACTGGTTATCAATCGTCACATCATATTGATGTTGATTTTCCATCATCCAATCATAGTCTTTTTCAATATTGGCTGCATTGACACATAATAAATAGTGATTATCAGCTAATTTATACGTTAATAAATCGTCAACAACGCCTCCATCTTCATAACACATGGCTGTGTATTGCGCTTGGCCATTAACAATTTTAGATACATCATTTGATAAAAGATTTTGTAAAAAACCTAATGCATCGGGACCTGTTACTAAAATTTCTCCCATATGTGATACATCAAATAAGCCTGCACGATGACGCACTGCATCATGTTCTTCTTTAATGGAAGTAAATTGAACAGGTAGTTCCCAGCCACCGAAGTCTACTGTTTTTGCACCGTATTTCGCGTATTCTTCAAATAGAGGTGTACGTTTTAATTCATTCGTCATTCTTTTTTGCCCCCTTATTGTTCGTTACATTTTTACTGGTAGTAGTTCGTCTGCTTTTGTATTAATACAGTCAGTGCGTATCGTTTCCAATCTTTAAAGCACCTGTGGACATAAAAAAAGACAGACGAACCCCTTTTCGGGATTCTCTGTCCTTGCACCTGAAAGTTACACCAGACTGGCTCGCAAGTTTTCACACTGCCAATCAGCCGGCTTTCCCCTTTGGTGGCTGTTATTGTTATACTACAGCTCTCTCCAGAGTTGCGTCTTGTACGAGTCCTTTTACCTGAGAGATTCATAGCCATTTACTACTTGCTCCTTCGGTGGCGTCTACACGCGCTCTCCCCGCACAATCATCCGCCCAAGATAGTTCTTGGTACTATTTAGTAGTCAATGAACATTTAGTTACTTATTTGTCTATATCCTAACATTAAATGCATTGAAAAGGCAATCATTTTTTAAAAGATAATAAAACACGAACATAATTTATCAATAACACAATCATCGTTCGTTTTTTAATCTTTTCACTTGAAATACTAAATACTCTAGAATATGACGGATAGTTCTACCTTCTGTCAATACTTGGATATGTCCTACCTCACGGTAAAACTTCCTTCTGTAATGATACAGGCTTTCTAGCTCTTCCTTTGTAGAGCTCTGTACAATGGGTCTGTTTGGATCATGCTGTATTCGTTTATAAATATCTTCAAAAGACGCATCTAAAAAAAACACTAATCCACTACGTCTCATAATTTTTCGATTCTCAGCATTAATGGCAACGCCACCACCTGTAGAAATAATACAAGCCTCATCTCTGAAATTTTTCAAAAATTCTGTTTCTATTTCTCGAAAATGGGCCTCTCCGTATTTTTCAAAAATCTGTGGAATTGTCATTCCCTGCTGGCGCACAATCTCACGATCCATATCATAATATGGCATCTTTAATAAATAACTTAAACGTCTTCCTAACGCACTTTTCCCACTGCCCATAAAGCCAACTAAATATATTTTTCGCAATTCGGATCACCTTCTTATAACTACGATTCTACACTGTCTGACAAAATTTGTCCTAATAAATTTATCGTAGTTTGAACATTTAATTTTTCTAGCCCATCATATGTCCGAAACTGCATTTCATAAGACATACAATACGCAAGAACAAAAGTAGTTACAAAAAATAATAATGCAATTGCGATCAAAAAAATAGCCCCTCTGTCATTTTTCAATAATTGGCACATAGAAGCTTCGCTCCTTTTGAATACCGCTAGTCATTTCAACAGCTACCGTCAGCATGTTTTCTGTATAATTAAATTGGCATTTATTAATTCCGATTAGCATGGGAACATGTCCACCATTTATTTGCTCACGAATAATATTAGGATAGCAATCAATATGATGGATTGTATTTGCAGTTTGAAAGCTCACTCTTTTTCGATCTTCCCGAATAGCAAACGCAGAGACATTCTGTAGAGAATGATTTACATCATAAACAAATAGCTCCCACTTTGTTTGTTCATCTGTTAGCATGGTTGATTTCATTTCAGCAAACCACAGCATAATAAGAACAAAAAGTTGAGATACAAGCACAAAAACAACCAATTGAAATATGGCTTCTATTAATGTATAGCCTTTGTCATTCACGGACTTCACCTGTATCTTGTATACATTTTTGGCGCAGTTCACGCATGTTTTGAAAACGGACACAAATTTGTTGTCCATCAAATTCCCAATGATACTCTACTTGTTCAATGGTCCTAGAGCCTTCTGTTTGCTGTACTGCCTGATATTGCTTTAAACCTTCATAGGCAGTTTCAGCTGCGATGAGTTCTAGTTTTTTATTTGTAAGATTCGTCTTCATCGTATAGGTAAGCGGTATTAACGACATACACAATATTGTTAAAATCCCCATAGCTAAAATGGTTTCTACAAAAGAATAGCCTGACTCATTCAACTCTAGCTCTCCCTCGTCCTAATGTAATAACGACCTTTTTCTTTCCTTGAGGGGTTTTAAAGGCAATGGTTCCAGCTGACATAACATTTCCTTTAGTATTATAACTAAGTGTATGAATAGAACTTTCTGCGTTCAAAAACTCCACTCCTTTTGGAAAAGGACGTTCATATAAAATGGTATAAAAATCTTTTTGAATAACATAACGATTACTGGGACTTATTATTTTCATTGCTATATATTGCCGTTCATTCATGCTATAGGTTTGAATATACTGAATATCTAGTTGCATTTGCGTAAAAAATCGTTCCAATTCCTTTGCTTCTGCTATTTTGAATGAAAATTTACTAACAATCGCTGTTAAACTCATAACAAGAAACAAAACAATCAGTATTTCAAGAATTGTAAAACCACCATTTTTATTATGTTCATCAGCTATTTGACCCTGTTTCCAAATCTGCATTGACTAGTCGTACCTCTCCCTCATTCGTGATGACTATTTCGGCTTTATTTGGGCAAGTCGTTTCATGTTCTTTTAAATAGCCTTTCACCACTAGATCATCTAATGTTGGATAGGTCATAAAATCTACTCGATAGGCCTCGACCTGCCCTTGTACCATAGATATATAAGCCTTACAGCCCTTCTCATCAATGGTAGCGAAATGCTTCGTAACATTTGGAATCGTAATTAAAATAAGGATTGAAATGATTAATAAAACAATTAGCATCTCGATTAAAGTGAACCCTGCTTGTTCGTTGATACGTTTCATCTTTTCCCTCCTAAACTAATTCAATCATGTGATAGATGGGTAATAATAAACTGACATAGGCAGCTACTATACAGACTGCTATGAGGATAAAGAAGGTTGGTTGTACAAATGCTAATACTTTTTGCAGAAGTTGTTCCTGTTTTTCCAGTAATAATTCGCTATACAACACTAATTCTTTTCCTAAATAGCCGCTTTGCTCACCGTGCTCTACAAAAACAGGAAAATCCTTTTGAAAAACAGCTAGTCTCATTACGGCAAGTGTTAGTGACTCTCCAAAAATAACTCTTTCTTTTATGCGCTGCGAAAGAATTTGCAGAAAAGGTTGAAGTTGTTGCTCTTCTAAAAGTTGGAGGCTGGCTTGTAATGAAAATCCACTTTGCAGTAAGCTTCCTAAATAAGCAGCAAACTGTCTTGTTAATATCAGTCGCATATAGCGTTGAATAAAAGGAATCTTGAATAGGATGGTGAGTTGATGTGCAGTAGGCTGTCGATTGAGATAGAGACGAACAATAAATAAACTGCCTGTTGCGATGAAAATGGTGAGGATGACTACATCAGGAACATGTAATAACGTAGTGGACAACGTAATACTTGTTTCTGTTTCTGCGGTTCGGCCGGCTACCAGTCTTTCGATGTTTGGTAAAAAGATGGTACGAAACACCAAAAATAATAACAGCAAAAATACGATCAGCGTGACAGGATAGATCAGCAGCTTTATGAGCTTTTTCTTGGTCATTTCACTTACCTTTATTTGCTTAGCTACACCTTGTAAAGCTTCTATCATATGTCCATTATTTTCTGCTACCTTGATGGCCATTAAATAATGCTTGCTCAGCTGTAAAGTTTCAAGTATCCCTGCAACCCCTTCCCCTTGCTTCAGTTTTTCATCAATTTGCTGCTGCATATCTTCATGCGCCTTTATATGATGAGGCAATAGCATTGAAATGGCCTGAGGAAATAAATATCCTTCTTGCATTAACACACATAATCGATTAAAAAATTGTGCCTGCTCCCTTACTCGCCATTTTGTCGCCCTACTATAATAAAGCAAAACATTATGGATATATGTTTGTAGGTGCATAAAAGCTCTCCACTAATTCTTTTTGTCCCATTAATGTTAATTCATAAGGGAGTTCATAGTTGACCTTTTCTTTAATCGCAGAAATGGCTCTTGTTAAATGAACATCCTGTAAAATTTCATATACCGCACGGCGCTCATCTTGTACTGCTGAAGTCTGAACAAGTATTTGTGCCACAATACCGATAATCGTTTGATGAAGCTCCTCTATCGACACATCTAAGTCCATTAAACGATACAGGCAACGAATGGTATCTTTTGCATGAATGGTTGAGACAACTAAGTGTCCTGTTAAGGCAGCTTGGATAGCAATTTTTGCTGTCTCTTTATCTCGAATTTCACCAATCATGATAACATCAGGAGAGTGACGTAAAATGGCTTTTAGTCCCATAGCATATGTAACGCCCGCTCGCTCGTTCACTTGAATTTGAAGTAAATTTGCTTGGCTATTTTCTACAGGATCTTCTAAAGAAATCACATGCCGATTTAATTCTGTGGAACAATAGTGGATTAAGGAATAGAGTGATGTAGATTTGCCAGAGCCTGTTGCGCCTGTAAAAAACAGAAGACCTTGACGATGTTGCACAAGCTCCATTAAATTGTGTGCTGCACTTTTGGAATAGCTTAATGACGTTAGTGGGAATGTATGATTTTGGAGAAGTAAACGGATAATCAGGCTTTCTTTTAAAAAGACGGAAGGCAGTGTGGATACTCGAAAGGCGTATGGATTGTGTTCCATTGCTTTTTGAAAGGAGCCGCTTTGAGGTTTTCGTCGTTCACTGATATCTAATGCCGCAAGAAATTTATAGTAGGAAATCATTCTTTCTGCAAGTTCATTTGGGAGCTCACCAGCTTGGAGTAGCTTATCATATTTTCGAAAATAAACCTGATATCTTTTATTACCTGGAACGAGTAATAAATCGGATGCACCAAAATGATAGGCCTTTAGTAAAAGTTGCTCACATTTTTGTTCGACAACTGTTTCAAAATTCTGCATATATGCACCTCACTTCTAGTTCATTCGAATATGACCGCTCTATTCGTTATTTCCTAGTATAAAGAGGAAAATGCCACGAGAAAAGCCCTTTTCTGAAAATAAAAATTTGTTGTACATTTTCCTGTCAATCATGTTTTTTGCTATAAAAATGTGGATAAAGTGCAGTTTCCCACTAAAAAAGAAGATAAATGCATGAAAAAATTAATATTTATGCCGAAATGAACTGTACCTTTTTCAATAATACAATATAATAGAATGAACATGATTATTTTCCTAACACTTGGTAGGCGAACATAATTTTTTAAAAAAATTTAAAGAGGTGAAGCGCATGATCCATCCATTGAAAATTACTAGTACATTAGCCGATGAAACAAGGTACTCTATTTATGAGTACATATTGCAAGAGAAAAAAACAGTCACAGTACAACATATTGCTGATCAATTCGGCATCCATCCAAACGTTGCTCGGCTTCATTTAACAAAGCTTTCAGAAATCAATATTATTTCTGCGGACTATGTCAAAACAGGCAAAGGTGGTAGACCTGGACGTGTTTATAAAGCTTCAGAGAAAGGCGTATCTCTAACATTTCCAAGACGCGATGAAGATCGTTTATTAAAATGGACGATCCAATTAATTGAAGACATTGGACCATCTGCCTTAACGAAGTGCCAAGAAATTAGCTACCAAGACGGATACCAGCAAATGAAAAATTATATCAGCGCTGAATTAACATTAAATAATTCTCTATCCTTCGATGAAAAGCTTCAGCTGTTAACGGACAATGCCGCTTTAATTGGCTATATTCCACAAATTCAACAAACCGAACATGGCAAAAAAGTGACCTTCTCCATCTTCAATTGTCCTTTCCAGGAGCAACTTACTTCGCATTCTGATATTGTTTGTTCATTACATGAATCCTATTTAAAAGGTCAATTAGATGCATTGTTTACGAACAATGAATTTGTGCAAATTGAAAGTATGATACATAATTGCGATTTATGTAAATATGAAATAAACGTGACAGAAATCGAAAGCTAGATTAAAAATCCATTTGTTTGTCACAAAGACGGAGAAGTTCCAGTTTACAGACACCTTTCATATCATTTATAATGAGTAAGAGATTATTGTGTCGTGGGCAAAAGGAGGGGAAATCTTCATGGATAATATGTATAAAGTTATGGCATTCTGGACAGGTATTTTTGCCGTTATGTTCTACCTTGGTGGTATGAACGAGGTATCGCTATTATTCTTAGGTAATACAGGTTTATTCTTATTATTAGGCTTCTTAAACCTTTCAGAACGTATGTACATGTACATTTTCGGAGCATATTTAACTGTATTCTTCGCTGGCTTCACGTACTATACAACATTCATTCACGTACCTGGTGGCGGTCATTAATACAAAAAAAATCGCGTATCTCACAATGCTGAGATACGCTTTTTTATGCGCTTTGGTTATTCCTTTTTAAAATCCATTTAAGAAAGGATTTGTCTCCATTTCTGCGCCTACTGTTGTATAATTTCCGTGTCCAGGATAAATAATAGTATCCTCGGGTAATGTCAACAATTTGTGATGAATGGATGCTAATAATACTTTTGTTGAGCCACCTACTAAATCTGTACGTCCCACACCTTGTTCAAATAACGTATCTCCAACAATGGCAAAACCGTCATTATCAAAAACATAAGAAATACTACCAGGTGAATGTCCAGGCGTAAAAACAGCTTGGAAAGCAAAATTACTGATCTCAAATAGCTGTTCTTCTTTAATAATTGTGTCTTGCGCTGGTGCTGCTACCCTATAATCTGGTAATGCAGCATATTTACTAGAGCCATTCTTCGTTGGATCTCCTAGCCAGCTAACTTCCTTTTCATGAATCCATACAGGAATATCAAACACTTCGCGTACAGCATCTACAGCCCCTATATGATCAAAATGGGCATGTGTTAAAAAGATAGCAAGTGGTTTTAAGCCATTGCTACGAATTGTTTTAATAAGACGCTCTGCTTCCTCACCTGGATCAAATATAATACATTCTTTTTCTTTATTCGATACGATATAGCAATTCGTTTGAACAGGTCCAAGAGAATAACTTCGTACGTTCATCATAGTGATCACCTCAACTTTCTATTATACAGGCTTTGCCACAATTTGACGATAAATGTTCATAGTTTACGCTATTTTAGTTCTCGACAAAAACAAACAGAACGTTTACAATTAAGGAGGAATATTGTTTGCGACATTCATTTTCTGATGTCGAAAGGAGTGTCTATTTTTAATGAACTTATTAATGGTTATTTTTGGTCTAGTAGCGATTTTAGCTGTAGTTGGTACATTCCAAGCAATTAAAGAAAAGAACCTATTAAGCGTTGTTTTCAACTTATTAAGTGCCGCTGTATTTGGATGGTTCGTCATCATGACGATTGTTCACAGTGGGTATCCACCACAATTACACTAAAATTCAGACAAAAAGGAGCAGTCTCCCTGGAGATTGCTCTTTTTTTGTATTTATTATTTATTTAATTTAAGAAATCGTTTCTTACCAATTTGAATGACATCATCATTCATTAGTACAAGTGATAAATCATCCATCACTATTTTTTCTCCATTCAAGGATACTCCATTTTGCTTGATTAACCGCAGAAATTCACTCTTACTATGAATATAATCCATTGCCACTAGTTGTGGGATAATATCCACTATTCTTTCCTTATCAATTTCTAGGAGCAGTATAGGAATATTTTTTGGTATTTCCTTTCTTTGAAATGCAGCTTGGAAATAGGATTTAGCTTCCTCCATTGCTGTAGTCCCATGGTATAAGGCCGTTATAATTTCTGCTAACTGTAATTTTACATCACGGGGATTCTCTCCCATTTGCAGTCTATCTTGAATGGTTTGCACTTGTAGTGGATGCTCATCTGTTGCTAGTTCAAAATATTTGATGAGTAAGGCATCTGGTACTTCCATTACCTTTTTAAACATGACCTCTGGCGCTTCACTGACACCAATATAATTGCCAAGGCTCTTACTCATTTTTTCAATGCCATCTAAACCTTCGAGTAATGGCATAAAAATGGCAATTTGTTTTTCTAACCGCCGTTGCTTTTGTAAGGTGCGGCCCATTAAAATATTGAATGTTTGATCTGTTCCCCCTAATTCAATATCGGCCTGTAGCTCTACCGAATCATATGCTTGCATAAGCGGGTAGAAAAATTCGTGGATGCCAATTGGTATTTGCTGACGGTACCGTTTTTGAAAGTCCTCACGTTCTAACAGTCGAGCAACGGATGTCGTGGCTGCCAGCTGAATGACTTCTTCAAATGACAGCTTTGCTAACCATTCACTATTGAAACGAATAGTTGTCTTATTCATATCTATCACTTTAAAAATTTGCTCACAGTATGTTTTAGCGTTTTGCTTGACCATGTCATCACTTAACGCGACACGGCCTTTTGCTTTACCCGTTGGATCACCAATACGCCCTGTAAAATCACCGATAACAATGACCGCCTGATGCCCTAAATCCTGCATTTGCTTTATTTTCCGTAGAACGACTGCATGCCCTAAATGAATATCCGGGGCGGACGGATCAAGCCCTAACTTAATGATTAAAGGCTTCTGCTCCTTATAGGATCGCTCTAATTTTTCGAGTAATTCCTGCTCATCAACGATTTGATGAGCACCCTTCTTAATTATCGCTAATTGCTCTTTTGGTGTTAAAAACATATGAAACATCTCCTTGTAATATTAAATATTAATATTGCAAGCTCTATAAGAGTTCACTAATCAACTACGCCTCAGCGTAAGAGGACGGCCAAATCAAGATAAACACTTGGGCTGTAAAGGCATAAAAAAAGCCCTTAGGACTAATCCTAAGGACGTTCATGAACGTGTTACCACCTTTTTTCGAGAGCTATTCACACAGCCCTCCTCAATAAGTACAGCCATAGCGATACTTTTGCAATGATTACGGATGCAACCCCGTCGTAGCCTACTAAAATTTCGGTACGCAGCTCCAAGATGTATTCACTTTAATATCCCTTGCGCCTCTCAGCAACCGGCTACTCTCTGTCAGTTCGATTAAAGCTACTCGTTCTTTTCCATGCCTTTCACTCTTATACTCCGAAATGCAAAAACAAATCTTCGTTATGCAGATATTTAAATTTATTATAATTGCTTATAGTAATTTGTCAATCAAAAAAGAAAAGAGAGACCTCAACTTGAGATCTCTCTTTTGTTATTTGACGGAATCCTGTTTTAAATTACCTGTCTTTTCATCATAGAAACGTAGCAGGTCTCCATTTATGATAGCATCGGAATTTTCCAGCTCCATTGTCGCACGATCAGCATATGACTGGCATGGCTCACCATCTATTTCTTCACCAGTTGCTTTGTCATAGCAAGCTTCTCCAGCATAAACATATTTATCTGTTATAAAGCGTCCATCACGGAAGACAACAAAATCCTCATGCTCTGGAGAGAATAAATCTGCACCCATTTGCATGTCTTTTGACGTTTCAACGCCAAGAAGATGTAAGATTGTTGGACGTAAATCCATTTGTCCTGAAATCTCTGTCATTTCTTTACCATCGTCAGATCCTGGGATATGGATGAATAAAGGCACTTCTTGAAGCAATGCATTGTCCATTGGTGTAATTTGTTCTTTTCCTAAATATTGTGCCATCGCTTTATTATGGTTTTCAGAAATACCATAATGGTCTCCATACATTACGATAATAGAGTTATCATAAACACCTTGATCTTTTAACTCTTGGAAGAAGTCTTTTAAAGCTTCATCCATATAACGTACTGTCTGGAAGTAACGATTTAATGTACCTGAATTTGAATCATATTCAGGAATCATAATATCTTCAGGATCCAAAGTGAATGGATAGTGGTTCGTTAACGTAATTAATCTTGAATAGAATGGCTGTGGCATGTCTTTCATTAAAGCAGCAGATTGCTCTAAGAATGGTGTATCTTTCATACCCCAGTTGACAGCTTGCCCTTCTTCAACCGTATATGAATCTATATCGTAGAATTTATTAATTTTTAACGATTGATACATGATATCACGGTTCCAGAATGATTTATTATTCGGGTGCATGACATTTGTAAAGTAGCCATTTTCTCCAAGGCGTTCAGCCATTGAATTATACGTATTTCCACCATGCGTGAAGAATACAGCACCACGACCTAATCCAAACAATGAGTTTTCAACAATAAACTCTGAGTCAGATGTTTTTCCTAAGCCTGTTTGGTGATAGAAGTTACTGAAATAATACGTATCTTTATCTTTTGTTAAAGAGTTTAAGAATGGCGTAATTTCATGACCATTCATATCATTATTGATGACAAAGTTTTGTAAAGACTCCATCGACACAACAATTAAGTTGCGACCTTTATATTTCCCAAACATCTCTGGGTTAACGGCAGCCTGATTAGAACGCACATAGTTGTTTACTTCAACTAATTCACTGCCATCCGCTAATGCACGCTGAGCAGATGATTTAGTTTGAATATAAATATCATACAAATGGTAATTGTACGTACCAATATTTTTTACTAATAATTCGCGGTCAAAACTACGTGTTAATAATTGTGGACGCTCTGTTTCAGCTAATCCTAAGTTTAAAAATGAAATTGCGACTGCTAATACAAAAAATGCACGTCGGAATTCAATATTCACTTTAAATGCTTCTTTCATTTTCGGTAAAAATTTATTCGCTAAGATTAAAATAACGACATCAACGAAATATAATACATCCCATGGCTCAACAATGGCTGCTACTGATGTTCCTAAGTCACTGAAATTACTTGTTTGGAATAATACTGGTAGCGTAATAAAGTCATTGTAGAATCGATAGAACGCTACATTTCCGTATAAAACAATGGATAAAATAACGCTGACCGTAATCAGATAACGATTTCTAGCTTTTGCTGATTTAAAGAATAGTGATAAACCATACGTAAATAGCAAGAAGCTTAATGGATTAATAAACAAAATAAATTGTTGCATTGCATTTTCAATTTTCATCTCAAAGCTTGTGTGGTAAACAATGACCGTTTTGATCCATGTTGCTATAATTGCTAGTATCATAAATGAATGTTTAGGCCACTTTATTGATTTCATTCCTAACATCCTCCCTACTTCCTTACAAAAAAATAATAATTTTTTACATTTTGTTACGGAAACAAAATATATCTTAATCCTTTTTTAACAGATAATCAACACATATCTTTTGGAAATTTTTTTCTCCGCGCTCTTTTTATGCACCAGACATCTATATATACGTTTTGGAATGTAAAAAGTTTCTTAAAAACATAAAAACAGCGGAAATCCACTGTTTTTAAGAATATTACATACTTGTTACATTATTTTCACAATACTCCATTACATTATATTTTAAACATTACTTTTTATTTTCTTCCATACGAAGTTTTGTTGTTTCTTGTCGAATGAGTAACAATGCCATTTGATAGTCTTTTATGTCTAGTACATTTGCTTTATAGAGCTCACGTATTTCATCCTCCATTAACATCAAATCGCCAATGGGATCACGTGTATAAATAAAAGTACCATATGTTTTCAAAAGTTCATAAATATCTAACATTTTATCCATTTTCGCTCGCTCCTCGTTGTGCTAGACAATCAATACGTTCTGTCGGTGTCATAATGATGTCTACTGGGCAATCATGCTCCTCGGCTGGGACACAATCAATGATTTGCTCATCAAAGAGCAGCGACATCAGCTTCCCTTTTTTATAGTTTAATACATAGCGGTCATAATAACCACCGCCATAGCCGATTCGATAGCCATTACGGTCAAAAACAACGCCAGGCACAAGGATGACATCCATGTCATTTGCGTCAACTAACTCACATCTTGCTGGAATAGGCTCACGCAAATGCATATATACAGTTTCAAGCTGGGCAAATGAATCAATAATGTAAAATGACATTGCTCTTGTTTTTGGATGACATTTCGGAACAGCGACCTTTTTACCAAGTCGCCATAATTCTTCAATTAAAAGAATGGTGTCGACTTCTGGCTTATTTGAAATGGTCATGCCAATTATATTTGCTTCTATTATATATGATTCCTGTAGCACCTTTTTTACGATAGCTAATGATTGATATTGATAAGCTTCATCAGTCATTGTCGCAAGAGCTTGTCGCATCTTATTTCGTAATGTTGTTTTATCCATCCAGGCTACCTCCTATATCATCATACTTCGTATCCTTATACCCGAAATGATTTCATAAAATGTAGAAAGCCAAAACCACTTGTGGTTTTGGCTTAATGAGCGATTACTTAGTTTCACGGTGAAGAGTGTATTTCTTCTCGCGAGAGCAATATTTTTTAAGTTCAAGACGCTCTGGATTGTTACGCTTGTTCTTTTTAGAAATGTAGTTACGTTCGCCGCAATCTGTGCAAGCTAAAGTAATGTTTACGCGCATCATTAACCCTCCCACTCTATATCAAGAATTAAAATTTGAGCATGATTTATACGACTAACCTATTATAACATAAACTGAAAAAAAATCTACCTTCATTTCATATTAAGTTTGCATATGGTAAAATATCTTATAATTACATACTACATTGAGGTGAAACTATTGGATTTATCCATCTTACTAATGAGTATCGGCATAATTTTAATCATCCTATCGTTCTTTTTCAAAAATAGCTCGAAAAAAATCGAAAAAGATGTCGAAGAATTATCCATCTCGATCTTCCAAGAAACAAATAATTTAAAGCGTCGCCTAAAAATTGTCGAGGAAGAACTTTTATTAGAACCTGAATTCCAAGTGAAATCAACATCAGCTCCGAGTCAAAAAGGACAAAACCCTAAAGTTCAACAAGTCATGCAAGCTGTTCAACAGGCTGCACAAGCGTCAAAAATTGCACAAACGACAACCCAAGTCAAACCGATTCATCAAATTATTGTTAGTCAGGTGCTCGAATTAAATAAACAAGGTCTTTCTGTAGCTGATATCAGTATTCGTTCTAATTTAACAGAAGAGCAAGTTCGTCAAGTCATTGCAAATGGAGGTCGATAAGTGATGAACAAGTCCGCCATCCGCGCATTTGGCATTGCCATTTTTCTTGTCGGAGCTTTGCTAGCACTCTCCAGTCGCTTTGATGTAAATATTGGTCTCCCTACTAAAGAAGCTGGCAATCTGCAACAGGTAGAACAACTGCAAGATAAGCTAAACAAGGCCAACCAAGAAATTGCCTCGTTAAAGGGACAATTAAAGCCAGTACATACAACAGAAGAAACGTCTACGACAGATTCTGATGAACAAGCCGTTGAAGAAACAAACGGTGATGTGACAAAGATGACATTGCAATTATACAGTGGAATCACACCCTATATTGTGGCACAAAAGCTTGAAGACGGCGGCATTATTACCAATAGTGTTGAAATGGAGTTACTACTCGCTAACGCAAAATATGCCCGCAGCTTACAAATCGGCTCCTATGAAGTCAATTCTTCCATGTCTTTAGAAGAAATTGCTAAGTTAATTACAGGCAAAAAGCAGTAACCTAAAAAGCTGTCGTCACATTAGACGACAGCTTTTTTGCGGCCATTACGCTATACTATCGAGAAAGGCTTGCATCATGATATTGCCTTCTTTTGTGCCGATTGATTCTGGGTGAAACTGCAGACCATAAAGAGGATAATTCTTATGTTGAATGGCCATAATCTCCCCATCATCACCGGCTGTTGCAATTATGTTAAAATCCTTATGCAATGTCCTTGCTTCAATAATTAAAGAATGATAACGCATTACTTCAATATCACCCTTTATTCGCTTAAATAAACCTGTTTGCTCGTATTGTAATGGTGACAGCTTTCCATGCATAATATTTTGGGCCTGCACAATATTGGAGCCAAAAGCCTGCCCAATCGATTGATGGCCAAGGCATATGCCTAAAATGGGAAACTTTTGATACAGTTCCTTGATGACAGCTACCGTGATACCTGCTTCAGCAGGTGTTCCTGGTCCAGGAGATAAAATGATGGCTTCAGGCGACATTTCTTGAATTTCTTCTATTGTAATAGCATCATTTCGCACGACTTTAACGTTTTTTCCCAGCACGCTGATTTGTTGAAATAGGTTATAAGTAAAGGAATCATAATTATCGATTAATAAAATCATTTTTTGACCTCCAATAGCGCACGGGCTTTATTGAGCGTTTCCTCGTATTCCGACAATGGGATGGAGTCATAAACAATTCCCGCCCCTGCCTGTACATGGGCTTTTTGATCCTTAATGAGCATTGTCCGAATAGCGAGTGCTAAGTCCATATCACCTGTTGTTGAAATATAGCCCACCGCTCCCGCGTACACGCCCCGCTTCACTGGTTCCAATTCATTAATCAGTTGCATGGCTCGAATTTTAGGTGCTCCTGACACAGTCCCAGCTGGTAGACAAGCACGCAGTACATCCAGAACATGGAGGTCGTCTCGTAATTCTGCCATTACCTCTGACACCATATGCATCACATATTTATACCGTTCAATATTCATGTATTTCATTAGCTTTACAGAACCGACTTTGGCAATGCGTCCAAGATCATTGCGACCTAAATCTACTAACATACGATGCTCCGCTATTTCCTTTTCATCTGCTAATAGAGCATTTGCAATTGCTTCATCCTGTTCTGTTGTCGCGCCACGCGGCTTTGTACCAGCTATTGGATTGGTTGTCACCTGACGATTTTTTACCTTTACCAGACTTTCCGGAGATGTTCCTAAAATAACATAGGATCCAAAATCCATATAGAACATATAGGGTGACGGATTCGATGTGCGTAATTGACGATAAAGTGAGAATGGTGAACCTGTGAACGGTGCTGAAAAGCGTTGTGATAATACGATTTGAAAAATATCTCCTCTTAAAATATGCTGCTTAGCACGTTCCACCAAAGAAACAAATCGCCCCTTTGTCATCATTGGTGTAAAATGTAGTTCATCTACCTTCAATGCCTCAAAGGTCGTACCTGCACAAAGCTGTTGCTCTATTGTCGCAATAGCAGCCTCCATCTCCTCTATTGAACGCCCCTCCTGAAATAGATCAATCGAGGCTAGTGTGATTTCCTGTGTTACATGATCAAAAACAATAAAGGTATCATAGAAAAAAACATGCACATCAGGCATGGCTAAATCATCCTGTAAATAGTTTCCGATTTTTTCTGTATAAAAAGCTGTTTCATAGCCAAAGAAACCTATGATCCCACCAAAAAAGGCGAATGGATAGTGCTCCTCATGAAATGGCATAACTTGCTTTAATTGATCGAGCACATTCCCACTAATTGTGTCCTTTTCCATTCCTCTTGAAAAGATGAATTCTTCCTTGTTCCCTTTCAATTCAGCCACTGGATTGATGGCGATAAAGGAATATCGCCCACTTTCCTCATGCTTGGCTGATGATTCGAACAACATTTTATGCTGCCCGCTCAGTGATTGATACACAGAGATAGGGGTCATCATATCCCCCTGTAATACTTTCATGGCATACTTTCTAAGCTCAACTGTCATACTCTTCTCTCCTTCTCTAAGCTCTTCTCTGCTCTTCTACACCTATCTATCGCCTCCTCCTCAGCGTATGTGTGTTCAGATTTTTTCAAGTTACTAACATAGCATCTCTTCAAAATCTGTGACATCCGATGGAGGGGCTTTCTCTTGCTTCAGCGGGTGTTTGAATCTGCTAAAAAAGTAAAACAAGCATCTATCTCCCCTACACAAGAGGAAAATTTCTGCACCTCACGCTTCACTTTCAGACAAAAACATGACTGAATCAAGATAAAAAAAGGCCTTTCCATCACAAAAGGACGGAAAAGCCGTGGTGCCACCTTCATTGGTCTCCAATCTAGAAGACCCTCTTGAAGCCTTATAACGTAGGCATACGCTAATCCCTACTGTCGTTCAGGATTAGAGCTCCGAAGTCCATTCACCATTCATTTGTACTAGTTTCCACCAACCACTAGCTCTCTATGACAAATTTAAATAGCTACTACTCTTCATCAACGCTGATTTGTAAGTTATATTGTAATGCAAACTATCTCACAATTCAATTTATTTTTTATTTCGTAGACTGTCATCCTCGTAAGGGGTAGCTAACGTAATGGATAACTCCTCCATTATTTGACGAATAGCAAATAAAATATCCTGACGCACTTCTAGCATAACAGCTGTATCATTTGTAGCAATAAAGAAACGAACAAGTACACGATATGAATCATGATGAAATTCATCAATAAAAACATGGATCATCTCTTTCTCCGTTTTGGCATGCAAATAAATTTCCTTATGAATGGCTGTTAAAGCACTACGTAAATGGTCCTCCTCATTTTCGGCTGCTACATAGATAAATTGCTCACATTTCCGTTTTTCTCGTTTTGATAAATTATAAATAGGGCGGTTGACTAAATAGGAATTCGGCACATAGACAAGCCCCTTATCCCCTGTTTGAATTAAGGTACTTCGCAGATTGATATCTTCAATTGTGCCTTCAATTTTTTGATCTTCCGTTGCGATCCAATCTCCTATTTGGAATGGATTATCCAACGCGACAGACATACCACCAAATACATGTGCTAAAGTATCACGAATCCCAAAGGCAATCGCCACACCAGTTAAACCGATCCCTGTTAAAAAGCCATTGAGGTTAAAATCCCAAAACGAAGCAATCGTGAACATAGCAAAAATCATAATGATTACTTTACCAATTCGTAGAAAAAACGGTAATAAGACATTCTGATCCTCTTCACTCGTTAATTCGAATGGTTGTTTCGTATAAAAATTTAACACATCATAAATCCCTTTAAACGCAAAAAACACCAGAATTGACAATACAAAATTTTTCGTTGATCTATGCGTAAATAAAGGAACTTCTATTAAATAAGATAAACTCAGGACAATGACTGTCGTCATAAATGCATAGCCAATTGCTTTACTGAATTGGGCAAGTACATTCGCCTGGAATTTCCGCTGGCGATTTCTTAAAAAAGTCACTACACAATGAATGATTTTTTTTATGATGAAACGTTGAATAAGCCAACCAACTAAACAAATAATGGCGGCAATCAAGACATCCATCCAAGTTGGGACTGTAAATTTAGGTAATAACCAAAGTAATGAATCCATGTATTTCTCCTTTAAAAAACCTATGTATCTCCACCAAAAAGGAGCAAACCTTCAGAAACGGTTAGCCCCTATTTTTTTATTGTATAGCATCATCCGCAAAAAAAGCCTTATTGGCAAACCAAAACTGCTGTTTATTAAAATTATGTTCGTGCATGGCGATTACTGAAAATTCAGCATGGTATTTCCGCTTCATTTCCTCTAGCATCGTTCTTGCTTGTTTAGTTATGAGATGCTGTCCATCAATAGGCGTTCCTTCTGTAAAAATAATGACATCCGCTTCAGCATCGAGTTGATTTTCCTGTAGTAATGCTTTAACAAACTGTAAAACAGGCAATATTGCGGCTTCTCCTTGTGCCTTATATTCGATAAAACTCTTAAAATCAGCTAAATTTAAATGACCATTTTCAAAGCGATAGTGAACATGAATTTGACGATCATATGGAACAATATATAAATCGCGACCTTCACGATGAGCATTCATAAATAACGGTAAAATCATACTTTTACAAAGATCAGAGTAAGCAGCCATCCCCGTCGTTTGTTCTAAACAAATAATCATAGGCCCAGGTTCCTGTTGATATTCATGAAATGGCACATAAAAAATATTACCACTTTTTGTTGTCTGTTGCTTGAGCTTTTGACGTCTCAGCTCTGACCATTTTCGTTCATAATATAGGTATTGCTCATGGCCGTTTGCTAAGCGTTCAGCTTTTTCAATAGCAGGGATATTTTCTCGAATTTCATGCATAATATCTGCCAATTCTAGTGCAAATGCTGCCATATTTCGTAATGGCTCGCTCTTGAAAAAATAGTCGATAAAATAATGTTGTTCTCCTTCACTTAACTCCTCTAAATGTAAGTTTTTATAGAGAAAACGTAAATAGTCTAGTTGTTCGTTTGTCATCTGCTGGTCAAATTGCTCAATGAATGTTTCGATTGCATCTTTCACGTAGCAGCACCTCCTAAGCATCACATTTTTCGGATAATGTCTATAGTATAGCCAAAAAAAATTTTTGACAATACAATAGTGCTCGTTATAAAGACGCTAGGGAAAAAGACAATGTTGCTGCTACATAAAATTTTTTTATCCAAAAGAAAAGAAGAGCTAAAAGTAGCTCTTCCTCATTAATTATTTAATTCATAATGCTTGCCTTTGACTAAGTAAAATAGATGTTCTGCAATATTTGTCGCATGATCGGCAGAGCGTTCTAGATATCGGCAAATAAATGTGAGATGGGTTATCTGCGAAATATGTGCAGGATTTTCTACACCCGCGCGAAGTAAAAGTGTAATTGTTGCCCCGTATAAATCGTCTACATAATCATCTAATTCTGCGATTTCTTTGGCACGTACCGTATCTTCCTCTGTAAAGGCCTTCATGATACTCTCTAGCATTTCGACTGTTTTATTACACATCGTTTGTAGATTGGTTATCGGAAACACTATTGGTTCTTTGCCAATTCGAATCGCTTCCTTAGCAATATTAACCGCATAGTCGCCCACTCTTTCCATATCTGCTGCTGCTTTTACAAGGACCATAAGTCGACGCAAATCTGTTGCCACTGGTTGTTGCTTAGCAATCATTAAAATCACATGGTCATTAATTTCCTCTTCAAGACGATTAATGACTAAATCATCTTCTAAAATTTTCAAGGCTTTTTCTAAGTCCTGCTCTACTAATGCTTCAAAAGCCGTTTGTAGCGCTAGAATACTGCTGTTGGCAAGGGCAATAAATTGACCCTGTACCTCTTGTAACTCTTGTTCAAAACGCTCACGAACTACCATCTATTGCTCCTCCTTAGCCGAAACGTCCTGAAATATAATCTTCTGTGCGTTGATCCGCTGGTGTTTGGAAAATAATATCTGTTTTATCGTATTCAACAACCTCTCCACTTAGGAAGAATGCTGTGCGATCAGAAATACGAGCCGCTTGCTGCATATTATGTGTCACGATGATGATGGAATAATCTTTTTTCAGCTCTTGCACAAGCTCTTCCACCTTCAACGTAGAAATTGGGTCCAAAGCAGATGTTGGCTCATCCATTAAGATGACATCTGGTTCAATCGCTAAGCAACGTGCAATACAAATACGCTGTTGCTGACCACCCGATAACCCATAGGCATTTTGATTTAAACGATCTTTTACCTCATCCCAAATCGCTGCCCCTCTTAGTGACTTCTCCACAATCTCATCCAAAATCTTTTTATTTTTAATCCCATGGATTCTTGGTCCATAGGCAATATTATCATAAATAGATTTTGGGAATGGGTTCGGCTTTTGGAACACCATCCCTACACGTGTCCTTAATTCCTCTACTGTATAGCTTTTATCTAAAATATTTCGCTCACGATAGACGATTTCACCTGATGTTCGAACGCTTGGTACAAGTTCTACCATTCTATTTAATGTTTTTAGATACGTAGATTTACCACAGCCAGATGGCCCAATAATAGCCGTTACTTCATTTTCATAAATACTTAAATTAATATCTTTTAAACCATGGTGATCACCATACCATAAATTTAAGTTTCGTGTATCGTAGACAATATTCTTCGCTCTATCATCTGAAGACTTAGTTGCCATTTGATTCAACTTGACAATCGTTTTTTCCTCTTTTAAATCTAGCACCATAAGGTCACCTCATTAATAACGTTTTTGGAATTTATTTCGTATAAAGATAGCAATAGAGTTCATTAATAGCAGAACCGTCATAAGCACTAAAATACCTGCGGCCGCCACATACTGAAAGGCTTCTTGTGGTCGCTTTGCCCAATCATAAATTTGCATCGGTAATGCAGTGAATTGACTCAATAAACTATTCGGTAAAAACTGTAGAATAACTGGAATCCCGATGACAACAAGTGGAGCTGTTTCTCCAATGGCACGAGACATGGCTAAAATACTTCCTGTTAAAATACCCGGAATGGCAGCTGGTAGCACCACGCGTAAAATGGTTTGCCATTTCGTTGCACCCATACCATATGATGCTTCTCTTTGTTCATTTGGTACGGCACGAATAGCCTCCTGTGCAGCTACAATGATAACAGGCAATATTAATAAACTCATCGTAAACCCTGCGGCTAAAATACTTTTGCCTAGCCCCATCATACGGACAAAAATTGTTAATCCAAGTAATCCAAAAACGATGGAAGGTACACCTGCTAGATTCGATATGTTCATTCGAATAAAGTCGTTAATTCTATTTTTCTTAGCATACTCCTCTAAATAAATCGCAGTACCTACACCTAAAATAATAGATACTGGCGCAACAACTGCCATTAACCACAGTGACCCAATTAAGGCAGCTTTAATCCCTGCCTTATCTGCAAATCGTGATGCAAAATTAGTTAAGAAATCGATATTTAAATAACCAATTCCCTGTGACACTATGCGATATAACAAAATAGCTAAAGTCACAAGCGCAAACATAGTTGCTAAGAAAAATAAGGTTTTCCAAACTTTATTAAATGTAATACGCTTGGTCAATCGTTTCATGACGACCGTGTCATCCATATAGCGCATGCTAATAAACCTCCCTGAAGCGTTTCGAAATATAGTGAGCAAGTAAATTCATGATTAGTGTAAAGATAAATAATGTAAATCCTACTGAATAGATAGAGTAGTAGATTGTTGTACCATAACCTGCATCACCTGTTGAAACTTGTACAATGTACGCCGTCATTGTTTGAATGGAATCCGTTACATTTAAATCAAATTTCGGTGTAGATCCTCCAGCAAGTGAAACAATCATTGTTTCTCCAATTGCCCGGGAAATAGCTAACACGATTGAAGCAATAATTCCTGATAGTGCAGCTGGTAATACTACTTTAATAGCTACCTCAAATTTCGTCGCACCTAGAGCTAAAGCTCCTTCACGCATACTATTTGGTACGGATGACATCGCATCCTCTGATAGAGATGTAATCATAGGTAAAATCATGATACCTACAACAATCCCAGGACTTAATGCATTAAATAATTTGAGTCCAGGTACAATTTCTTGTAAAACAGGTGTGACAAACGTTAATGCAAAGAAACCATAGACGATTGTTGGTACACCGGCTAATACCTCTAAAATCGGTTTCACTGTACGTCTTGTTTTCTCACTTGCATATTCACTTAAATAGATAGCTGAAGCAATTCCAAATGGTACGGCTACTACAACTGCAATAAGTGTCACTTTTAATGTACCTGCGATTAATGGCAAAATTCCAAATAACGGTTCATTCCCTGAAAACGGTAACCACTTTGTCCCAAATAGGAAATCCGTAATCGACACACGTTTAAAGAACTCAAACGTTTCAAAAATAAGGGTGAAAACAATGCCAAACGTTGTTAAAATCGAAATAATAGCGGCAGAAAATAATAGAGCTGGCATTGCTTTTTCCACTATTTTCTTTGTTTTTTGATTGCGAGAATTTGCAATTAATTGCTGCACAGATGATGTCTTATTTTCCTTTTGAGAAACCATTGGGAGCTCCTTTCAAATAAGTGAGGGAAAGAGCATACATCTCTTTCCCTCTATGCATGTCTACTTATTTTAAGCCTTCTAAAGTTTTTAAGCCTTCAGTATATTTTTCTTCTGGTAAACGAACATAGCCAACTGCCTCAGCCATATCGCCTGCATTTTCAAGTGTAAATTGAATGAAGTCATATGCTGCTTCATTATCTTTCATAGCACTATTTTTCACGTAAGTGAATAGTGGGCGTGAAAGTGGTGTATATTCGCCACCCTCTATTGTTTCATTTGTTGGTTCAACACCATTTACTTTGACAATGTTTAATTTATCTTTATTTTCAAGATAGTAAGCATAGCCGAAGAAACCGATTGCGTTTTTGTCACCAGCTACACCTTGCACTAGCATATTATCATCCTCTGATAATGTTGCTGAGCTTACTAGATCCGCACCATCTAAAATGACTTCATCGAAGTAATCGTATGTGCCTGAATCAGTACCTGGTGAATAGTAAACGATTTTTTCATCTGGCCATGATGGATCAATATCAGACCATTTTTTCTCTTTTCCATCTTCAACCCAAATTTTTTGTAATTGTTCTACTGTTAAATCCTTTGCCCAATCATTTTCTGGGTTCACCACTACAGATAAACCGTCATATGCTAAAGCTAGCTCTGTAAAATCAATACCCGCTTCTTCTAATTTCGATTTCTCTTCATCTTTTATATTACGAGATGCATTTGAAAAGTCTGTTTCACCTGCGATGAATTTTTCAAAACCACCACCAGTACCAGAAACCCCCACTGATACTTTGACATCTGGTTGTGCGCCTGCATACTCTTCAACAACTGCCTCAATGATTGGTGCTACTGTTGATGAGCCATCTCCAGCTACAGATCCTTGTAGCTTTTCATCAGCAGCTTCTTGTCCTGAACTAGCTGGTGCGTTCGTTTCTGCATTGTTTCCATTTTGTGCAGAATCGCTACCACATGCACCTAGCATTAATGCAGAACCCATTACTGCTGTCATCGTTAAGTACTTCCACTTTTTCATCTCATTTGCCTCCGTCGTGAACTGTTTTATAGTTATTTGTCTTACAATCTTTACTATAATGACTGATTGTTGAAATCGTATAAACGGTTCGTAAAAGAGATGTAAATGAATGTAATGCTTTGTAAACGATTGTAAAGACGCATTTACAATCGTCACGGTAAAATGGCGTCCTGAGAGTAGATGATTCGACACCTAACGAAAAGAGACCACCCCCTCATTCATTTCACTATCTTAAGGCGCGAGGGTCTTCTTCTACTTGCTTCCTATAGGAAAGATGCTATAATAAGCACTTGTGTCAGGAAATATTTTATGTTGATGCAGTGTTGAAGGCCCCCTCCTTAATCGCGGGAGATCAATACTTGTTTTGCTTTTTAGCAGGTGTTCAAACGTCCACTGCATCGAAATAAAGTTTCCGGCGATTGTTACAAATGGCAGGCACGAAAAAATCTAGACGTATTGTTTTCTGAGCAAAAACGAAGAATCAGCGACAATCACGTTGAGGCTAATGGATGAGGAGAGTTTGACCTTTGTCATGAAACATGCAAAAGTACAAAATGCCGATTATTTTAAAACCTATCTATTACTAGTAATGGAACATCGGGAATATTCACTTCAGGAGGCGATCGATTTTATGATAGCTTCTTATTTCTATCACAATATAGAGCTTTATGGGGTAAAGCCAAGAGAGCAGTTTGAATTGGCTATTCAGCAATTATCTGTGTAAAGCTTGCTTACTTTAATAGAAAAAACCGCTAGGCATTCTCATGCCTAGCGGTTTCATAGTGTTGAAAAACAAAACCATCCATAGAATTTATGTGAAAGGTGAAAAAGGATTTCCGTTGCAGGCTACTTGCTTTCCTGTGGGCGAGCGCCGAGCCGCTTCCTCCGTGCAGGGGCTCGCCTGTCTCGCTATTCCCACGGGAGTCAAGTAGCCTTCCACTCCAATCCATAAAATAAAAATGTTCACTTTTTAGCAAAAAAGTGAAGGTATTCACTACTCTTTTATGGTGGGGTGTTGGCACACATCACTTCTCCACATTGAAAGTAAGAGGCTATCCTCTCTTATACTATAAATAATGGGCTATTTTGTTCAGGAAAAGACACTTTTGCAGAATGGTTGATTGGAGTGGAGCCAGCGTCACTCCTAGGGGATTTAGCGTCACAGAGGAGACCCTGGAGCGAACGCAGTGAGTGAAGCGGCTCATCAGACGCCCCCTGGAAAGGACGCTGGCGGAACGGAAATCAACCCCTCGCCTTACAAAATTGCTTATTATGCCGTTGACATTACCTTTTTTCAACAACATGAAACCGCTAGGCATTCTCATGCCTAGCGGTTTTCTTATTGTTGCTCATCCTCACCAATTTTCTCTTGTGTAACGGCAGGTAAAATTGGTTGTTTTACATTGCTATCTGTCACTTTTTCAGCTTGATATTTTGCTTTTAATTCAAAATACTTGTCTAAAGCACGTCTAGCAATGACATTATTTTGATAGTAGTGTGGAGCTAAGTTTGTATTAACCCATGGGATAACAACTGCATAGGCAATTTCAGGGTTTTCATATGGTGCAAAACCGACATGTGTTAAGTTAATCGTGTTTGTACCATAGTACTCTCGTAATGGACCATAATAAACTACCTCTGCTGTCCCTGTTTTCCCAGCAGCTGTATATGGAATATCCGCAAATTGAGCTCGTGCTGTACCGTGTTTACCAGTGTATACACGACGCAATCCTTGCTTTACATAATCGATCTCT
The DNA here is from genome assembly GCF_028356935.1 of Lysinibacillus sp. OF-1. Taxonomy (NCBI): domain Bacteria; kingdom Bacillati; phylum Bacillota; class Bacilli; order Caryophanales; family Bacillaceae; genus Lysinibacillus; species Lysinibacillus sp. OF-1. Next base: position 2,961,148 of record NZ_CP102798.1, read on the forward strand.
TCTTTGGAATTATCAATTTGATTCAAAATAGTTGGTCCTACTTCTGTTACTAACTGGCCTAATTGTTTACCATCTTGAGATGGATCACGAACCTCTTTCACGACATGTGGCTGAATACGATAGCCACCATTGGCAACTGTTGAAATATATTGTGCTAATTGCAGAGGTGTATAAGTGTCATACTGACCAATGGCCAAGTCAAGCGTTTTCCCTCCCATCGTTGCACCTGATGGACCACGCACCCCACTAAATTCATTTGGTAAATCAATGCCTGTTTTCACACCTAAACCAAATTGTGCATAATTATTACGCATTCTGGGGAACGTATCGTCCTTTAAGCGTAATGGCATACCATAGCTATAAGGTGTTCCATTAAGCAGCAACGCAATCTTAAACATATAGGAGTTGGAAGAACGTTCTAAAGCCATTAAATCATCCATTGGAATATATCCACTACGGTTAAAAATAGACGTTTTAGGGTCTGTACCAGCTAATACAATAGGCTCATCTCCCATAGAAGTACCCATCGATATAACACCTTGATTGTATCCAGTAAGAACAGTTGCTGCCTTTACAGATGAACCTGCCTCATAAGCTGTTGTAAATGATCCATATGCATAGTCAATGACTTCATTTTTCCCTGTCTCAGGATTTTTTTCTATTTTCTTACCAGTCATGGATAGGACATCCCCTGTATTCGGGTCCATCATGATTAAGAAGGCGCGATCTAATAAATACGAGCCTGGGAGTGCTTTTAGGTTAAGCAGCTCTTCTTCCAAAATTTTCTCTGTTTCCGCCTGTAGCTCACTATCCATTGACAGGATTAAGTCTTTACCTGGTTCACCTTCATAGGTTGTCACCGTATCGACGACCTGCCCTTTTTTATTGGTAATATTTTTGACAACTGTTTTTTGACCTTGTAGTAACTCTTCATATTGAGCTTCGATATAACTTTCCCCTACTCGATCATTTCGTGAATAATCACGGGCTAAATAATAATTCAGCTTCTCTTTTGGTATCCCTTTTGTTGGGACCGTTGTACGACCAAGAATCGATAGAGAAGATAATTTTACGCGTTTCCAATCTGTCGTTGTGTTAACTCCTGGCAGTTCCGTTAAACGCTCGGAGACACGTGCAAATTCTTCTGCCGAGACATTTTCACTTTTTATAATTTGAGGTGATAAATTATAACCAGATGTCATCTCTCTAAAGATTGCTAATACTTCTAAATCTTTCTCTGACAATTGCAAAAGTTCTTCATTCGTAATGCGTTCACGTACTAGTTTATCAATCTCTGCATTGATTTGACTTGTCGTAATATTTTCTTTCGCTCGAATTTCAGCTTCTTCTGCCTTTGTCACTTTTTCATAAGCCGCATCATGATTTTTGATAATCCAAAAATCTTGTTTATCACGCAATGTGACGCGTTTTGTTGGTTGTTCAATTAATTGCGCCAGCTTTTCAGCTATATTTAGCATTTCATCTGTTGTAGTCGTTTGCATTTTCGTATAGGTAATGGCATTTTCAGGGTGATTATCGACTAAAATACGCCCGTAACGATCATACATGCGGCCCCTTGGCACACTTGTATTAACAGGAACTTCCTCTTTACTCTCTAAAAGTCGTACATACTCTTCCCCTTTGACGATTTGCATATAACCCAGTCTAAAAATTAACATTGAAAATACGATAAATATTGCAAAGAAAAGGATATTCATACGAAATGTTAAATTAGAATGATGTTTTGCTTTAACACTCGCCGCGCGATTTTTTCCGGGTGCTTTGCGCATATGTATTCCCCTCCTCATCTTCTGATCATTTCAATACACGATACTTAGTATACCATTCGAAGGTATGACAGAAAAGCACGCACTTACGAAATCTTATGTAAAACATCATTTATTTGACGGCACTTTCTGAGGAAAGGTTGCTTTTTTTTATACTTTCCCTCACGCTTACTTTTCTATCCAATAAAAAAGGCTATGCCTTGGTGATTACTCACCTTTGGCATAGCCGAAGATTCATCATTATTTTGCAGCTTGGAATTTAGCTTCTACTACGTCCCAGTTTACTACATTCCAGAAAGAACCGATGTAATCTGGACGACGGTTTTGGTAGTTTAAGTAATATGCATGTTCCCAAACATCTAAGCCTAGAATTGGAGTTTTACCTTCCATTACTGGAGAGTCTTGGTTAGGAGTAGACGTAACAGCCACTGAGTCACCATCAACGATTAACCAAGCCCAACCAGAACCGAAGCGAGTTGTAGCAGCTTTAGCAAATTCTTCTTTGAAAGCATCGAAAGAACCGAATTTAGCATCGATTGCTTTTGCTACTTCGCCAACTGGTGTATTTGAACCGCCTGGAGCAATAACTTCCCAGAATAATGTATGGTTAGCATGTCCGCCACCGTTGTTGCGTACAGCAGTTTGTTTGTCAGCTGGAAGAGCGTCAAGGTTTGCGATTAAGTCGTTAATGTTCTTTTCTGCAAATTCAGTACCTTCTACTGCTGCGTTTAAGTTTGTTACATAAGTATTGTGGTGTTTAGAATGGTGAATTTCCATTGTTTTTGCATCGATATGTGGTTCTAATGCGTCATAAGCGTAAGTTAATTGTGGTAATTCGTAAGCCATTGTTAAGTTCCTCCCTAAAATAAGAAATAAATAGTACATCCTTAGATTATCAAAATTGGTCAAACCATTCAATGAAAAATACTTCAAATTGAAGATTTCAGCCTTTTGACTGAAATACCAATACGTTTACTATCTTACCCTTTCATCATAAACACTAAACCTTAAAAGTGAAGCATTAAATCGCGATAAAAAATACAATAATCATCACGATTTGAATGACAGCCTTTGCAATGGTAGATGTTAAAAAGCCTATTAGAGAGCCCACACCACTTTTCACAGCCTCATTAAAGGTACGTTTCTCAACAATAAGTTCTGCAATCACCGCGCCTAAAAATGGACCAATTAATATCCCTGCAACGGGAATAACAAATGGACCAATTAATAAACCGATAGTACTTCCCCACATTCCTGCGTTAGAACCACCAAACTTTTTAATGCCGAACGCATTTGCCACTGTATCAGCACCAAATAATAGCACTACAAATAGGATTTCAATCACCCAGAACCACCAGCTCAGCTCTGCGAATGAGAAAAATACACCATAAAGCAAAAATCCGCCAACTAAAAATAGTACACCCGGAATAATCGGATACACTAAACCAATAAACGAAATAATAAAGCAGGCAATCACTAAGATCCAGCCAATAACTTCCATAAAGTTTCTCTCCTTTTACCGTGCATTGCCTTTCATACGGAATAACAAAGTGAAAAGTTTCATCTCGCTAATGACGAATGCCTAAAATCGAGTCAGCAATGTTTACTGCATGGTCTCCTATACGTTCTAGATTGCTTACAATATCCATATAAACAATTCCCGCTGCTCCACTGCATTCATTAGTGTTCAAGCGAGCGATATGTTTTTGACGGAGTTTATCTTCCATATCATCTATTAAGCTTTCTAGCTCTGTTACCTCCTGAGCTAAACTTAAGCTCGCCGTATCTAAAGCTTCAATGCTTTTCCGTACTGCTTCAATGGCTAAACTAAACATACCAATTAAATCTTGTCGTGCTGATTTACTTAAACTCACTTCATGATGATCTTTGTATTGTAGAAGCTCTAATATATTTTCAAAATGGTCTCCAATCCGTTCAAAATCTCGCACATTTGTTAATAAGGTATGGTGTCTTACTGAGTCTGCTCGAGATAGCGGCTGCTTAGACACCATGACTAAATAATCCGTAATTTCATTGTCGAGATGATTGAGGCCGACCTCTAATTGCAAAACCGTTGGAATATGTTCTGCTTCCCCCGTTTTCATATATAAAAACGTTTCTTCCAGCCCTCGCAATGCATGTTCACCCATTCGTAACACTTCCTCTTTCGCTTGACCAAGGGCAATGGCTGGAGAGGAATCAATAAAGGATGGGTCCAGATGCTTAGTTGTCACATTGATATGACCGTCATTTCCTGGCAGCAACTTCGTAACTAATGTTGCAAGTCCAGCGATAAATGGAAGTTGAATCATCATATTAAATACGTTGAATGAACCATGTGCAAGAGCAATTTGCATGCGAGGCTCTAAATGAAATAACTCACTTACCCACTGGACAAACTGTATAAATGGTGTAAAGAATAGCATGAAAATGATCGTGCCGATGACATTAAAAAGGACATGTGCGGCAGCTGCACGCTTTGCATAAATAGAAGCACCAAGGGAAGCTAATACCGCTGTAATGGTCGTGCCAATATTTTCACCAAACAAAATAGGTAATGCACTATTTAAACCAATTAAATGTTCAGCATATAACCCTTGCAGCACACCAACCGTCGCAGTAGAACTTTGCACCAATAATGTGAATACGGTTCCTAAAAATATGCCTAAAATCGGTTGATTACTTAAATGAAGCGTTAATGATGCAAAGTCTGCCAATTGATGTAGTGCCTGCATACTTGCACTCATTAGCTCTAGCCCTAAAAATAAACCACCAAAGCCAAAAAGAATCTGGCCAATATGTTGATACGTTGCTTTTTTCAAGAAAAACAAACAACCTGCACCGATTGCCAACAAAGGGTAAAAATAGATACCAATATTAATGCCAATAATAAATGCTGTAATGGTTGTACCGATATTTGCCCCCATGATGACGCCAATGGCTTGACGCAATGTTAAAAAACCAGCACTCACTAAACCTACAGTTATGACTGTTGTTGCAGAACTTGACTGAATACAAATCGTTACAAATATACCCACTAAGACACCCATAATCGGGTTTGTAGTAAAGCGATTTAACCATTCACGTAATCGATCATCCGCTGATTTCTGAAGTCCATCACCCATAAATTTAATGGAAAATAAAAATACCCCTAACCCACCTAAAAATTGAAAGAGTATGCTTTGCCAATCTATTGTCAATTGTTTTCGCTCCAATTCCTACATCTCTACTACTCTATTTGTAATCATTAAATGATTACCAACAAAAAGTAAAGAAATCCTTTAACTTCTTTACATAATGTTAACATTTTATCATCTAGTTCCTCTTCATTTATACTTCTTTCATATCCTGTCCTCTTTGAACATGTTAAAATATCGATTGGAGGAGATATAGTATGAAACACTCACAGCTTTTTATCGATAGTCTCATTCATCCTAAAAAACTAGCAGCCTATCGTTTATTACCTATTGGAAAGGTTATTCAATATACTTTTCTACTCATTACCATTGTGTCCGTATTTTCTTTAGGTCGCTTTGCAGCAGGTATGTCTGTTGATACATTTGATATGGATAGTTTAACTGGTTTAACGGAATATATAGAAGGCATTAAATGGCTCTTATACCCATTCACCTTCCTCATGCTTTTTGTTGTGACAACCATGCTCATATTTGCACAAATTGCTCTCTATGCTTTAGCTGGTTTATTTATCTTAAAGGCAATGAAGCGTCGAGGTGAATATCGTCACATCTGGCGAACAGCTACCTTTGCCATCACTTGGGCAACTTTGCTGTCAATGCTAGCAGACTATTTACCAATTAACAGTACCATTATCACTGTATTCTCTTTATTGTTAACCATTACTCTATTAATTGTGGCCTTTACAAAATATCCAAAACAACCAATTACAAAATAATGTGCATGAATCCCCTCTCTTCTCAATATAGTGTAGAAAAGGAGGGGATTTTTTGCGCGCATTCATCTTAACAGCCATCATCATTGTGATCGCCTTTGTCGTCAAAGTAGATTTAACCGAAGGATCTATCCCACTGGCAGCTTTATCTACCAAAAATACAGAAAATAGTCTTTGTGAAAAACAGCGTGAGCCAAATTATATTACAGTACAAACGATTGAAGGTGACACTATCCATAGTTTATTTGCCCTACATCCTGCAAAAGTTCCTATGACCTTTCCAGAGCGCTTACAACTTTTTTACAACTTAAACCCACACTTACAATTACAAGCTCTCATTCCAGGTGAAAATATCAAGCTTCCACTGTCGTTTGAGCTTGAAAACAAATGTGGAAAATGAAAAGTTAGCGTTTCTTCCTTGTCCTTATTTTCCTACACTGCTAAAATAAATGACAGTGACGGCTGAAAATAGTGGCCCGAAAAGGAGAGAAAGTTAATGAGTGAAATTTGTCACCGTTCAAATACGCGTCCCGTACGTGTCGGTAACTTAACAATTGGTGGTAGTAATGAATTATTCATTCAAAGCATGTGTACAACCAAAACACATGATGTAGAAGCAACAGTTGCGGAAATTCTTCGTCTTGAGGAAGCGGGCTGTCAGGTTGTTCGTGTTGCTGTACCAGATGAGCGTGCAGCGGATGCGATTGCCGAAATTAAAAAACGTATTCATATTCCATTAGTAGCTGATATTCATTTTGACTATAGATTAGCATTAAAAGCCATTGAAAATGGTATTGATAAAGTACGTATTAACCCAGGTAATATTGGCCGTAAAGAAAAAGTGGAAGCTGTTGTTAATGCTGCCAAAGCGAAAGGTATCCCCATTCGTATTGGTGTTAATGCCGGCTCATTAGAGCGTCATATTTTAGAAAAATACGGCTATCCTACAGCTGATGGTATGGTTGAATCAGCTCTACACCATATTAAAATTTTGGAAGACTTGGACTTCCACGATATTATCGTGTCAATGAAGGCATCTGATGTTAATCTTGCTATTGAAGCTTATGAAAAGGCGGCGAAAGCCTTTAATTACCCGCTTCATTTAGGGATTACAGAATCAGGGACACTGTTTGCTGGTACAGTAAAATCAGCAGCTGGTCTTGGAGCCATCCTTTCAAAAGGCATTGGGAACACATTGCGTATCTCCCTTTCAGCTGACCCTGTAGAAGAAATAAAAGTAGCAAGAGAATTATTAAAATCATTTGGTCTAGCCTCTAATATGGCCACACTTATTTCTTGTCCTACATGTGGGCGCATTGAAATTGATTTAATTTCGATCGCAAATGAAGTGGAAGAATATATTTCAAAATTAAAGGTTCCTTTAAAAGTAGCTGTGTTGGGCTGTGCCGTAAACGGTCCAGGTGAAGCACGAGAAGCGGATATCGGAATTGCTGGTGCTCGTGGTGAAGGCTTACTTTTCATGAAGGGAAAAACAGTTCGTAAAGTACCTGAAGAAACGATGGTGGAAGAACTGAAAAAAGAAATTGATAAATTAGCAGCAGAAATGGAAGAAAAGCAAGCAGCAGAAGCGGCACAAAAAGCGAATGCTTAAGGAGGTGCTAGCATGAAAAAGCCTCGTTTTGGTATTGATATCGATGGGACTGTGACATGTCCAAGTACACTCATTCCACATATTAATAAGCAATACAATGTAAATATTACACTTGATGATGTTTGTGAATATGATTTTTTATCCGCCTTTCCACACCCTGTTGACCGCAGTGCATTTAATACATGGTTTAAGGAAAATGAGCCTTATATGTATGAAGTCTCTGAAGTGGCAAAAGATGCAAAAAATATTCTAACCGCTTGGAAAAATAATTTCGAGCTGTATTATATTTCTGCACGAGGTGAAAATGTAGCAAACATCACTGTCAATTGGTTTAAAACGCAAGCTATACCATACGATCATATCGAACTTCTAGGTAGCCACGATAAACTAGCTGCCGCGAAAAAGCATCATGTAGAAGCTTTCTTTGAGGATAAGCACGATAATGCGGTAATGCTGGCGGAGGAACTAAAAATCCCTGTTGTGTTATTTGACACACCATATAACCGCCTCACTGTTCCTGATAATGTTATACGAGTATATAATTGGCAGGAAGCCAATCAGTTTATTACAGATTATTTCAAATAAAGCAGAGTCGTGTTCAAACTTGGACACGACTCTTTTGTTTAACTTGTCTACTAAATCGAGTGTTACCGTTTTTTCAATTTTTCAGAGCATGCTCAAAAAATTCGGACATCATTATCAAGGCGGCATTGATGATTGCTATACCTCAAGAATTCCTCGTAGCCAACGATCCACAAAGTTTTCAAAGGTAATACCATAATTATCATAAACAGCATGATAGACAAAATAAGTTCCTAATCGATCAAGCATTTCATCATTAATTTTCATCCAAACCGCTCCCTTTCTCTCATCATTTTACTAAATCTTCAGACTTATATACTTTCCAAATGCCGAACAATCAAGTGGAGATCGCATCGTTGCAAAACCGTCACAAACTGCCGCCTTCATGCCCTTTCTTCGTATTTTTCTTTTCGTTAAGATAGTAATAACAACTTACTAGACTGGAGGGACTACTTGTGAAATGGATGACGAAGGTAGCTTGTATAACATGCATCTGTGCTTTACTAACAGGCTGTGGTGATCGATTAGCAGAAATTAGAGATGCTGCTTCAGGCATCAATTCAGCGGCCAATTCCGCAGCTAGTGCAGTTAGTCGAGATGTCCATGCCATGCGCGCTATAGACATTAACTATCAAGATACATCTTTTACAGTTAATGACCTATTTAAAACTATTTTACGTGACATCCGCTGGGATTATGACCTTGAAAAAAATGAGCTACATGTGAGAGGCACTTGGCAGCCCCCACTATTTTCTGACCAGCCCTGGGATGGAGATATGAAAGAAAAGCTAGCGGAAGCGGGCTTTGTCACGGTAACGTGTAAATTCATTGATGATAAAATCGATAGTAAGCACACAAACGTCATACTTACATATAATGAGGAAATTCTCTTACAAGAAAATGGTGAAGAAGCACTCCATCACCTATACGATACCTATTTACTTCCCTAATCTTAGTAACGTTTCTACCAGTTAACAATGGCAGAAACGTTATTTTTTTATTAAAAAAATCTTACAATTTTGAAATATTGACGCCTATCATTTGAATATATTTAGACCATCACGTTATAATCAAAGTATCACGTGATGGTTTGGAGGTGTTTGCATTGGGACAGAGAAATTAAAAATTGGCGAACTTGCAGAAAAAACAGGCATTACTAAACGAACAATCGATTATTATACCAATATTGGTTTGTTGGATGCAGAACGTTCTGCAACAAATTATCGCTTCTATGATCCAATCATGATTGAACGACTTCAATTTATTGAACAACGCAAACAACAGGGGCTCTCACTCGTAGCAATCCAACATGAATTGAACATCACACCCTATGAAGAAATCGATGTACAAATGCTTCGTTTAAAAATGCAAGATTTAGAGCATGATGTAGCTTCATTGCTAGAGCAAATGAACAAACAAGATGATAAAAAAATTGAAACCATTAAGAAAAACGTTTCACCCGAAAGTATTGCATTAATGCAATCCTTACTATTACTTATTCATAATTAGGAGGTGACGTTCTGTTTTTACAGAACGACTATTTGGAGACCATTATAAACCTATCGATTTTTACCATTTTATTAGCTTTAACAGGCTTTTTCGTAGCAACAGAATTTGCCATTGTCAAGGTGCGCTCCTCAAGACTCGATCAGCTGGTTGCAGAGGGCAATAAAAAAGCAATTGCTGCTAAGCATGTTGTCCATCATTTAGATGAATACTTATCTGCCTGCCAATTAGGTATTACAGTAACCGCACTTGGTATCGGGATGGTTGGTGAAAAAACCTTTGAATTTATGCTTCACCCACTTTTTGAAATGGTCGGCATTTCTGATAAATATATGACGATCTTTACAATTGGTACAGCCTTCGCTATCGCAACGTTTTTACATGTAGTAGTTGGCGAACTAGCTCCAAAAACGGCAGCTATTCAAAAGGCTGAAGCTATTACACTTCTTTTCGCAAAGCCAATTATGTTTTTCTACAAAATCATGTACCCATTTATTTGGTTTTTGAACGGTTCCGCACGTGTTTTAATTGGACTATTCGGCATGAAGCCCGCTAGTGAACATGAGCTTTCTCATACAGAGGAAGAATTGCGATTATTAATGTCTGAAAGCTTTAAAAGTGGTGAAATCAATAAATCTGAGCTTAAATATGTGAACAATGTCTTTGAATTTGATGAACGTATTGCTCGTGAAATCATGGTTCCCCGAACAGAAATAGTCGGTATTGAACAAAATGAATCGTTTACCCATATCATTCATACCATTGCCGAGGAAAAATATACGCGCTACCCTGTATACGATGGTGACCGCGATAATATTCTAGGCTTTATCAATGCCAAGGAGCTATTTACGCATGGGTTACTTGAACAACTTACAGACGACACATTAGTTTTAGAGGATTTCATTAATCCTGTCATTCGTGTTATTGAAACAATTCCTATTCAGGAATTACTTGTACGCATGCAAAAAGAACGAATCCATATGGCCATTTTAATGGACGAATATGGTGGTACATCTGGACTAGTAACGGTTGAAGACATTTTAGAGGAAATTGTTGGTGAAATTCGGGATGAATTTGACGGTGATGAAATTGCTGATATTCGAAAAATCACAGATCATCACTATATTTTAAATGCCAAAATGCTTGTGGAAGATGTTGAAAATCTATTAAACATTACGCTGGATGCAGAGGAAGTAGAAACATTAGGTGGTTGGTTCTTAACAGTGAATAATGGCATTAAAGCTTCAAGAAATATTGAATTAGACACCTATCTCTTTAGCATCTATGAGCAACAAGGGCATCAAATTCATTATATTGAGGTTCGACCTCTACGAAAAAGTGCACCAGTTATCACAGAAGTACAATCAACATAAGGGAATGAAACTGGTATTTATTATTCCATTATTAGCCATTCCACTATATAATGGATAACGTAATAAGATTCTAGTTTCAGGGGGCAATACACATGACATTGTTTAAGCTATATCATTCAGATGGTATTCACATTATTACCGACGTAAAAAAACACAAAACAAATATTGAATTAAAAACGGTTACAGGAGAAATTTTATATATTATCGTTGTAACAGACGAAAATTACACAGTCTATGACGATCGTTTTGCAGGAGCTTCTAAGCAATTAAATTCTGTGGAAGCCTTCGATATTGATGGTAGTTTCCGCAGTTTAGATTTCGATAATATGCGTGCCTTATTTAAGGAGGCCTTTACAAACCTATTACATGAGATTGCCTTATGTGTCAAAAATAAAGAAGAACTGGTGGATATTGATACGCTCCGCCATAAAGTAAGTGCACAGATTAAAGGCATCCATTTCCGTGTAATCTCTGATACGAAAAAATATGAGATTTAATCATCCAACAGACTGTTCCATTATGGGCAGTCTGTTTCATTTTTAATTCCACTATTGAAAGAAAAACACGTATCTTTACTTTCATGTATAATGGAACATAACAATCTGAAAAAAGGGGTGTTAGGATGAATCGTGAACAATTAATCACACTCATTTCAGAAAAACTGAAATTAATCCGTACAGAAAAAGCTTTTACACAGGATCAAATGAGTGATTTATTAGGACTATCTAAGAAAACACTTGTACAAATTGAAAAAGGCCGTATCCTAGCTGGTTGGACAACTACTGTTGCCATTTGCACTTTGTGTCGTGACAGCTCGATTTTACAGCATGAGCTTGGCGGTGATCCATTGGAGGTAGTAGATTTAATCGCGAATAATGGAACATTGCAGCCAAAGGAAAAAACAATGGGTGGATACATATGGTGGAAAAATATTCATGAGCACGATGGTTATAAACTACAGCAAAACGTTATCAGTCAGCATTTCCGCATTTTAGACAATAATAACTTTCGCCTTATTTCAACATTTGATGAACAAATCGTTAAACAAGCTTGGGACGAATTAATGATTTAATCTAATAGGTTAACAGTATAAGTATTCTAACCTGCTTCTGCTGTTAACCTTCAGCCCCTCCCCTCTCGCAAAACCCCCACCCCTGACAAATGAATAAGGAAATAAAATCTCCTTTCATATGATAAAGAAAAATAGTAGGAAGTGAATTATTTCTTCGACCATTCTATGTAAAAAGCCAGTAAAAGCTGGAAAAGTCGAAATTTGTAGAAGAATTCTCTATACTGAATAGTAATGCTTTACTATTAGAAAGGATGCTCGGAAATGAATCGAATACTAGCAATTAGTGATATACATGGAGAATTAGGGCTGTTAGAAGAATTACTTTTAAAAGCAAACTACGATCCACCGAATGACCAACTTTTTTTACTTGGTGATTACGTAGACAGAGGTCCCGCTTCTAGTGGTGTATTAAATTTGGTTAATGAATTACAAGCAAAGGGTGCACGTGTTTTGCTAGGTAACCACGAGGCAATCATGCTCAATGCCTGTCGTTCTGGCCTTGCTAAGCCATGGAACCATTGGGTCGGACTATGTGGTGGAGAGGCCACACTGGCAAGCTATGGCTACCAGTTGGAAGATTTTGAGGAAGCTATTGAAAACAATACATTGCCTAGCTTTATTCAAACATTACCGAAGCTTGAAGAACATTTACAACTAATTGAAACATTTGAAATATATATTGAGTTAGAGGATGCTATTTTTGTCCACGGGGGCGTTGTTCCTGGTGTCGCTATCGCAGACACTGACCCCATGCGTTTACTGTGGATTCGTGAGGAATTTCATGCAGGTTATAATGGGGATAAAACGGTGATCTTTGGACATACCCCTACGTATAATCTTCACCAAAATCCAACGGACTATCGTGTCTATTTCGGAGAAAATAACATCATAGGCATTGATGGTGGCGCAGTTTTTGGCGGACAGCTACATGCATTAGAGTGGCCAAGTCGCCAAATTATTTCAGTGGCTAATAAAAAACCAACAAGTAACGAATAACTTGTTGGTTTTTATTTTGAAGATTGTTTTTTCAAGCGAGCTCTATAAATCTGGACGCCATGACGTCTAGTCATCATTGATTGAATCAATATAACTTAAAGATAACCCCTACTAATGAGTATACAATGACAGTTGAAAATAGTATTGTCATATGGAAAAGTGAAAAGACAAACATTTTAGTAGCCCATTTCACTTGATCCGTATTACTATGATAGCCGTAAATACTCATCACTAACCAAGCAACACTTAAAATCAATGCCACAAGCATAATTCCAACACTTAACGAGCCAAATAAAAAGCTTGATAGAATCAATAAAACTAAATAAAAATTGGTTTGATAATACGTACGGCGCATTCCTTTGACAACGGGCAGCATAGGTACACTGGCTGCTTCATAGTCTACACGTTTGCGGATCGCAATGGCATAAAAATGAGGCATTTGCCAAATCACCATGACAAAAAATAAACCAAGTATCGCAGGATGTGTAATATCTGTTGATACCGCAGACCAACCAATTAATGGCGGCACTGCCCCACTAATACTACCAATTTCCGTATTATAAATCGTACGACGTTTTGTCCACATTGTATAAGGGACTACATATAAAAACACACCTAATAGACCAAACGCAGCTGCTAATGGTGAAGCCAGTGCCAACACAGCTACCCCGATGATCAACATCGCAACGGCTAAAGATAGCGTCGTTTTTGCTGACATTTCCCCTGTTACAGTTGGTCGGCTTTGTGTACGAGGCATAATCGCATCAATATCACGATCATAGACATTATTAAATGCCCCTGCTGCTCCAATTACAAGGGCAGAACCGATTGTTGAAAAAATAATTTCTGGTATATTGTCCATTAACGTCATTTTATTTTTGTACATGCCTAGCGTTAAACCAGCCCACATCGGTATTAAATTGGATTTGATAATGCCAGTTTTGACCGTTTGCGCTAAAATAGCAGAGCGTGATGACTTCCCTCGTGATTTTTCGGAGGATTGCGGTTTATGCTCCGTTTTCAGATTTTGTTCCATTCATCTTAATTCCTTTTCTCCATAATTTCTACCCGCTTCCATCGATAGAAAGCGACAAAATTTGCATCTAGCACATCAAATTATTATTTTACCCCTTTTAGATTGGTTCTGTCTCTATGTTCACATAAAGTACATGTTTTCATCTAACCAACCACGCTCATTCACAACATCTTCTATGATACCACCGACTGACATGAATTTGAACCTTCTTGCCTCGATTCTTCTAATCACTATTGGAGAAAAATAATTTGATAAGTGATCTTTTTTCCATAGCCAAAAAAACCGAGACATTTATTTGCCTCGGTTGTCATTTTATTGAAGATCTTCTTGTAATTGCTGTGCTAAAAATGCTACAAGGTCACGAAGATTATCAGGTGTGACACCATGTCCATCTGGATATTGCTTAAAGGTTACCTTTGCACCAAATTGTTCAAAAATCTCCTTACTCTCCATGCCCCATTGAGAAGGAATGACATAATCATAATCACCATGAGAAATAAAAGCATGTAAATGCTCTACTGAGCGAATGGCATATTCCTCCGTTACAAATTTAGGGGTATAGCCACTTAAAGCAACGATTCCTGTCACTAAATTCCCCATGACAAAGGCAAGTGATTGTGCTAATACGGCGCCTTGGCTAAAGCCTAAGACGAATACTTTATGAGGATCGATTTGATATTCATCGATCGCTTCTAATATAAAACGTTGAAGCGCCATTAATACTTTATCAAAAATGGCGCGATCTGGTTGTCCCACCTCTTGAATCGTGAAAAAAGCATAGCCAGGATTCTGTGTAATCGGCCCTCGTAAGCTAAATATATGACATTGCTCTTGAAAATCTTGCACTAATTGTGGTAAGTCCTCTTCATGACTACCCATACCATGCAATAAAAAAATAGCAGGATATTTTTTCGTAGAATCCATTTCAGTTGGTTGTGTATGTTTAAAAGTAAATGGTGTATTCATTCAATTAAATTCCTTTCACGTAAAACTTCGTAACAAAGTTAGCATAATTTTGTTTTATTAATCAAACCATCTGTATAATAAGCAATATACCCATTTACAATACGAATTGTTTCTTCTGGGTCTGCATCAAAAAGTACTTTTGATTGCTCTGGCGTTGATACAAAAACAGTTAATAAATCCATCCGCATTGAATGACCGGCTGAGCTATATGCATAGTCATAAATGATGGCTTCCTCTGTCATGTTTTCCGTCTCATACTGCTTATGGAATAATTCCTTCGCTGCCTCCATTTGCTCTGCTACTTGCTGACGAATTCGCATCTGGTGCATTAATAACTCTTCCTCCAGCGCTGCAGGCTTTAGCCAATTTTTTGCATGAAGCATTTTTAAAAATTGTTGCTCCCAAGCCTGTTCATTCTCAGTAAAAAAGAGCATATTGACCATCAGCATATCCCAAAAGTCCTTAGTGGATGCGGCTGATTGTCGCTGCACGGCAATAGTTTCTTTAAAATGCTCTTCCACCTTCGTTATATTCATATTGCGAACTAAATGATTACATACGTTTTCAATAAATTTATTTGCCACTTCTTGTGCCATAGAAAAATCCGTCCTTTATATCTACAAATCATTTTCTTTCTTATCATACCATGATTGTGGAATATGGCAACGAACCCCTCTCAGCCGAAAAAAGATGCCTCCATTTACAGTTGGAGACATCCTACATAAATTAAGAGAACACATAGCTATCCATAGTATCCATTGTATTTTGAATGGCATCTTTCAATGATCGCTGCTGTTCTCCGCAAGAGGCTAGTGCATCCTCCAAAGCGAGTGCGGCATTCGCCATAAATGGAGCCATTTGTAAATCCTTCGCCAATTGAATAAGGACTAGTGCTTTATTCCATTTCCAACGAGGATTTATAGGATCTAGTTGAATCGCTTGCTCTAAATAACCAAGTGCATCAAAAGGCATCCAACCAAAGCGATGCATTGTCTGCCCCGTGATCCCCCAGTAGACAGCCTTATTTGGGTTTTCCTTTACTGCTTGTTGAAAGCAGTGAACACTCTCATTGTAGTGATGAGCAAATAAAAACAGCTCCCCTTGTGTAAAAAAGGATTGAGCCCTATCGGATGGTGTGCCTGTTTTCGCAGCTTCCTCTAATTGCTGAATACGCTTGGCAAATGCCCCTTCCTCTTCTATTGCACGTATTTCCACCACCAAATCCGATTCAGGGTAGCTTTCATCAGCTCTTTCTGCATGCTGTACTTCCCCATGTGCTGTAGGCTTTGGGTAGCGATCAAGATCATATTGTTCGAATAAAGCCATGTATTTTTGTGCCCGTGCTTTTTCTTCTTCGCTTGTCACCTGCTTCGCCAATTCATAGCATTTCATCAGTTCACCGTTATAAAAATAATCATCCATTGACATTGTCGATTCCTCCAGTGTACAACTTTTCAGTATTTTTAGTATACACTACAAAAATCAAAAGAGACTGTATCAAAAGTTATTTTGATACAGTCTCTACTTCTCTATTTCTTTAACACGACGGTATTTAAAAAAGTACGTAAATCCTCTTCTTTAAGAGCTCCTACAAAGCGATTTACTTCTTTACCACCTTCGAAATGAATAAATGTCGGTGTTGCTTCAATATTATACTTATTCCATAAATCTTCATATTCATAGACATTCAATTGTGCAACATCAACACCTAGCTCATCGGCAACTGGCATTAATACTGGTGTAAATGCTTGGCAGTGAACACAAATTGGACTGAAGAAGTAAGCATTAACTGCTTCACCAGCTTCAATTTTAGCTTCTAGTTCATCTGGTAACATAATGTTTTGATAGTTTTTATCGTCTAATTGATCGATTGTTTCTTGTTTTAGCTTTTTATCGCCGTAAGGGTTGTTTGCGCTTTCTAATTTACTCTTGTTTGAGACATTGGTAAGCACAATAATTGCTGCAAATAATACAACAATCACTGAGCCAATAATTAATAATTTTTTCACTAAAATAGTGACCTCCTTTTTTACACTAAAAGCCTAATTTTAGTGTATTCGCGTTTGATTATAAAGTGTTTTGAAAACCTAGTAAACTAATTTGCCTTTAAATGAAGATATTTCACATTTATAACATAATTTTAAGTATATTTGGGAACATACATAATGAGAGATCATGCAAATTTTGAAATGTGGGGTGATTTAGATGAAAAACTCGTTCCAGCATGTTTTTCAAATTTATACAAAGGATATCCGAAATATTGTTACCAATTGGGTCGTAGCTGTCATTATAGGTGGACTTATTTTCCTGCCTTCTCTTTACGCATGGTTGAATATTTATGCTTCCATGGACCCGTACGCCCACACAGCTAATATGAAGATCGCAATAGTCAATGAAGATAAGGGAACTACTGTTAGAGATGATGCCATCAATGTTGGAAAAGAGGTCATAGAGAATTTACGTACTAATAATAGCTTTACATGGGAGCTAGAGACGGAGAAACAAGCGCTGGCACAATTAAAAAATGGCGAATACTTCGCTGCCATTGTCATCCCCCATGATTTTTCCGAAAAGCTAACTTCCATTCTAACCGATCAACCAACGAAAGCTCATATCGATTATTATGTAAATGAAAAAAAGAATCCTATTGCCCCTAAAATTACAAGTAAAGGTGCAAGTGTCCTTACACAGCAAGTTTCGAATGAATTTGTGTCGACTGTCAATGGCACTCTTTTTTCCATTTTTAATACAATTGGCGTTGAAATGGAGCGTGACATTCCTGATTTTCGCAAATTTGAAAACTATGTCTTTACAATCGAACAGCATTTACCTGATATCAATTCATTTTTGACTCAAGCCTCTACGCAAGGGCAGGATGCAAATCAATTACTGAATCAAGCACTTACACAAATACCTCAAGTAGAACAACTTACAACAGATGGTTTAACGACCATTCAGAAGGGTTTACATTTAGTGAATGAAGCGGATGTTCTGTTTAATGAGCTGTCACCTGTTATCAAACAAGATGTAGCCACTGTCCAAACTATCGCACAACACTTTTCAGATATCATAAATAAGCTCAATAATATCGACTTAGATCCATCCTCCTTTGCTCAAACGAAGGAAGCATTGCAACAGCAATTGACAACCGCCAAAGATAACATCACTAATAGTATTCAAACGCTTGAAGCTTTGCAAAAATTAATTCAAGCTGATGCCTTAACACGACAGCAATTAGAGAAGTCTTTGACAACTATTATCAATTCTTTACAGGAAAATAATGCCGAAGAGAATCAGTCACTCATTGAACAGCTTACAACGATCCGTGAAGCCTTACAGCATCAACCAAGCTTCATTGATTCCACGACAAACGCTCTTAGCGCATTACAACAGTTACATGCTTTACATGACGATGTACTAAATAAACTGGCACAAGTAAAGTCAATTGATAAGGAAGTCATCAAGCAGGATATTGTCGCTATTCAAAACATGGCACAAAACGCAACGACTAATTTGCAGAAATTTTTATCCTATTATAATGATAGTCTAGAGCCACAAATTCGATCCACCTTAGCTAGTGCTAAACAAACATTAACAAATGCTTCGGCTATGCTGACGGATGTAAAGCAATTCATTCCACAAGCAACAGCTAAATTGTCACAGGCTAAAAATACACTAGGAACGGCTAATAATGCTATTCAAAAAATACAAACGGAATTTCCGACTTTAAGCTCAAAAATTAAGGAATTAGCGACTAAACTGCGGACACTAGAAGAGGAAGCCGATATTGCAGAGATTGTGCAATTACTGAAAAATGACGTCAATGCTGAACGCGATTTCTTTGAGGAACCTATTAAACTGCAGGAGCATCGCTTATTCCCTATTGCAAATTATGGAACAGCTATGACACCGTTTTACACTGTGCTATCTATTTGGGTAGGTTGTTTACTGTTAATTTCATTATTATCTGTGAATCTTCATGGCAATTCATCTTACAGTATTCGTGATATATACTTTGGTCGACTTTTAACATTTGGAACTTTTTCTTTTATCCAAACATTGATTATTACCATCGGCGATACATTTTTAGTAGACGGCTCTATTCAAGCACCCGTTTACTTTATCTTATTTGGTCTTTTCATTAGTCTCGTATTTATAACCGTTGTGTATACACTCGTATCCGTCTTTGGAAATGTAGGGAAAGCATTAGCTATCGTGATGCTTGTGCTACAAATTGCAGGGTCTGGTGGGACATATCCTGTCGAATTATTACCAAGGTTTTTCCAAATAATCAATCCATTTTTACCTTTTACGTATGCTATAGAATTAATGCGTGAAGCTGTAGGAGGGATAATTTGGTCCACAGTTTGGGTGGATCTCCTCTTCTTAGCAGGTTTCTGGTTCATTTTTATCCTGTTCGGCTTTTTCTTAAAGAAATTATTGAGCGAGAAAATGGAACATTTCATGAACAAAACACGTGGATTAGATATATTTCATTGATTTTCAAATAGACTGCCTGTAAATGTTTACGGAAACGATGTTATAATGGAAGTATTGTAAACATGTAGGAGGCGCTATTTTTGAAGAAAACGATTTCTATTTTTGTTGTATTGGCGTTATTATTATTAAGTGCATGTGGTAAAGATAAAAACAGTGTTGAATCGAACCATGAAGCTAATGACGCTTCACATGAAGGACATACACAAGCTTCAGGTGATATACAGGAAGAAACCGCTTCGGCTGATGTCCTGCCATCCTTTTTAGACGATAAACAGGAAAATATTCGTTTAGTCTATCAGCTTGCAGGACAATCGACAGAGGTTCTAGAATGGATGCCATGCTATTGCGGTTGTGGCGAATCAGTAGGCCATAAAAGTAATTTAAACTGCTTTATTCAGGACAAACGAGAAGACGGATCCATCGTCTGGGATGATCATGGAACACGTTGTTTAGTATGCTTAGAGATTGCTGTACAGTCCGCACAAATGCATAAAGAAGGAAAAAGCCTAAAAGAAATTCGTCAGGTCATTGATGATACTTATAAAGAAGGCTATGCAAAGCCAACACCAACTGATATGCCTGCATAAAAAAGCAAAGTCGCACGCGACTTTGCTTTTATTTTTTCAATTGATTTTTCTTCCTTTTGCGAAGAATGATATATAGAATTACTGCGATGACAATAATCAGCCCCACAAATTCCGCAATTAAGACATAGGAGATCTCACCTTTTTTATCTACGTTTATAACGCCGTTATTAGCATGCTGATTCACTGCCACTACAAATTGTCCTTCTTTTGTTTCAATCGCAGCAGCTATCTGTGAATCCGTCTCTTTTAAATGGCTATAAAAGTCTCCCGTTATGGGAGTATCTCCAAATGAATGAATCCATAGTAAAGGCTCATTAACCTGCCAGAAATTTTTTGTTATAAATGCATATTGACCAATAGCCTCAGGTAAAAACCCTTGTTTGATGAACTGCTCAGTTGTATGCGGAATCGTGGTAGCATGTTGTGACAGCCATGTCAGATGCTCCATATCTCCCGTAAAAATAACTGCATGCTTTTGTAACTTTTCCTTTGTGACATTTTTGTCCTTCATCAGTGTGATTTGCGCCATTTTTCCATTCATCATTAATGCTTTATAAAGCGACACCATTTTTGTATCATCCATATTTTCGTTACTAGGGATGACCATTAACGTATTTTCATGAAAGGCATTGGGGAAATCACGTAATGTAAAGGTTGGCTCTGCTGTATCTTTTACTATGGATAATGTGCTGTCACTATCAATATACAGCCAATATCGTTCATTAGTTGTTTCACACGGATCTTCAAGTTGGAAGCCCGTTACCTCAAATTGAAGATCTGTCATTGATTGCTTGTTAAGCACGTTAGTTTGGATCGGTATGATCGCCTCGTACATATCTGATGTTGTTTGTTCTAATTTTCGTAAATCTACAGCATGTGGCACATTATTAATATAAGCAATCAATTCTAATTTTCGATCCTCGTCCTCTTTACTGCTCGGTATAGTAGCAGATTTTTTTAAGATCAATCGCATCGTCGCTTCTTTATTTGCCTCTAGTTGCGGCAAGGAAACATAATAATGAGGTGTCATTGTGACTTGACTAGATAAAAGTCGGTCCTCAAAGCCAAATTGCTGGAATGGAATCGTTGTGTCGGATGTCTGTTCCACTGTCGGTACATCTTTAATCGCTACTGTATTACCGATTAATTGCTCGAATAGTCTTGCTTCGGTTAAAAATGATAGTCGATCCTGTATCGCTTGAGCATTCGAAGAGGTTACCACTAAAAGTTGAACTTTTCGATTAGAGTCTGTATTCAAAAGTTCCTGCATTGTCAGTGTCATTGCATCATCCGTAACACTTATGTTGTTTACTATTTTTTTCAATAGGCTTGTACTAAATTCGGTTTTCGCCCCGACGATAATGATTGGACCTGACGCTTTACTAACAGCATCTTCTCGTTTAATCTGTACATCTATATCACCATGTTCGGATAAAAAAGCAGCAAGCTGATAGCCACTGTTTAATGTGGCTTCAGAGGCCTGCTTCGGTAAAACAACCGTCGTGACATAGCCCTCATAACCTAAAAATGCAGCAGGATAACTTGTTAAGGACCCTGCCTGACTTTCCTCGCTGAATGCTGAAATAGATGATAATATTTCGATGCGTAACCAATTCCCTGCATTGCCTGGAGCGACGCAAATTCCTTCTTTCAGAATGCCATAAAAACTAGCTGTTATTTTATGTGAGCCTTGTAACAGTGCTTCTTTTGGAAGATTGACCGTAACAGTTTGTTTTAATAAATCGGCTCTCAATGGCACTGTTTTAAGTGCTACATCATCCACTTTCACCGTGAAGGAGGACGGTGCTATCAGTAGTTCTGAATGCTGAATTTGAAATGTCACTTGTTGATTATTTGAGGGAACATCCTCAGTTAAATTGTAGTAAAAATCTCTGGACGAAGAAGGCCCCTGTAATTCGATTGGCTGTGCTAATAACGGCTTTTTCTGCTGTTGATTGCCTTCTATTGCAATTATGTTGTCATCCACGGTAATGGTTGCCGCAACTGCATCGTTAGCAAAACATAAAAAACCAATACAAAATAACAATGAATAGAAGAATTTGGTTCTCATTATTCTGCTCCTTTATCTGATTGCTTGGAAAAACGCTCTGTTTTATACCATTGAACTTCCTGCCCTGTAAACATGCGTTTTATTTCTAATAGTAATGACCAAACGACTAGCACGATCCACATTTGCGAATAGGTAAAATACATAAGTATGACATAGAAGAAATTTTTTCGATTCATTTCTGTTTTTTCAATACTTAAAGTAATCATAACTTCGCCTAGGAAAAGTAAAAAGGCTAATACCCATAAAACAAGGGCAATATCGCCAACGGTCAAACCAATATCATAAAATAAATTAATGATAAACAAAGTATTGGATAGTATAACGCCAAAGAAAAATAAGAAATACGTAAAGAAGAAGTAAAATAAATCAAACATAATACTTTTTCTTTTTAAGGTAAAAAATTGACTCAAGAACTTTAGCACTACATATTGATTGCCCCTTGCCCACCTTGTGCGTTGCTTCCACCATACTTTTAATGTTTCTGGCTCTTGCTCCCATGTAATTGCCTTTGGGAAAAAGCGGATGTGGTAGCCTAAATTATAAACACGAATGGTCAGCTCTGTATCTTCTGCTAATGCTTTTACATCCCAACCACCTAATTGCTCTAAAACAGTGCGCCGGATAGCAAAATTAGTGCCAGGTATGGTAGCCACCTTAAACCATTTCCAACGCCCTCCCTGAGCCATCCATTGGAAACATATCGTTTCAATATTAATAAAGCGTGTCAACCACGTTTCCGCTGCGTTGATAACACGAAACTTCCCTACCGTAGCAGCTGCTTTCGGATCATTTATTAATCCCATCACTAAATACCAAACTGCCATCCGTTCAGGAGTATTATCAGCATCATAGACCACTACGATATCGCCTGTTGAATCAGCAAGTGCCGAATTTAACGCAGAGGATTTCCCTTTCCCCTTGTTCGGCTCTACTGTTTCAATCACACGAATAAATGGAAATTTCTTAGCGTATTGCTCTGCAATCGCACCTGTTTCATCAGAGGAATTATCATTAATGACAATCACCTCTAGTTGATCTTTAGGATAATATAAACGAGACATGGCCCTTAGTGTCTGGTCGATCACGAGCGCTTCATTGTGAGCAGGGATAAAGATACTAACAGAAGGAACTTTGTCCATTTTTTTAGCCCATTCATCAATCGGTTTTTCAAATGTACGAAAGTGTAAATAACCACCCTCCATTAAAAACATATGATAAAGTAACATGATCCAAATGAGGAAAAGTGAAATAAAAAATAATGTATTAGCCATTTGTTTTCCTCTCCTCAAATAATCTCTTACGTAATGTGATACGTAAACGTAAGGTACTTATAAAAAATAATGTAACAAATAGGGAAACAATGAAAACGAGCGCCCATAATATTAACTCAAATGGTCGTTCATCAAATGAAATTTTTAATCGTTCTAAGTTCGAAAACGATAAGTGAATAGTTTGTTTACCCTTTTCATCCTGCACAATCGAAACGTTCTCTGATGTTACTTGCTGTTTCGTATGACGGAAATCGAAAAATTCGATTTGTGGATGTTCCCTTAAATAAGCTACAAGATCCTCTACATAGGAAGCATTTAAATAGGCTGGATATTGAATACCAATGATGGAGCTAGGCACTTTTAATAATCGCTCTATTTCCTGTTGGACAGGATATAGAGGAAGATTGTCCGTACTGTCAATAGACCCAACCGTCATCGGGTAAATGATGCGATTGTCAATTTTCGATAGATATAATTGTTGATTTCCTTGTTGTATACTCCCTTTAAATAAGGGGCTATCACCATTGATGACTGTAGGATAAATTTTACGAAGTACTAAATAATCAAGACTTCTTTCAGTTGGAATAGTAGTGGATGATGAAAGAATAAATGGATAATTTTCCTTTTGCAATTGTTGCAAATAACTTAATAATTTTTTATTGTCGTGCAAGTGATAGGATTTTTTTTCATGCTCATCCATGAAAATGGGTGTGACTTCAAGAGCAATGGGTATTTTTTTTTCAGAAAATCCCATCACTACCTCTTTTAACTTTTGCACATCTGTTTTCATATTAATATCTGTTAACACAATATAGCCAGGATGTATCTGTGGCTTGGGTAATTGTAAAAGCTCGCCTATAATAGCAGGCCATTGATAGGACCATGTATCTTTATTGATGAATTCTCCAATAAATGACCATTTGTCCTTGCTGATGATAAAAGGATAGGATTGGTTTACTGATAAAGCCCTCTGGATTATTTTTGAATCATCGGTTGGTAGTAAACTGTTCCACCGCACAGGGCTATGTAAACTTTCTTCTCCTATCGCTCTAAGTTCCACTACTGGACCTTCCTGCCATTTGGAAAAGGGTGAAAATTGAAGCGCATTGTCACCTATCAACAGTACGAACCCTTTGAATTGATTCAGTGCAGACAGTGCTTGAGGAGGAAGTTTTGTTGGGTAGGCGTTCATTACAACGACGCGTTTGTATGGTTGCAGCTTTTGTTTGTTGATATCTTCTATCGAAACAACATTTACTGATGTGTAACTCTGCAATATGGCTTGCAATGCGATTACATCCTCATTTGGCTGTTGGTTACTTGTGACATAGATCAAAGCTACGTCCTTATCAGAATCGGCTGCAAAGACCAACTCTTGGTTGATGAAAGTATAAAAACAAAGCATTCCAATGGCGAACCATAAACGATAGTTAGAGCGCACTTGTTTTCATCTCTCTTTCCAGTTCTTCTAATAATTCATCAAATGTTGATTCCTTCAGTGGATGATAGGTAAAAAAGCTTGTTTTATAACGGAGCGTCACCCATTTTTCATTTAACAATTGGTGATTTTTTAAAGCCTGGTCCAATTTGTCATAAATAACTTCCATATGCTCATCCGTCGTATCAATTAGCAGTAAGCCGATATGGTCTTCACGAAATCGAAATTTTTTATCTGTCTGCCTAACAGTTTGTTGAATCCTTTGAGAGAGCTGTTGCCATAAATGTTGGACTTCTTTCGCTCCATAAAGTTGTTGGAACTTGCGATAATTTTCAATCTTCAACACCATAAAAACAAAGGTATGCTTATGTCGATCCGCTCGTCGCATTTCCTCATTGACACTAATATACATACGTGCCTCATTATCAAATCCAGTTTCAACATCAATCGCTACATATTTTCTAACATCTTCTTGCAACTTTTTTAAATAGTTTTCCTGTTCTTTCATTAATTCATGCATCTTACCAGCACAAAGAATGAGTAGCAGCAATATGATGCCATATATGAAAAATATCTGCATAGAGAAGGTAGAATTTAAAAATGTCATGGATCCAGATATTCCTGTATAGAGAAGTGTTGATCCTGTAATAAAAATAAAGACAAGGCTACTGATAAGCCCAAATACCGTCCCTCTCCAAAGGGTGAGAACAAGTAAGAGCATTAAAAACATGTATAGTAATAAGCCTTCAACATCCTGTCGCAATAAAAAATAAGCAGGTATTTGCAAGAGTAAAATAAGAATGGTCCCATATACCAAAATCGCTCTATTTTTAGTCATTGTTGTACGCATTTTCTACCTCCCTTTCTGCTAATAGTGGTAGTAAATTATCAAAACTATGCGTTGACTGCGTTTTTTTATCAACATAGCCTGTTGTAGGGTCTTTCAAAGCTGACATTTTTTCGATGAACTGTTGTGCTAATTGCTGCTCATTTAAGGCAATCATATAACGAGCTGCCATTGCATAAACGGCTGGTGATTCATAGCTAACTGTTGATTCGTTTGTTTGTGCATTGTATCGACCATACAATTTATCGTCTCTTTTTAGAAGGTTTAACAGCCAGTTTTTAAATGCGGCTGTATCTCCATTCATTGAAGCCAGATGATAAGCCGTATACAATTGATCAATCATGTGTAGTTCCTCATCAAACACATAGCTCTTAGAAGGAATATCATAATATTTTGGAAAAAACCCTGCCTCAGTGAGTGGCGCATTTTGCAAAATTGCTAACTGATGCTGAACTTGTTGTTGTGATAACACATCATATTTTTCCATTTCTTTGAAAGCAGAAGGCATAATATAGCTAATTGTTAGTGTCTGGGCTTTATCATGAGTATAAACATCCACATAATCGACAAATAGATTTTGATTCATCCCATATTGAACTAACTGATCTCCCATGTTTTTACCCAATTGTATGTAAGACGAATCATGCCATTTTTCACCTGCTTCCAGTAAAACACGAATGATTCGTAAATCATCAATCAGGGCGTTTACCGTAGCTTTTTTTGAGCCCTCTATTCTCCAGACAATCATATCATTTGTTAAAAAATAGGATTTCATGACATTCACCTGGTCATTGAAACGAGCTTGATCGTCTTTTTCTAATAGGTACGCAAGCCATAACCCTACTGATTCTGATAAAAATAAATCCTTTTGGTTTGTTAAATCTGTGCTTAACAACCCTTTATCATTCAGTAAATCTTGAATAACAAACTGTTCCGTTGGTGAAAGAGGTTCTTTTTGAACAGTCACTTCTTTCACCGTACAACTAATCAAAAAAAGAACAACACTACCTATAAACAGCAACCATTTATTATTTTTACGCATTGTCATCATCCTCATTAATCGTTATTTCCCTATAATGAAATCCCGCCTTTTTATTATAGTATACAATAATTAGAATGGCGAAGCTTTTATAAGAGTAGTGTCCTACGCGTATCTGTTTCCATAAAAAAAGATGTCCGAAAAAGGTCTATAGACCCATCGAACACCTACCATATTTATATAAAATCATTATATTTTTGTACATTATTATTAAAAGCAAAAATTATTATTACAAAGATTGCATGTTCCAGACCAATTGTTTCAATTTTAACTTCCTTTTACTTCACTAACTGTAAAATTGTTTTAAAATGTTCATGGTCTGCACGTTGTAACAGCTCGTATAAAATCATCTCTGTGCTCGTTGGATAAATACCAAGTGCATTCATCTTAGTTAGCCCGATTTCTTTATTTGCCTTTGTTCGAGAAGACACAGCATCTACCACAACTTCCACTTCAAATCCTTGTTCCTTCAATTGTCTCGCCGTTTGGTACACACATATATGTGTTTCGATACCCGTGACAATAAATTGTGAACGTCCGCTTTCCTTCATCGCCTCCACAAATGCCTCTTCCTGGCAAGCACTAAAAGCCATTTTAGCAATGGGTTGCCCTTGTAAATGCTGGGCTATATCCAGTGCTGTTCCACCTAAACGACTTGGATTTTGTTCGAGCCATAAAATAGGTACTTCAAGTGCTTGCATGGCTTGTACCAACTTTGCTACATTGTCAATCATCGCTTCACTGTCATCCACAATTGTCGCTAACTTTCCTTGTACGTCCACAACCACTAAACAAGCTTTCTCTACTGTAAACATTTTGAACACCTCTTTTTCCTATTCTCTCTTATGATTATACAAAATCTTGCTTTACCTGTCGTAAAGTAAGAAGTCCCTTTCTTCAAAAATAGAGAGTACTGCAATCGATTTTGCTTGTTTTGGTGCTTCTTATACATTTTATCTATAATGGTAGAATAATTCCCATATCTTCAAAAACGAACATTGCACGAATTAAATCACAGCAATATGTATAAATCACGAAATATACAACTTATTTATTTGACCAAAACTTCTTTTCATTCGTATTTAACCTTCAAAACAGACTTAAATGTGACCATTTTGTTGCGAGTCTGTCGCTATTCTGCTCAAATATTAAGAATTTTATTTTTTCTCTTGAAAATTGGGGTATAATCCAGTAAAGTTCTGTTATTAACCAAACAAGGAGTGTACCACTTTGACACAACGTGCATACAATTTCAACGCAGGTCCATCTGCACTACCACAAGAAGTATTAGAAAAAGCTCAAGAGCAATTAGTAAACTTCCGTGATTCAGGTATGTCCATTATGGAAATGAGTCACCGTAGTGCTATTTTCGACGAAGTACATAACGAAGCCATTGCTTTATTAAAAAAACTTTATGCCATTCCAGAAAACTATGAGGTGCTATTTTTACAAGGTGGCGCAAGTCTTCAATTTACAATGATTCCTATGAACTTCTTAACAACTGAGCAAAAAGCTAGCTATGTATTATCAGGCTCATGGTCTGAAAAAGCTTTTAAGGAAGCGAAATTGTTTGGTACACCTGTTGAAGCTGCAAGCACAAAAGAAAACCAATACCGCAATATTCCTGCTTTAGCAGACATTCAATTCAATGAAGATGATGCCTATGTACACATCACATCAAATAATACGATCTACGGTACACAATGGAGAAATTATCCTGACACAGGAAATGTTCCATTAATTGCCGATATGTCTAGTGATATTCTGTCAAAACCAGTGGATATTGAAAAATTCGGAATCATCTATGCAGGCGCTCAAAAAAACCTTGGTCCATCAGGGGTAACGGTCGTCATTATTCGCAAAGATCTGCTTGAGAAAGCCAATAAAAATATCCCAACAATGCTGAAATACACAACACACGCTGATAGTAATTCACTGTATAATACACCACCGACATTTGGTATCTATATGCTAGGAGAGGTGTTAAAGTGGGTAGAAGCTAAAGGTGGCGTAGCTGCAATTGAAAAACACAATGAATTAAAGGCCAAAGTGATTTATGATGCCATTGACAATAGTAATGGCTTCTACAAAGGTCATGCGGCTTCAGATAGCCGTTCTTTAATGAACATTACATTCCGTGTTGCAGATGAGGAGCTTGAAAAGCAATTCCTTGCAGAGGCGAAGGCAGCAGGCTTTGTAGGGCTAAACGGGCATCGATCTGTAGGTGGCTGTCGTGCTTCCACTTACAATGCAGTGCCTCTTGAGGCTTGTGAGGCTTTACGAGATTTCATGGTAGCGTTCCAACAAAAACATCAATAGACTTATACTAAACGACGACGAATTACGTTTCTGTAATGACTCGTCGTTTTTTGTTTAAAAAAATCATGCAAATCTATCCTCATACAAATCATTTGAATTAGATATTTATAGCAATTTTTCAGCTTAGGGCTTTACACAATGCAAAAGATTTTGAGAGAAATATAGATTTTTAAGCTGCCTATCGGACATATCGCCAACCTCTAGTTATGCACCAAACATAGATTATTAGTGTAAGGGTTACCCTTACGAAACTAGAGGAAGGGAGGTCTAGACGATGGAAGATAAACGATATACGACACAGATGAACTGGCAAGGCTGTAAATGTCCTAAAAAGGTGGAAAAATGCTGTCAACGTAAAGTTGAGAAATGTCCTTGTCAAAAAGAGGAAAAATGTACACCAAGAATGAGCAGCAACTGTAGAAGTTGTATTTGTCAACAATTAAGAAAATTAGAGCTTGCTACTACACTAGATATCTTCTTATCTGGAGGTATTAGCTTCTTAGGTGTGACTTTCATTTCCTTCGATCCACGAACTTGCTGTGCATACTTCCTTGAGCCAGGTGCAGCACCTGCTTCTCCTTTAATTGTAGATTGTAATAAAATTGTTGCGATCCGTAGAGTAGCAGTAGCTTAATAAGTTAAGAGGGTAGCCCTATATAGGTGCTACCCTCTTTCTACATAGAAAAAACGCTGTCGTCTTTTAATTTGACAGCGTTTCATGCTTACAATCTGGACATTTGCCATATATTTCGAACTTATGATTTTCAATTTCATAGTCAGGCAATTTTTCTCCTAGCATTTCCATTGGGCAAAGATTCAGCTCTTTGACGTTGCCACAGTCCATACAGATGAAATGATGGTGATGATGGGCAGATTCACAGTGCATACGGAAGTTACGTTCTCCTGATAGCTCCGTTTCTTCTAAAATCCCCAGCTTCACAAAAGTAGCAAGGTTGCGATAAATAGTATCAAAACTCATTCCTGGAAAATCCTTTTTTAAAACGTCCAATAAATCGCGGGCCGTCAGATATTTATCTGTTGCAGCAAACATATCTAATAGTAACTCCCGTTTATCTGTTTTTTTATAGCCATTTTCTTTTAATATTTCCCACGCTCTTGAAACATTCATTGTGCTACCTCCCCCTGCTTTGCAGCCATTTTAAATGCTACTTTCTTTCCTAGGATTACTAGTAACAAAATCAAAATCGAAGTGACAACAATCGTACCACCCGGCGCTAAATCCATATAAAAGGCACTAATTAGGCCAATTAAGACAGCCGTTTCTCCAAAGAGGATAGCATAGATGATCGTTTGCTTAAAGCCTTTTGCCAAGCGCATTGCAGCTGCAACAGGTAACGTCATTAATGATGACACAAGTAAAATCCCTACTATGCGCATACTTGCTGCAATGACAAGTGCTGTCACAATCATAAATA
Organism: Lysinibacillus sp. OF-1; assembly: GCF_028356935.1. NCBI lineage: Bacteria > Bacillati > Bacillota > Bacilli > Caryophanales > Bacillaceae > Lysinibacillus > Lysinibacillus sp. OF-1. Next base: position 2,991,496 of record NZ_CP102798.1, read on the forward strand.
AAAGATGAACCCAACGTGCCGGCAGTCCACTAGCTTTTGCATATTCCTCATCGAAAGATAAAACAAATAATTCTTTAAAAAATAAAAACAAAAAGACAATGACAACAGCTGCAATTCCGATTACAACCCATAAGTCTTGGCGTGACACTGCAGATACCGAGCCAAATAAATAGCTCATTAAATCTGTGCTAAAGCCACTAGCCAGTGAGATAAAGATGGCACTTATACCGATACCACCTGACATAATGATAGGAATGGCAAGCTCCTCATAGTGTTTATACAAACGTCTTAGACGCTCAATTAAAATAGAGCCACTAACAGAGGCTAGTATTCCTAGATAAATAGGATTGAGCATGGCTAAGGCTGTTACAGACTGACTGATATATAAGCTCCCCGCAATTCCTGCAAGTGTTACATGTGACAAAGCGTCCGCAATTAAGGATAACCTTCGTACAACAATAAACACACCTAATAATGGAGCAAGAATGCCAATTAATAATCCAGAGAAAAAGGCATTTTGTAAAAATTCATAGTTTAAAATTGCTTCAATCATGGTGCCTACTCCTTCTAATGAATCTTTCTCACGGAATGACCATACCAAGCGTCTAGCGCATCCTGGGAGATATTATCAAAGTCATTTTTATAGCCGTGGAAGTGAATGGTTTGATTTAAACATGCCACATGGCTAATGCGATTCGATACCGTATCGACATCGTGTGTGACAAGAATCATGGTAATTCCTTGTTCCCGATTCAATTTCGCCAGCATATCATAAAATGACTGCACATTCTCATGATCAATGCCGACAGTTGGCTCATCTAAAATGAGTAGTTTTGGATCACTAACTAAAGCTCTTGCAATAAAGACGCGTTGTTGTTGTCCACCAGATAGCTCGCCAATGTTACGATGCATAAAAGCATCCATGCCAACTGCTTTTAAAGCTGCTTGAACTTTCCCTTTAGCATCTCGCCCTGGTCTTTTAAAGAGCCCTATTTTTTTCGTTAATCCACTTTTCACGACCTCTTGCACAGTTGCTGGGAATCCAGAATTAAAGGCATTAGATTTTTGAGAAACATAGCCAATCCATTCACGATGCTTGAAGGTTGCACTTGGTTCACCAAATAATTTTATTTCTCCAGACAAAGGCTTTAATAAACCTAAAATGATTTTTAATAGCGTTGATTTCCCAGAACCATTCGGACCGAGAAGTGCTAAAAAATCACCCTCTTCTACACGAAAAGAGATGTTTTTTAAAACGTGTGTATAGTCATATTGAAATGACACATTTTCAATATCAATAAGTGTTGTTTTCATGCATGATCGCTTCTTTCTAATTCAAAATCATTACGATTTACAAATTGTAAGTATAAAGGAAAGTGCAGTTTTTGTAAAGAAAAGAAGACAGATGCTTTTTCGAATGGGCTGATTGCGCGTGTGTACATGATGTCATGAAAATAAAACGCGATAAAGGAGGATTGACTTTGAGTATTCAATTTTTACAGCAATTGTCACAAAGCACAGATAAGGAAATTGTCGCGATTGCTCGTGAAGAAGGCTTTAACATTACGACTTCGGAAGTCAAAAAACTTCGACCTTATTTGGAGCAATTCTCATTTTCTTGGCTTTTTTTAGGCATTCCAAAGGACATTCTAGTAGAAGTTGAGGCGGTTTTAGGAAGAAAGCGCTCTCGTCAACTCATCGCATTGTTTACAAAGTAAAAAGAAGCCCGAAATCAGTGTACTATACTGATTTCGGGCTTCTTTATCTTGCTCCATATCGGGTATTAGCCTTTTAACGCTTCAATATGCTCAGGCTTAAATGTACCACTTCGTAGCATTTCAATTTCAACTTTATACGGAGCTACCTTAGATTTTGCATCACTATTTAGCGGCACAAATGGTGTTTCTAAAATTTTAGGAACATTCATCAATTGCGGATGGTGCACCACATAGTTTAGGGCATCAAAGCCAATATGACCAAAGCCAATATTTTCGTGACGGTCTTTACCAGCACCTCGCACATTTTTTGAATCATTAATATGCAAGACTTTAATGCGATCCACACCGATAATTTTATCAAATTCGTTTAATACACCATCAAAATCTTCCACAATATTATAGCCAGCATCATGTGTATGACAAGTATCAAAGCAGACAGAAAGACGTTCGTTATGAGTGACGCCATCTATAATTTTCGCGAGCTCTTCAAAGGAGCGTCCACATTCTGTCCCTTTCCCTGCCATTGTTTCTAAAGCAATTTGAACGGGATAGTCTTGTGTTAATACCTCATTTAAGCCTTCAATAATTTTCGCAATCCCAGCGTCAGCACCAGCACCGACGTGAGCACCAGGATGCAAAACAATTTGCGTTGCTTCCAGTGCTGCTGTACGTTCAATTTCAGATTGTAGAAAATCAACCCCAAGGCGGAATGTTTCTGGTTTTTCTGTGTTGCCGATATTAATAATATAAGGTGCATGCACAACAATATTCGTCATGCCGTGCTCTTTCATATGCAGGAGACCATTCATAATGTTTAAATCCGCAATGGCTTTACGACGCGTATTTTGCGGAGCTCCTGTATAAATCATAAATGTATTAGCACCGTAAGATAGTGCCTCTTTACTAGAGCCAAGCAGCATTTCTTTCCCACTCATCGAAACATGTGAGCCAAGTAACATGTAAAAGCCCCCTTATTTTTTACCTCGTGCTTTTAAGCGACGTTCACGTTTTTTAATTTTTTCCATTTCCCATTTCATATTACGTTTATAGCCAGGTTTAACTTTTTTAGGCTTACGCACTAACGCTTTCGCTTTCACATCGATTTCATTCTCTTGCTTCACGCGATTTTTACGTGCGTGACGTTCTTTTAACTCAGACCATTCGCCATCTTTTACGTCTTTTTGCACAAATGGAATGCCCATTTTTTCGACACGAACTACTGCATCCTCATCAGACGGTTCAAATAAAGTAATGGCTGTTCCTTTATTGCCTGCACGTGCTGTACGTCCAACTCGGTGAATGAAGAATTCCAAGTCCTCTGGAATTTCATAGTTAATAACATGAGAAATTCCTTGAATATCAATACCACGTGCCGCTAAATCAGTAGCAACAATGTATTGATAGTCGAGTTCACGAATTTGCTTCATCATCTTTTTACGATCACGTGGACTTAAATCACCATGAATTTGGCCACAACGGATGCCATGCTCATTTAAATAACCAGCAACATGCTCTGCCGTTTTACGTGTGTTAGTAAAAATAACGGCTAAAAACGGATTGATACCTTCAATGACTTCTAATAAACGTTTGTTACGAGATTTTGAGCGCACTGGCACAAGTACAAAATCGATACCTTCTGCCACTGGTCGTTTATCATTCATATGGATGTGCACTGGAGCTTCCATATATTTCTTTAAAAATGGCTGAAGTTTTTCTGGAATCGTTGCAGAAAAAACATACATTTCAAGCTTTTCTGGCATCTGTGAAGCAAATCCATCAATCTCTTCTATGAAGCCCATATCGAAAGCTAAATCTGCTTCATCGACAACTAACATTGGTGCCGTATGCACAAATAACGCTTGTGCTGAAACAAGATCACGAATACGTCCAGGTGTTCCAACAACAATTTGAGGTTGTGTTTTTAATTTATCAATGGAGCGTTGTTTGTCCGTACCCCCAATAAATAGTTTCGCTTGAATAGCAGTTCCTTCTATTAATTGATTTAAAGCATCAAAAATTTGCTGTGCCAGCTCTCGTGTAGGGGAAGTAATAACGGCCTGTACTTCCTGTTTTTCTGCATCAATACGTTGAACAATTGGAATTAAAAAACTATGTGTTTTCCCTGTTCCTGTATGTGCCTGTCCAATGGCACTCTTCCCTTTTAATAAAAGTGGAATAATTTCTTTTTGAATTGGTGTCGGTTCTGTAAAGCCAAGTTTTGCAATGGCGTCCTGCAAAAATGGCTGAAAATTATAATCAGTATATTTTGACATCATTCGTTCCTCCTAACATCTTTCTCATTGTACCATGATTCGAACTTTAAGGTATATTTACGTCCTATTTCTTACAAGCATAAACATAATTTTAGTGTTTTATAATCACCGTAACAAAGCCCTTATCAAAGGTACTTGAAATACGCAGAATATGCAATCAAAAAAGCGCTGTAACAATGTTCGAAAACGCTAGTAATATGTAATTTTTATGTCAATTTATAGTGAACTAATGATTAGCATATTTCCCACATGTTATGATGGTGCTGTAAGATATTATAGGAGGTTGAGATTATGAAAGCAGCAAGATGGTATAAAGCAAAAGACATCCGTGTAGAAAACATTGAAGAACCAGTCATCACACCTGGAAAAGTAAAGATTAAAGTACATTGGACAGGCATTTGTGGTAGTGATTTACATGAATACGCAGCTGGGCCAATCTTTATTCCAGTGGAGCAACCTCACTATGTAAGTAAAGATATCGCACCAATTGTTATGGGACATGAATTCTCAGGAGAAGTCGTAGAAACTGGCGATGGTGTAACATCCGTTAAAGTGGGAGATCCTGTCGTTGTTGAACCGATCCTTGCATGTGGTGAATGTGCAGCGTGTAAAAAAGGGAAATACAATATTTGTAAACACCTAGGTTTCCACGGTTTATCAGGCGGTGGCGGAGGATTCTCTGAATATACAATGGTAGATGAAAAAATGGTTCACAAAATGCCAGAAGGTCTTTCTTATGAACAAGGGGCACTTGTAGAGCCAGCAGCAGTTGCCTTACATGCAGTACGTCAAAGTAAATTGAAAGCTGGCGACAAAGCGGCTGTATTTGGAACAGGTCCAATCGGGCTTCTTGTGATCGAAGCATTACGTGCAGCAGGCGCAGCAGAAATATATGCTGTAGAGCTTTCAGCAGAGCGTGCCGCAAAAGCTTTAGAACTTGGTGCAACAGCCGTAATTAACCCTAAAGACGAAGATGCAGTAGCTCGTCTACATGAATTAACAAACGGCGGCGTAGACGTTGCCTTTGAAGTAACAGGTGTTCCAGTGGTATTACAACAAGCCATTGATTCCACAACTTTTGAAGGCGAAACAATCATCGTATCTATTTGGGAGTCTACTGCATCTATTCAACCAAACAATCTTGTTCTATCAGAGCGTTCAGTCAAAGGAATTATCGCGTACCGTGATATTTTCCCAGCAGTAATGGAGCTCATGACACAAGGTTACTTCCCTGCGGACAAGCTTGTCACAAAACGCATTGCACTTGATGAAGTGGTGACAGAGGGTTTCGAGGCATTAATGAAAGAGCGAAATCATATTAAAATCCTTGTAAATTCACAAGCTTAATATAGAGAGACAGGTAGAGAGGCTTCCTCTACCTGTTTTTTAATCTTTAACTTTATCCATTTTCCCCTTAATTTCCAGATTCGCCATAAGGAAGTTCACCTTATTTTCTCCAAATACTCCTAATGTACGTTTTTGTATATTTGCCTCTATAATTTTATTAATTTCTTCCTTTGAAAGCCCACTTGCTTGGGCAATTCGGTCCACTTGTATTTGTGCCGCCTTCACACTAATATGTGGGTCTAATCCTGAACCTGAGGCAGTCATTAAATCAGAAGGTATATCTTGTCGTTGTACGGATGGATTTGCAAGTAAAAACTTCTCGATATCTGCCTCTATCCGTTTCTTCAATTCTGGATTCGTTGATGCATAGTTAAATGTACCTGAGCTAACACCACTGTAGCTCACTTCGCCATTGTCATCTGGTAGCATATCCTCTTTCGTATAAATATTATAGTTAACAGATGAAACACGCCCCCAGAAATATTCTGGAGCAGTAAAATTTTGACCGATTAATTCAGAACCAACCGCTTGACCGTCCATTTCGATTAAACTGCCATTTGCTTGTTGATGAAACACCCCTTGGGCTAAAGCTGTCACGGCAAACGGGTATATTAAACCACATATAATGAACATGGCGATTGTTATAAGTAATGCCTGCTTAGAACTATCAAAAATTTTTCGCATATAGCTTCCTCCCTATAATCCAACTATACGAAATAATGGTCCTACTAGTAGATCAATGATTTTAATGCCAATAAACGGTGCTATTATTCCGCCAACACCGTACACAAGCAAATTTTTATTCAATAATTTCGCGGCACTCATTGGCTTATACTTAACGCCTCTCATGGCGATTGGAATAAGCAATGGAATAATGACCGCATTAAAAATTAAGGCAGAAATAATGGCACTAGTAGGTGAATTGAGATTCATAATATTTAATGCTTTCATCTCAGGTACAGCAACCATTAGCATAGCTGGAATAATAGCAAAATATTTTGCGATATCGTTTGCAATACTAAATGTAGTTAAAGCACCGCGAGTCATTAGCAACTGCTTGCCAATTTCGACAACTTCAATAATTTTAGTTGGATTTGAATCTAAATCAACCATATTCGCAGCTTCCTTTGCTGCATTGGTTCCTGAATTCATGGCAAGCCCTACATTCGCCTGTGCCAGTGCTGGCGCATCATTCGTACCATCACCCGTCATCGCTACAACTTTACCTTGTGCCTGCTCGTCTTTAATCACTTGGATTTTATCTTCTGGCTTACTTTCTGCAATAAAGCTATCTACGCCCGCTTCCTTTGCGATTGCTGCTGCAGTAAGTGGATTATCACCCGTACACATAATCGTTTTAATGCCCATTGCACGAAGTTGTTCAAAGCGTTCCTTCAGTCCAGCCTTGACGACATCCTTTAAATAAATGACCCCTAAAATTTTATCGTTTAACGCTACTAACAGTGGTGTCCCACCAACAGAAGACACTTGTTGAACCAATTGATCCAAATTGCTAGGAATGCTATGACCTGCTTTCATACATTCTTTTTTTATCGTATCAGTGGCTCCCTTTCGAACTTTAGTGCCATCTAGTGTATCTAAACCACTCATTCGTGTCTGTGCGGTAAATGGAATATGCTCACTTGACTTAATCATGTTTTCTTCACTGTCCGTATTTACCCCTAATTGGGTGGCCAATGATAAAATAGATTTCCCCTCTGGTGTATCGTCTGTTAGAGAACTTAGCCATGCAGCTCGAATTAAATCCTTAGTTTCCACCCCTTTTACTGGTAAAAACTCAGCTGCCATGCGATTTCCATACGTGATCGTTCCTGTTTTATCTAGGATTAATGTATCTACATCTCCACATGCCTCTACCGCTCTACCAGACATCGCAATAACATTAAATTGTGTTACTCTATCCATTCCTGCAATTCCGATCGCCGACAATAATCCACCAATTGTTGTCGGAATTAGACAAACTGTCAGGGCAATTAATGTAGCGATAGAAATCGGCACATTTAAATAAGTTGTCATTGGGTAGAGTGACACCACAACTAATAGAAAAATAATCGTTAAACTTACAAGAAGTGTGTTAAGTGCTATTTCATTTGGTGTTTTCTTGCGACTAGCTCCTTCAATAAGCGTTATCATTTTATCTAGAAATGATTCACCAGGCATGGAAGTAATTTCGATTATCAACCAATCACTTGTCACCGTCGTCCCGCCCGTAACTGACGAAAAATCTCCGCCCCGTTCTTTCACTACAGGAGCAGATTCACCTGTAATTGCGGATTCATCTACAGTAGCAATTCCGTCAATGACCTCCCCATCATTGGGAATGACCTCTCCAGCTTGAACTAACACCATATCTCCTTTTTTTAATTCATGTGCCAGTTTAAAAATTTCAGAACCATCATTTAGCAAAACACGTGCCTGTGTCACTGTCTTTGTTTTTTTTAATGTTTGGACCTGTGCTTTCCCTCTTCCTTCTGCAATCGACTCTGCAAAATTGGCAAATAGAATCGTAACAAATAGAATAATAGCTACAATACCATTATATAATCGTGCATGTTCTCCACTCTCATTACCAAACAAATTTGGAAAAAGAACTAATAGTAACACGAACAAAAATCCTACCTCCACAACAAACATAACAGGATTCTTCAGCATATATATGGGGCTAAATTTCTTAAAAGCATCTATTAATGCTCTTTTTAGTATGACGCCAGTCATAAAACTTTTTCTTGCTGTTTCCATATGTGTCTCTCCTCATTAAGAATAAAGTTGTAAGTGCTCTGTAATTGGACCAAGTGCTAAAGCTGGTAAAAATGTCAGCGCACCAATCATCAAAACGACAGCCACAAGTAAAAAAGTAAAAGTTGTCGTATCCGTTTTTAATGTCCCTACTGAATCGCTATGCCTTACTTTATTAGCAAGTAAAGAAGCGATAGCTAATTGAATAATTATAGTTACATAACGACCAAAGAACATAGCAAAACCTGTTGTTATATTCCAAAAGGTTGAATTATCCGCTAAACCTTCGAAGCCAGAGCCATTGTTGGCAGAGGCAGAGGCAAATTCATATAGAACTTGTGATAATCCATGTGCCCCTGGATTCGTTATTCCAGCTATTCCAGATGGTGTTGCAACCGCAAGTGCTGAAAAGAGCAAAATAATAGCAGGATGAATTAGAATACAAAGAGCAATTAATTTCATTTCTTTTTCTTCGATTTTTTTACCTAAAAACTGTGGAGATCGACCAATCATTAGACAGGCAATGAAAATGGTCAGCAGGACATACATCATCATGTTCATCAGGCCAACTCCTTTGCCTCCGAACACAACATTGAGCATCATATTAAACATAGGTACTAGACCACCAAGTGGCGTTAAAGTATCATGCATATTGTTAATAGACCCTGTAGTAAATGCAGTCGTTACAGTCGTAAATAATGCCGATTGTGCTACCCCAAAGCGTATTTCTTTTCCTTCCATACTCCCAAGCTCCTGTGTAATGCCGAGTTCACTAATGAATGGATTACCAGCCTTCTCTGCAATGTACACAGTCACTAATCCTACGAGGAACAATATACTCATTGCCGTAAAAATAGCTAACCCCTGTTTTCCAAAAATAGTTTTCTCTTTTCTGTAGGCAACCATCAGACTAAAAGCGATGACACATGCCCCTGGTAATAACATCATAGATAACATCTCTACTATATTTGAAAGAACGGTCGGATTTTCAAAAGGTGTGGTTGAATTGGCTCCGTTAAAACCACCACCATTTGTCCCTATATGTTTAATAGATTCAAGAGAAGCAATAGGTCCAAGTGCAATATCTTGCAATTTACCCTCTATTGTTTGTACTGTTTGATTGCCATTGAAGGTTTGAGGTGATCCTTGAGATACTAAAATAAGAGCCACAACAATGGAAAAAGGCATTAAAATACGAGTAATAACACGAACAAAATCGACAAAAAAATTCCCTATCGTATCTGTTTTAGCTACTAATCTACGACAGAAAGCCATACAAGCGGCATAACCTGTAGCTGCTGATGTAAACATCATAAAAGTAATGACTAGCATCTGTGATAAATAGCTGAGTCCAGATTCACCACTATAATGCTGAAGATTTGTATTCGTTATAAAAGAAATAATTGTGTTAAACGAAAGAGTAGCTTCCATGTTGTCAATATTATTTGGATTTAAAAATAGTAATGCTTGAATGCGTAGTATTATATATCCCACAAACACCATCATGGCATTTGAAATAATTAATGAAAGTACATATTCTTTGCCCGTCATATCAAGTCGTTTAATGCCGCAAACTTTATAAATTGCTGCGTCGACTTTATCTAATAGAGGATCAAGCCAAGTTTTTTGTTGTAATGTTACTCGATATAAATAATGACCCGTTAAAATAACGAGCGGTAGATAGATAATGAGTACGATGGCTATTTGCCACATAGTGTGTCCCCCCAGCCTTTAATAATTTTCTGGATAAAGTAATGCATGCCCTAAATAACCAAATAGAAATACTAGTACTACTCCCATAAAAATCCACAAATTGACTTCCTCCTCGTTACTCTTCTACTAGTTTGTAGCACCATACTGTTAACGCCAAAACACAAGCAAAGCTTATGATTAGTAAGCCCATCATAAAAAAATCCATCAATCGTAACACCTCTTCTCCTTAAGGATGCTCTCATCATACTGACTTTCAAATTAATGTAGTGTTAGGAAATCCTTTTTTCTATTAAGAAAGGATAAAGAAGCAAAATCTTTACACTTTCTTAATGGAAGTTAACGCTATAATACAAATGAGGTGAAAGAGGATGGAAGATAAACGCCCAACTCCAGAGATGTTTCTTGCGAGGCTTCAACAGGAGGAACAAACTAAAGGGAAATTAAAAATCTTTCTCGGCTATGCTGCAGGGGTAGGTAAAACTTATGCCATGTTAGATGCGGCACATCAGGCACAAAAACTCGGTAAAGATGTAGTGGTTGGCTATGTGGAGCCGCATCCTCGTCCAGAAACGTTAGCATTACTAGAAGGACTTGAGCAAATTCCTACAAAGATAATAACCTACAAGGGAAAAATATTTCAGGAATTGGATATAGATGCCGTATTGCAGCGCCAACCAGAAATTGTCCTGATCGATGAATTGGCCCATTCTAACGTGCCAACGATGCGGCACAAGAAGCGTTTTGGAGATGTTGAAGAACTACTTGCTAAAGGGATACATGTTTTTACAACTGTAAATATTCAGCATATTGAAAGTCTTCATGATTTAGTAGAAGAAATCACTGAGATTAAAGTGCGAGAACGTATTCCTGATTATTTAATTGATCAAGCTGCACAAATAAAAGTGGTCGATATTGAACCAGACGAATTAATTCAACGTCTGCAAGATGGAAAGGTATATGTCAAGCAACAGGCAGAGAAAGCTTTACATTCTTTTTTCCGCAGACAAAATTTAGTATCACTACGGGAAATCGCATTACGACGAACAGCCGATACAATCAACTATCAACAATTAAACAGTAACGAATCTGTCAGAAATTATGTACAAATTGAAGAACACTTACTTGTAGGAATCAGTAGTTCTCCTACAAATGCAAAAGTGATTCGAACTACTGCAAGGCTTGCACAAGCCTTACATGGCAAATTTACCGCTCTCTATGTTCAAAACATGCAGGCACATGAAAGAAATCACGCCGATTCAGAACGCTTACAACAGCACATCAAACTTGTTGAACAGCTTGGCGGTCATGTTGTCATTGTTCAAGAAGATGACGTAGCCGCAGCCCTTGCCAACTATGCTCAAGTTAGTGGTGTCACTAAACTTGTCATCGGTCGAACAAGTATGAGAAAAAAATGGTGGCAGCCAAACACCAAAATTAGTGATCGCCTTAACGAATATGTGCCGAATTTATCTATACACATAGTGCCAGATCAAGAAAATGAACAATTCTACTTTCCTAGTATCAAAAATAAACTGGCATTTGAATGGCTTGATCTATTTAAAATGTTTATCGTATTTAGCGTAATATCCATAGTCGGCTTATATTTGTATTCCATTGATATTAGTGAGCCTAATATTATAACCATTTATATTCTAGGTGTTCTCATTCTTGCTATTTGGTCATCAGGATGGATAATGAGCATTATTAGCTCTATCGTTGCTGTTTTACTTTTTAATTATTTGTTTACAGAGCCACGGTTTTCATTTGATGCGTATCATCGTGACTATCCTATGACTTTTTTTATCATGTTTCTCTCTGGTGTAATTACAAGTAGTTTAACGAAAAAGATCAAGGCGCAAACTACTATAGCCATACGGAAATCTTATCGAATGGAAGTACTCCTTGAAACGAATCGGAGACTGCAACACGCAAAGTCTATCGAAGAAATTATTACGGAAGGTATGACTCAAATTGTCAAATTAGTAGAAAAACCTGTGCAATTTTTTGAAATAGACAATCAGGTAATTGGGAAATCTACTTTTTTCCGAACGGAGAAAATATCTGCAATAGAAAATCAAAAAATAGCTACACTTTTCAATAATCCAAACGAGCATGGCGTCGTGAGCTGGGTGACGAATAATAAGCATGTAGCTGGTGTATCAACAGATATATTTCCTGAAGTGAGTGCTTACTATATACCTGTTATTTCTAATAGTCATGTTAAGGGGGTTATTGGTATTGCACTGTCTAAATTATTGCCTCTACCTGCATTTGAACGCAATATTTTGCACGCCATCATTAATGATTTTTCATTCGCAATGGATAAATGGTATTTACAGAAGCTCAATGAAGAAGTAGCGCGAGAGGCTGAAATGGAGCAGATGCGAGCTAACCTGTTACGGGCCATATCCCATGACCTTCGAACACCGCTTACTGCTATTTCTGGAAATGCGGATATCTTACTGAATAATGCATCATTAATACCTGATAGTGAAAAAAACAAATTATATGAGGATATTTTTAATAATTCAAAATGGCTTGTCCAAATGGTAGAAAACTTACTAGCTGTTTCTAAGCTAGAGGATGGACAATTTGCTTTAGAAATGCAAATGGAATTAGTAGAAGATATTATTCAAGAGGCTCTTTCCCATGTTGTTCACCAAAACAATTCTCATAAAATATCCTATCAAATAGAACCAGAATTTTTATTGAGCCTAATGGATGCTAGATTGATTATACAGGTTTTCGTCAATATCATTGATAATGCATTGACTTACACCCCTCCAGGCAGTGACATTACTATCTCGGTGAAGGAATGTGATGGTTTAGTAAATTTCAGCATTTCGGATAATGGGCCAGGAATTGATGATTCCTTAAAAGGTAGCTTATTTGAGCCGTTTACGACTGGCAAGGTCCAACGCAGTGATAGTAGACGAGGACTGGGGCTAGGCTTAGCACTGTGTCAAACAATTTTAAAGTTACATGGTAGTCACATAACTGTTTCAGATAATAAACCGCAAGGAACAATTTTTAACTTTTCACTGAAAAAGGAGTAAAGAAATTTGATGAATAAACGAATTCTAGTAGTAGAAGATGATGTGGCCATTGCCAATTTAATTAAAATGACATTATCTACCCAGCATTATGAATTCGACATTGCTCAAGATGGGAACAGTGCACTTCAAAAAGCTATTACCATGAAACCCGATGTTTATATTTTAGATTTAGGACTACCGGACATGGATGGTGTAGAGCTTATTACAAAAATTAGAAGTTGGACTCAAACGCCCATTATTGTCGTCAGTGCGCGTGGGGAAGAATATGATAAAATTAACGCTTTGGATGCAGGTGCAGATGATTATGTCACGAAGCCCTTCAGTGTGGAAGAATTATTAGCAAGAATTCGTGTAGCATTGCGCAGAGCAGCCTATGAACATCCACCTGAACAGGAAAGTTCAACATTTACCAATGGTTATCTTCAAATCAATTATGTCAATCAAACAGTATTAGTGAATGGAAAAGAAATACATGTCACACCTATTGAATATAAACTTTTAGTTGTTTTATCCAAGCATGTTGGAAAGGTTCTAACCCATAATTTTATTTTAAAAGAAATCTGGCATAATGCCCTCCAATCAGATATTCCAAGTTTACGAGTTTTTATGGCAACACTTCGAAAAAAAATAGAAGCCGACCCAGCACAGCCTAAACTTATACAAACACATGTGCGAGTCGGCTATCGAATGCTTCGCTATCATGAAGATGAATAAAATAAGAAGATCGAAGCAGAAGGTTTATCTGCACTTCTGCTCTTTCATTGATGAATTCACCTTATAAATTATCGCACCCTACCATTAGCCTTTGCATATCATAGCTATAGTCAGGTATGTCATCAATGAAAAACAAGTAGAAAGGAGATCATTATGGTATTTCGACAACCTTATCCATACCCTATGTATCCGGGTGGCATGAGAATGCCCATGCCCATGCCAACACCTTCACAGATGTCGCCACAGTCCTTTTTCCCGCCTGGAGGCTTTCCTGTTCCACCACGAATTCCAGGCGGCTTTCCAATGGCTAATGGAATAGGTTCCTTTGGAGGGCAAATGCCGATGCCACCTGTGCAAGAAGCTTCGAAAGTCGGTTCGTTTTTACAGCAAGCCAACAGTTTATTCAATACGGCTAAAACCTATACCCCTTATATCCAACAAGCCATGCCGATGGTGAAAAATATTCCATCTCTTTTAAAATTGTACAAAGGATTCCAAGGACTTCCTTCCGCTGGAGCTGGCGCTGAAGCAGCAGGTAGTGATAGTAAGGCCGCTACTGGAAGTAGACGATCATCTAGGCAAAGTGCATCATTTACGCCAGCTGAACCACTTCCATCCAAACCACGTATTTTCCAACCACCTATGTAAATGAACGTTTCTTTGTATTCACCGTCCCTGTCCGTTATAATGTAGATAGGTAAGCTTGAAAGGAGTCACAACCATGCAAGTATTGAAAATTAATCCACGTGGCTATTGCTACGGTGTTGTCGATGCGATGGTGATCGCACGTAATGCCGCACTTGATAAAACATTACCAAGACCTATCTACATCTTAGGGATGATTGTGCATAATAAACATGTCACAGACGCGTTTGAAGAGGATGGTATCATCACGTTAGATGGTGAAAACCGCCAAGAAATTATTGAGCAAGTTGAAACAGGTACGGTCATTTTCACAGCACACGGTGTTTCACCAGAAATTCGTGAAATTGCGAAGCGAAAAGGCTTAGTGTCCATTGATGCTACATGTCCTGATGTAACAGTTACTCACGATTTAATTCGCGAAAAATCTGCAGAAGGCTATGATATTATTTACATTGGTAAAAAAGGACATCCCGAGCCAGAGGGTGCCATTGGCGTTGCTCCGGATCATGTCCACTTAGTGCAGTCCTCTATTGATATTGATGCGTTACAATTAACGAACGATAAATTACTTGTCACAAATCAAACGACAATGAGTCAATGGGATGTCGCCCATTTAATGGATAGTTTAAAAGAAAAGTTCCCACATATAGAGGTACACAAAGAGATTTGTTTAGCTACACAGGTTCGTCAAGAAGCTGTTGCTCAGCAAGCAGGAGAAGCGGATTTACTAATTGTTGTAGGTGATCCTAAATCAAATAACTCCAACCGTTTAACACAAGTCTCTGTAGAAATTGCAGGAACACCATCCTATCGAATTGCTGACGTTTCAGAGCTAAAAGTAGAATGGTTAAAAGGCATTAACATTGTAGCTGTCACAGCAGGTGCTTCTACGCCAACACCGATTGTAAAAGAGGTTATTTCCTTCCTTGATCAATTTGATGAAAATGACCCTTCTACACACGAGATTAAGCGTACGGTAACATTAAATAAAATCCTGCCGAAAATTAAAACGCCAACACCTGTTGATAAAATATTGCCTTATTAATTAATAGCTAAAAAATCCTGGTTGCCATGATGACAATCAGGATTTTCTCTATTTACTAAAATAATAGTTGATAGGGCGACCAATGCCTCCATAATGGACATCCATTGTAATTTCCTCTTGCTTCTCTAAATAATCCAAATATCTTCTGGCCGTTACACGGGCAATTCCTATTCCACTTGCTACCTCTTCAGCCGATGCACCATCTACCGATTGTAAAAAGTGCACCACCTTTTCGAGTGTTGTACGATTAAAACCTTTTGGAAGATTTTTCTCTGATTGTAGTGTATGTGATAGCTCTATGTTATTTTTTTCATCACGATAATGAAATAACTGATCCAATTCTCCCTGTGTAAGCTCTCGTTCTATTTGTGTTTGCTTCTTAAAGCGTAAATAATTGTCAAGTGTCCCTTTGACTCGTTCAAATGAAAATGGCTTCATAATATAATCAAAGACACCTAGATGCAGTACCTGTTTCACCGTCTCCATATCATTCGCAGCCGTTACAGTGATGACATCCACTGGTAAATCCAGCTCGCGTATTTTGCGTAAACTCGTAATACCATCTTGCTCGGGCATAAAAATATCCATAAAGACTAAATCAGGCTGATGATGACGAATTTGTGTAATGCCCTCTAAGCCATTAGATGCCTGTCCAATCACTTGAAAATGTTCTACCTTTTCAATAAATTGACGATTTACCTCTCGCACCATTGGATCATCCTCAATTAATAATACTTTGATTTGTGCCACTGTCTGCCCTCCATCCAATTATGAATAATAAAAGGTGATTAAAAAACTTGTCCCTTTGTTGGGTTCACTGATGACTTCAATATCACCCTGTCCTTTTTCAACGATTTCTTTTATTAGGAACAACCCTATTCCACGGTAGTTTTTCTCTTTTGTAGAATAACCATTGTCAAATATGTGCTGTTTGACCTCTTCCGTCATGCCAACACCGTTATCCGTTACTAAAATCGCAAGGACATCCTCATCTTCATCTACTGAAACATGAATCACTTTCTCCTCAACCTGTACATCTTTTAATGCATCAAATGCATTCTCGATTAAATTACCAAATAGAATAACGAAATCATGATGATCCAAATTAGGTGGGAAGGATGTTAATCGACTTTCACGATCAATCTCTAGTCGAATTCCTTGTTCTTTAGCATAAGAAATTTTACTAAGCAATAGCCCAGAAATATTTTCATTTTTTATACGTTCATTTAAAAAATTCGTGATTTCATCATGTTCTTCCTTCACTTGCGTTATATAAGTGAGTGCCTGTTCATGATGACCGAGCTGTAAAAGACCTGCTATCGTATGCAGTTTATTTTTATGCTCATGCGTTTGTACGCGCAGAGCTTGGACAAAAGCTCGAACGCCCGTTAGTTCTTCTGCAAGCTTTTTCACTTCCGTACGGTCTTTAAACATGGCTACTGCCCCGACGGTTTCCCCATTAACCTGTATCGGAATTCGGTTACTCATAATACTGTGATTATTAATATATAGCTCACGATTAAATAATGGCTGATCTAGCTCTAAAATTTCTGGAAGTCGTGTATCAGGCAGGACATGAAAGATTTTCTGACCAATTAGTACAGAGGGTTTTTCATGAACACCTAATATATCACAAGCTTTTTCATTAAAAATTGTGATGGTCAAATCATTGTCGATGGCAATGATGCCTTCATGCATGGCATTAAATGTTTCTGTACGCTCCACATACATTTTGGCAATTTCATGAGGCTCTAATCCAAACATTTGCTTCTTCATATGAAGCCCTAAAGTTCGTGCACCCCATACACTAAAGATTAAAGATAATAGAACAGTAATCATCAGCTCTGTTTCCATTGATTGTAGTAATTCCACTACTGTAAGTACACTGAACCCCACTACCGTAACACCGATTTGTTGACCTTCTTGATTCATAATCGGTACAAATGCACGCACCATATCACCATGCTCTCCACGAGCGATCGACGTATAATAATGCTCAGAAAACGCAGCGTTTAAATCACCCGATTGCGATATTCGACCAAGTTCCTGGCTATTGGGGTGAGAATATTTTCGACGTTCCATATCAAGAACAACAATATACTTTGCTCCATTGATATCACGGATTTCTTCTACTACAGGGTTAATATGTTGAATGGCCTCGAGGTGATTTTCGCTAGCAATATACGTTTTTATTTCAGGAAGCTGTGAGACGGTTTTGGCCACTAGTAGTGCTTGATCACTTAGTTTTGTTTTCTGTTCATTCATCACAAACCCTAATAAGAAAGTACCACCAATACTAAAGGAAAGCATCAGAATAAAAAACGTCAGTGACATGATTTTTCTCTGCATCGATAACTTTTGAAATTTCAAGATGACCGCCTCCCTCCTACTATATTTTAGCGTACTCCATATGTTAGAATAACAAAAACATCAGAAAATACGAATAAATTGGGTGTATTCAATGAAAAAATTTATTATAGGAACGATGATTACTGTCTTTGCTTTAATCGTTACCATTAGTATTCAGCAAGGATTACTCTTTGCCAAGCCACTTCCCTATGATGATGAGCAAAATGGGTTAGACACACAAATAACGATTCATTTGAGTCATGTAGTTGCTGAGAATACGCCTAAAGGACAAGCGGCCAATAAATTTGCTGAGCTAGTAGAAGAAAAAACAAATGGGAAAGTTAAAGTACATGTCTACTCAAATTCTTCTTTATTCAATGATGAAAATGAGTTCCAGGCTTTACAAAAGGGAGACGTAGAAATGATTATTCCTACTTTTTCGAAGATGACCGCTTATGTTCCTAATTGGCAGGTATTGGATTTACCTTATTTATTTAAGACAGATGATGAAGTCAAGGAGGTTCTGACGGGTTCTATAGGTGAACAATTAGTCAACGAACTAGAGCCGTTTCATATTAAGGGACTTGGCTTTTGGTACAATGGCTTTAAGCATTTAACCTCTTCTGATCATCCTATCCATACATTTAAGGATTTACAGGGCTTACGTGTGCGAACGATGCCTAGTAAAACATTGGAAAAGCAATTTGAAGTGGTCAAAGCAACGCCTATGCCCATTTCCTTTAGCGAGGTTTTTACAGATTTAGAGAAGCATGCGATTGACGCGCAGGAAAATACAGCATCGAATATTTACTCAAAAGGTTTTTACAAAGTACAGAAACATATGACCATCACCCAGCATGGTATTTTGGGCTATGCTGTGTTAATGAACGAAACCTTTTGGAATTCCTTGCCTGTAAAAATTCAACACCAATTGTTGGATGCCATGAAAGAAACAACAGATTGGCAATTTGAACAGGCTGCACTGATGAATGAAAAAGATATGCAGAAGCTTAAACAGCAAGATGACTTTGATGTTTATACAATGAGTCCACTAGAAAGACAGCGCTTTAAAGAGCAGCTTGCGCCTGTCTACGATTTTTATAAAGCCCATATTCAAAATGATCGCATCTTAACAGAGATTGAAAAAATCGTTGCGCCTTAATACTTTTGTTCATTAATGAAAGATCCTTACTAACCGTAAGGATTTTTTCTTTTGTATTATAATAGATTAGATAATCTCAAATCTACTATAAAACAGCCTGAAACCCCTGTTATTACTAGCTTTATCTCTCCCCTCCCTAAAAAATGAACAAAATGAACAATACAAACATTACGGTCATAAACACTATTGTCGGAAAATTTCAGCTATGATAACCACATGAAAGCGTTCACACAATATTCATAGATGTTGTAGGGGGAGAACTATTATGCGGATAAATTTTAAAAACTTAACAGTACAAGTGTTGATTGCCATTGTACTAGGGATCATTGTCGGGGCAACATTCCCTGAGTTCGGGGCAAAGCTAAAAATATTAGCGGACATCTTTATTAAACTAATTAAAATGTTAATAGCACCGATTATTTTCTTAACAGTCGTCATCGGTATTGGTAGTATGGGGGATGTCAAAAAGGTTGGGAAAATTGGTGGGAAGGCTTTAATTTATTTTGAAATTGTCTCAACATTTGCACTTGCGATTGGCTTAATTGTTGTCAATATTGTTCAACCAGGAAAAGGCTTTAATACAGATGCTGCCAGCGGTGCTGATGTTTCACAATATACAGATGCGGCGGCTGCAGAACATGGCTTAGGTGCTTTTATCATGCAAATTATCCCTGAAAATGTGGTAGGTGCATTAGCGAATGGTGAATTATTACCTGTCTTATTCTCAGCTGTTTTATTTGGACTAGCTGCAGCAGCGATTGGAGAACCAGCAAAACCTGTTATTAAATTTTTTGAACAAGTAGCAGATATTTTCTTTAAAATTGTTAACATGGTAATGAAAATTTCTCCTATTGGTGCGTTCGGTGCCATGAGTTATACAATCGGAAACTTCGGACTTAAATCACTTGGAAATTTAGGATTTTTAATGTTATCCGTCTATACTACAATGTTTATTTTTATTGTTGTGATTATCGGATTAATTACACGCTACTTCGGCTTTAGTATTTTTAAATTTATTAAATACATTAAAGATGAAATTTTTATCGTTATTGGGACATCTTCATCTGAATCTGCACTACCTTCCATGATGCGTAAACTTGAAAACTATGGTTGTTCTAAGCAAGTAGTAGGGCTCGTTATCCCAACTGGTTACTCGTTTAATTTAGATGGCACTTCCATTTATTTATCAATGGCTGCTATCTTTATTGCACAGGCATATGGGGTGGATTTAGATGTTTGGCATCAAATTACGTTACTAGCCATCTTAATGCTTACCTCTAAAGGAGCAGCTGGTGTAACAGGCTCTGGCTTTATTACACTTGCCGCAACATTGGCAGCCTTTCCTATGATTCCAGTAGAAGGAATTGCCCTATTAATTGGCGTAGATCGCTTTATGTCAGAGGCACGTGCAGTGACAAATCTAATTGGAAACGGCGTGGCAACAGTGGTCGTGTCAAAAATGGAAAAAGAATTTGATACGGAGCAAGAAAAACGTGCTCTTGCAGGACATACTTCAATGCCATAACAACAAAAAGGCTACTGAAAGCGAAATATTCGCCATTTCAGCAGCCTCTTTGTTTGGAAATAAAGTGATTATGTTACATTGCTCGGCTTGTTCTTTAGTAAGTAAATTTTCTTGAAACCTCCTCGACTGCTTACTCGTATAGATAATGACTGGAGGTTTCTTTATGGCAACATTTACACTTACCTATCCAAAAGCTTTTAAAAGCTTTACGGATATCCCAATCGTGAATGAACACAACGAAACAATATGTATGCTTCAAAAAGTAGATCGTTCCTCTACTGGTAAAATACTGAATGCCGTCCTGCTAGTAGCGGCTCAGCAAACATTACCGTATCGTTATGAAACGCGAACTACGTCAGGGGCACCACTTTTTCAAGTACAATCTACCCTATTAGCAAAAGGGGTCAGCCATCAAATTAGGATGCCTGATGGTAGCTCGATACCGATTCAGCGAAAAACAGTCCAATTATTAGAATCCTCTTATGCATTCAAAATGGACGATTTACATTTTCGATTTGAAAAGGATTTTACCTCTACAGCTTATTTATATTGCAATGATGAAAAGATTGCCAGTGCAAATCCTATTGAAAACGAACTAGTACGAACAGGCATACTATTTAAGCTTTTCCAAACAGACGATATGCACTTCGTTGCACTCCTAGCAACCCTTTATCAAGCACTCTTTGCATTCACTACATAGCCATGACAAAGGCATCGAGCGTTATTTCTCGATGCCTTTGTCATGACTTAAGATAGCTAATTTAGTTTTTCCCGCTGTGTATTTAATATGTTAATGACATAGGACTGATTTGGTGATGCATTTGTTTGTAAAATCTTCTTAATGGCTTGTTCCATCCTCATAGCTAACTGTAAATCTTCATGAGTGGCACTCTTTATCGTTGTTTGAATCGTAATGGTTGTTCGATTTTCAATGACTAAATATTCGTATACATCAAAAGTCTCTAAGCCTTTGATTAAATCTTCCATCAACAGGTTAATATCAGCCCCCAGCATTTTGTTGTCATCAAGCAATGAAGTGAACTCCCATCTTTCAAAAACAATCGGATAGTCCTTTAATGCGGAGGTTTTAATCACATTTTTTGCAATGGATTCCATATCTTTTTTGACGGACTGGAAATAGTCTTCTTCGCCTACAACCTGGATCACCAATTCCTTTTCTGCAGTCGTTTTGACATCAATGCCAACATACTTTTCAAGAAGCTTATCCTTCAATCTAGATAGGCTCAACTCTTCATTCGTAATAAGCGGTTGTCCCTCTTTTGTTGTTTCTGATTTATTATCTATTTTTATTTTATCAAACAGGATCAATAGAGATATGATGACGACTAACAATCCTATAACAAGCCCAAACCGTTTGACCATTGAATCCCTCCTGTTACGAAGGTATGACCCCATTCAAAACAATATTCACTGTTTTCATGGTCCTGTTCTATCAAATTTATCTCATCGAATAGCTTGTCATTGGATTGCTTATTTTTACCCACATATTCCGGGACACGAAATAAATTTGCTTGTTTTTGTCCATTCTGTGTTACGCTTTTCAAAAAGGAGTACACTAAAGGGGTAGTAATTCTATCATTTTGGAGGGTTTTATATGGGGACAAAAGCAGCGGAAATTAAAAATATGCTAACATTGAATCTACTTATACAAATTTTAGAGGAACGTGGCATTATGACTGATAAAGAATTAAAGGAACGCCTCACAAATACAGTAAAACTATCTTCTATGGAGAATGATTTAAAAGAAAAAGTCATTGAAGAAATCAAACATTAATGGTAGCTGTCTCAACCAAAGGGCCACTTTCATGTTGATCGTATTACTGAAAGTGGCCGTTCTATTAATTTGAAACTCATAGAAAAAATCTCTACTCCTGTTACGATTTCCATTGTAAAGTTGCATTTTATTTTAATATGGAACTACCTTCAAAAATGATCCTCCAGTATCCTTTGATTAATCCCTAATCCGATAGATTATTTCCTGTAAATTGATCAGGGGCCACTTGTTTCTTTACTTTCATTGCGATTAAATAAACAACGATCGAAACAAATAAAGATAGTACTGCAGGTAAACCCATTGGATTTACATATTGGAAATAGTACCCAATCATAACAGCTGCAACGACAGCAATGGTAGCCATCCAATTCCATCCTTTTATTTCAACCCATTGTCTTTTACGGATTAAAAAGAAGTCAGCAAACATAACACCTGCTATTGCTGGATAAAGCAAAGCTGTTAAATACAGAAAGTCTGTGAAGTAATCTAGAATGCCCATTAACGCAATGATTATGGCAATTATGGTACCAATAAATGTGAGTAACGCACGCCCCTTACCTGATGTCACATTTAAAACATTAGCTAACGCTAATCCCATACTGTAATTGTTAACCAATTGAGATGTCCAAGTAGCTAACCATAAGATGAGAAAGCCCCAAACTGGAAAACCTAAATTCATCATAACATTCACGATATCAGGATCTCCCACACCCACAGACATGATGGCTCCTACAATAAATAGAGGGAATCCAATTA
Organism: Lysinibacillus sp. OF-1; assembly: GCF_028356935.1. Classification (NCBI taxonomy): domain Bacteria; kingdom Bacillati; phylum Bacillota; class Bacilli; order Caryophanales; family Bacillaceae; genus Lysinibacillus; species Lysinibacillus sp. OF-1. Next base: position 3,014,351 of record NZ_CP102798.1, read on the forward strand.
AAACTATCCCACTTGGAATAATAAAATTGTCTTTCCAAGTCGGCTTTGCGTAACGAGTGTAGTCAGAAGCAATTACCCATTGTGACACATTGACACCAATTACAAGGCTAATAGCTGCCATTATGGTCATCGATGGTTCAGGACTCCAAGATGCAATTGTCTGCCAGCCCGTATTTTTTAATGCTAAATAAATACCACCAACAATTAACAATAAACCCGATGGGACAGCTAAATAATCTGTCCACTTCATTGAACCATAGCCAATAATTGAAGGTGCAGCAAAAAGAAGACCTGCCACTGTCGTGACTATTGCCCAAGCTAACCAGTCATGTTTATAGTCGATCCCAAACATAGCAGCAATGGCATTTCCAGCAACAGCCGTTTGTAATGCCCACCAGCCAAGTGAAACAATAAATATTGTCAATCCAACTATTAACTTAGCTTGAACCGTTCCAAAGCTTGTTTTGGCAATAACTGAAGAAGGTAGCCCTGTTTTTGCACCGATATATCCTTGTAATGCATTACCAAGCCATTGAAAAACAAATAAAGCAATGATCAATATTAAAAAAATCTTACCTAATCCGAAACTAGCCGATAAACTTGCTCCTACCATTAAAACGGGAATGGTAAATTCAAGCCCACCAAATATCATTGTTGGTGTCATCCAATGTTGACGATCATTCTCTGGTATTGGCGTTAATGCAGGATCTTTCCCAAGCATAGATGTTTTTTCTGTGTTGACTTCATTTTTCATTTTACTTAACCCCCTTACTGTTTGTGTTTATTCGTAGCTTGTTTTCTATTATTTCTCTTTATCTTATATCCAATAACGCATAGACAAGTTCAACCACTTCATCACTATCATTTTTACACCAATGAGGTTCTCCAGCAGGAATATAGGAAGCTTCTCCTTGTGAAATTCGGTAATTTTCTCCACCGGATTCTCCAGTTAAAGTACCTTTTACAATAAAGGAGTACTCATTTTCTAAATGAGAAGTTGTCCCTTCTAATGGTAACCGCTCCCCTGGTTTTATTTGGACAAAGCCAAACTTTATTTGGCTATCGTTGTATTTGTCTTGAAATAGGTTCTGTTGAACAATATCTTTCTGTGATACTTCTTTAATAATCATAGTTATTCTCCCTTTACTACTCGATTTCTTTCTGGCATTTCTTTAAAGCTGTAGTCTGACTCATCTACAAGAACATGAAAAATAGCTTCTGCTTCTTTTCTTGAAAAATAGCCATTTTTCACATCATGTGCTACCTGTTCCGCTGGACGTTTAAGTGGATTGCCATAGCCTCCACCCGTGCCAGTCATTAATTGAACCACATCATTTTTATCTAGTTTATATCTTGGATAGACCCCGAATGGTCCATCTACCTGGCCATTCGCTTTTTTTACATAAAATTCATTCGGCGAACCTTCATGTCCATTGTCAATCCCCCATGGTAAAAACTTATTCCTACCAAAGGTCACTGTTACTGCTTGATTGTCCGTCATGGCTCTATAGGATCTGATTACTCCTTTGCCACCAATGTATTCTCCAGCCCCTGCTCCATTTCTATCTTCTCTTAAACAATATTCATCAATTAACACACCATAGCGAGTTTCCGCTACCTCAATTGGCACATTATACGTCTCACCATCCGAAAAACAGAATTGACCAGAGGCTCCATCAGCATCGTTTCCACCACCCCATCCACCTACTGATGGCTCAACAATTAAAAATGGCTCTCCTGTATCATGATGTGTACCACTTAACGTTACAGCACAAACGGATAAAAACTGACCAGCAGTTAATCGACTCGGTATATGTGGTGCCAAGGCTTTCCATACTAAATCTAAGCTGCCAAGCAAGGTTTCAAAATAATTGGACACAGGTACTGGTCTTTCCGCAGACATAATTGATTGAGGATCAACAATTATTTTTAGTGGTCTAAACACACCATCATTTACATCCTGCGCTGGATTTGTAATAGCTAAGAAGATTGCACGTACAGCTGATGCTAAACCTGTATAGGAACAATTCATTGGTCCAGGTACTTGAGGAGAACTTCCCCTAAAATCACAAATAAATTCATCATCTGATATTGTCACTTTCACTTTTATTGGAAATGGTCCGTTACCAATCCCATCTGTATCAATAAAATCTTCTGCGTAAAATTCTCCTTTAGGTAATCTAGCAAGCTCCTGCTTGGCCATCGCTTCGCCATGATCTAAATGATATTCAATTGCTGCCAATATGGTAGCTAATGTGTATTTATCACACAATTCCCTTACTCGTTTTTCTCCTGTTCGAAGAGCTGCAACTTGTGCAAACATATCTCCTAAAGATAGATCTGGGAACCGCACATTTGAACGTATTATTTCAACAAGTGCTTCATTCAATTTACCTTCGTCATAAAGTTTGATACATGAAAACTGTAGTCCCTCTTGAAATATGTCAACAGAATCGTTAGTAAATGAACCCGGATCCTTCCCTCCAACTTCAGTCCAATGAGCTTTATTAGCTGAAAAGGCAATTAATTGACCTTTATAAAAAATTGGCATTACGAGTCCAACATCTGAAAGGTGTGAACCGCCGCCTTGATAAGGATCATTAATTATAATGATATCTCCTTCTTTTAATTTATCTCCTGGATATTTTTTTAACGTTTCTTTTACCATAAAAGTGAGCATGCCGATAAAACCTGTCACACCATTACCCTGAGTTAATAAATTACCTTCTGAATCTGTTAAGCCACTCGCATAATCTAATACTTCATAAATAATGGGACTCATTGAAGTTCGTGCTAAAGCTACAAACATTTCATCTCCAGCAGATAGCAGTGCATCCTTCACAATTTCTAAAGTAAATGGATCAATTTGCGGATTGATTGCAGTCATTACGCTTCCTCCTTTTCAATAACAATATTTCCATAAGCATCTATATAGAGTGATTGCTTATGATAGATTACGGTAGCTGCAGCTCTTTCTTCCACAATAGCAGGACCACTTATCTTCATTTCAATAGGTAATAGCTCACGATCATATATATTTGTTCTCACCCAGCCATCATTTTCAAAATAAACATTGCGTTGTTCTATTAATGCGTCTTGTAAGCTAGTATGGCGCTCAATCGTTTTTAATTTAGGTTTACCAACCTTCCCAAAGGCCGTCACATGAATATTAACGATTTCTGTCTCTGCTTCTGGTAGTTTAAATGTAAAATTCTTTTCATGTAATAAATTAAAATCTGCAATCGCTTTATCTAACACTCGTTGATTCCATTCACCGCCCTCTACAGGTACCTTCACAGTATGCTCCTGGCCTAGATAACGCATATCTGCATAGCGTTGGAAAAATACATTATCTTTGTCCATACCTTCTTCTTGGAAATGTTGGAATGCCTGACGCTCAATATTTGCCCATATTGAGTTCATTTTTGTTAAATCAAGATTATTCATTCGTTTAATGTATGTTTGAATATAATCATGACGTAAATCTGTCATGAGCATCCCCCATGCGGAAAACACCGGTGATGCGATTGGAATAATAACCTTTTTAACACCTAATTCCAATGCTAACGCAGGTGCATGCATCGAACCTCCCCCACCAAATGCAATCAAGGTAAAGTCTTGAGGGTTATGACCTTTACGAATAGAAATCAACTTTAGAGCATTTAACATATTGGAATTGGCGATACGAATAATTCCAAGTGCCGCTTCTTCAGCAGACATATGAAAATGTTTCCCAATTTTTTCTTCAATTGCATTTTTCACATTGTTCAAATTCACCTCGTAATCAAAGTTCTTCGGTGATAATCTACCAGTTAATAAATTTGCATCCGTTGTGGTCGGCTCTGTTCCACCTTGACCATACGCAACTGGGCCTGGTCGAGCACCCGCTGACTGCGGCCCTACTTTTAATGAACCTGCACCATCAATCCATGCAATGGAACCACCACCGTTACCAATCTCAACAATATCAACAACTGGTGTTTTAATTGGATAACCTGCGCGTCGAGTATCTTTTTCGATATAGTAATCTGTAGAAACTTTTACTTCGCCATTTTCAATCAATGAACATTTTGCTGTTGTTCCACCAATGTCGAAAGCAATAATATTTTTTTCTCCTAGTAATTCACCGAGTACCGCTGCACCTAAAATACCAGCAACTGGGCCTGATTCTACCATATTAATTGGTAAACGCTTCGCATTATCAAATTTAGTGGTACCACCATTTGACTGCATAATATAACTTTGCTCTATATCAATAGTATCTTGTAATTTTTGCTCAAGTCGATCAATATAAGTTGTTGCAGTTGGTTGTACATAAGCATTTAAAACCGCTGTATTAGTGCGTTCATATTCACGCCACTCTTGTGTAATTTCACTGGAAGCGGTTACCTGAACTTCTGGCCACAATTCCTTTATTTTTTCTACAGCTGCTTTTTCATGCTCGTTATTAACATAGGAGTGTAAAAAAGAGATTGCAATGGCCTCAACCTGTTCCTTCTTGAAATATTCAACTATTTCTTCTAGTTCATTCATTTCCAGAGCTGCTAATACTTGTCCCTTATAATTAAGTCTTTCAGTTACTTCTCTGCGTAAATATCGTTCTACAAATGGCTGTGGTTTTTGATACTTAACATTAAATAAATCAGGTCGATTTCCACGAGCAATTTCCAACACATCCCTAAACCCCTTAGTTGTAATTAGACCCGTCTTTGCTCCTTTACGCTCAGTTAAAGCATTGATAATAACCGTTGTGCCATGGATAAACATTTCTAAATGCTGTTGATCCACTCCACTTTTCTTAATAACATCAATGACTCCTTGTTCAAAATTTGGAGGAGTTGTATTACTTTTTTCATAGCCGAAGTTTCCATGTTCATCAACATACACTAAATCTGTAAATGTACCCCCAATATCTGTTGCGACTCTCATTCCATCCACCCAACCTTCCTTTTTTTAGAAAATCACTGGCGTTAACACACTTAAAACAATACTTTCTTCATTCAAAGGATTTTCCCATGAATGTGGAACTTCAGAAGGATAATGAATTGTTTCACCTTCTCTAAGAAAATATTCTTGCCCATCAACCTTAAATAGGACAGCACCCTTTAATACGTAATAAAACTCTTCCCCTGGATGACTCGATTCTTGATTTTTGTCCATTTGACCCGGGGCCAGCTTCACAAGCAATGGTTCAAGATTTCTTCCACTAAAATGTCCATTAAGTCGCGTATATTCTATCGAAGATGCTTCTAATTTAAATGGTTTGCGATCAGTTTCTTTTACGACATACGTATTATTTGAATCGGACTCAAAAAAGTAGGTGATCGGAACTCCAAATGCATCAGCTATTTTTTTTAGAGATGTAATAGCCAGTGAAGATGACCCCCTTTCTATTTGTGAAAGAAAACTAATCGATAAGTTTGTTTTTTCACTTAAATTCTTTAATGTCATGCCTTGATCAATCCTTGTTTTTTTTATGGTTTGATGAATATCTTCCAAATTGCCACCTCTTTTTTTGATTACACTGTATTTTTTGAAGTATAACTATAATTTTTTTAATAGTATCATATTATTTTCAGAATTGAAAGAATATTTTTAATTTTAGTATTTTCACAAAAATAAAAAACTCCATTCACCGTACTAGTGAATGGAGAAGAGTTATTTTATTAACACATTTAAGCAAAAAAACAATATGCACATAGAACGTGCATATTGCCATGAAATTATGATCGAATTGTTTTTAAAGCGGTTGCCCACGGTACGAGCTGATCTAACATTTGATGAACAGAATCTGCTTGCACCTCTTTTGGTTTAAAGACAGAGCCATTTTCAAAATCAGTAAATAAAGATAGTGCTGGATGCACACGGACATCGGCAACTAGTAATTCTCCAAGAATACCTCGTAAATGCTCAGCTGCACGAGCACCTCCAACAGAACCATAAGAAACGATTCCAGCAGCTTTATTATTCCATTCCACTCGTAAATAATCTAATGCATTTTTTAATGCACCTGTAATGGAGTGATTGTACTCAGCAACAATAAAGACAAAGCCGTCGCATGCTCCGACTTTTTCTGACCAGGCCGCTACTCCTGAAGCATCTCCGCCCGGCTCCCCTAAAAGCGGTAATTTAAAATCAGCGATATCAATTATTTCATATTCCGCATCACGACGTTTTTCTGCCACTTCCTTTACCCATGTGCCAACCTGTGGGCTTACACGACCCTCTCGCGTACTTCCTAAAATAATGCCGATTTTTAACATATGACGCCTCCTCTTTTTCATCCGTTCTTGTGACTCCATCATCGTTCATTGTACGCGATCGCCACTCGTAACCATTTTGGTCAGGAACATACCCCTTTATTCATCACTAATTTGTCAGCCTAGAATAATCAGAATTAAATTAACATAATTTTTTATTTTCTGTCAATTATTTAAACTAGAGGGGCGATTATTTCATTTTAATAGGTTGCTCCAATGCCTCCAATTCCTCCTCAATAGAGGCATATTGTCTTTCCACTACATATTTGGCATCGGATAGAGCGGCATTATAAATATGAGGAGCAATATGTTCCTTGATAAAATCGAATACACGCTCTGCTTCAAATTCACTAATATCTTCATCACGCTGATTATAGAAAAACCGTTGAATATCAGCCAGTATCATTTCTTGCTGATCTTTTGATAATCGAATAAACAAGTCAAATCTCCCCATTCCTATTCTTTGATTTCTCCTCCATCTTATCACTACCTATAGATTCTTTGCCTATTAAAAAGGCTGAATACTAGTTCCACTAGCATTCAGCCCATAGTGTTGAAAAACAAAACCATCCATAGAATTTATGTGAAAGGTGAAAAAGGATTTCCGTTGCAGGCTACTTGCTTTCCTGTGGGCGAGCGCCGAGCCGCTCCGTTTAGAGGCTCGCCTGTCTCGCTATCCCACAGGAGCCAAGTAGCCTTCCACTCCACTCCATAAATTTAGCAAAGGTTCAAGTGAAGGTATTCACTACTCTTTTAAGGAGGGGTGTTGTCACACATCACTTCTCCACATTGAAAATAAGAAGCTATCTTTTGCAGAATGGTTGATTGGAGTGGAGCCAGCGTCACTCCTAGGGGATTTAGCGTCACAGAGGAGACGCTGGAGCGAACGCAGTGAGTGAAGCGGCTCATCGGACGCCCCCTGGAAAGGACGCTGGCGGAATGGAAATCAAATACTCGCCTTTCAAAATTGCTTATTCTGCCGTTGACATTACCTTTTTTCAACAACATAGGCTGAATACTAGTTCCACTAGCATTCAGCCACCATCTTATTGTTTACATTCAAATGAATAGCTAGTGGATAAAAAGTTTTTTTCCTTTGATACAATCGCTTGTCCACCATCATTTTCACATTGCTGTGTCATCGCATCTATTTTCTTGTCATTGATCGTATTTGTCATCACCGTCATACCAATGCCAAAAACAGCAATGAATAAACCAATTATAATCCATAACTTACCCGTCTTATTGCCTCCAGGTCTATCATTCGCCACATTTGTTCCCCTCGCTTATACAAATAAAAATGGTTCTGTATTGATGGTTGATTGTACAAATTCAACATGGTATTTTTTATCCTCACATAGTTCAGCCATTTTTTTGGCTACCCCTGCAATCATCACCTTTTCTACATGATGACCCGGATCTACAATTTGCAAATCAATGGCTTGTGCGTCCTGTGCTGTATGGAAGTACATATCACCCGTTAAGAAAACATCTGCTCCAGCGCGTTTTGCCGCATAAATATATTTATTGCCGTCTCCACCAACAAGCGCCACTCTGTTAATCTTCGATTGTAAATCACCAACCACACGAACTGCTGGAACTTCTAACTGCTGCTTTACAAATTCTGCAAATTGTTGTAGCGTCATTTCTTGTGGCAAGTATCCTACTCGCCCCAACCCCATAACATTAGTTTGCTGCTCAAGACGTATCACATCATAAGCGGGTTCCTCATAAGGATGACTAGTAAGCATCGCCTTTAATACGCGGTTTTTGATGGATTCAGGAAATACGACCTCGACCTTTACCTCTTCCTCCACATGTAATTCATCAATAGTGCCAACGAATGGATTTGCTCCTGCTAATGCACGGAATCGTCCTTCTCCAGTCGTCGTATAACTGCATGCTTCATAGTCACCAATACGACCTGCCCCAGCCTTTGCTAGAGCCTCACGTAATACTTCTGCATTGGCAGTAGGTATAAAGACAGCTAGCTTGAACAGATTTTCAGCATACGTTTCTTCTAATATGGAACAATTTTTTAGCTGTAGGGCATCTGCTAGTAGATCATTGACCCCACCTTCAGCTACATCTAAATTAGTATGGGCCGCATAAACAGCGATATCGTGTTTAATCAGCTTTTCATATAGGCGTCCCGCTGGTTGATCTGTGCGGATATTCGACAGACGTCTAAAGATTGGTGGATGGTGCGCGATAATCAGCTCACAGCCTTTTTCTATTGCCTCGTTTGCAACAGCATCATTAACATCTAACGTCACCAATACTCTATGGACAGGTTTATTGAGTGTCCCTATAGCTAACCCAATTGGATCATTGTCCATGCAAGCAAGTTTCTTGGGCGACCATGCTTCGAACACTTGAATGATTTCTTGACCATTCACGGTTTTCATCTTACAAAACTCCTTCCACTAAATGTATCAGAGCCATTAACTCTGCACGCTTTTCTTCAATTTCAGGTGTTTGTTCTGCCTCTTCAATGGATTGTAGCACTCGTTGCCAGTTGTCTTTTTCGCGTAACCATTTTTTCATAAATGCTGGTGATTTGCGTTGGCTTAATTTAGGACCAAATAAAATCTCTGCTGTAGATAGCTTCATTTGTCCTCTTTGCAATACAAGGATTTCATAGATTTTATCATCTTCCTCTAAGATCTCTTCATCCAGAATCGCCCACTGATGTGCTAACGCCCACTCACGAATGACCTTAGCATGAATATTGGGCTGTAAAATAAGACGTGTGACACCTTGAAGCTTTTCAGGATACTTATCTAGGATGGAAACAATCAAAGGTCCACCCATCCCAGCAATTGTGACTGTGTCCACATGGTCAGTCATTTCAATCGCTGCTAATCCATCTGCAAGACGTACGGTAATCTTCTCCGTTAAGCCTTCCTTTTGTACTTGTCCTACAGCTGATTCATAGGGTCCTTTTACAACCTCTCCTGCGATGGCACGAGAAGCAGTTCCCTGATGAACCAAATAGCATGGTAGATAGGCATGGTCACTACCGATATCTGCCATAATAGCTCCTGTGGGAACAAATTTTGCTACTGTTTCTAATCGTTTTGAAAGTTTTTGTGCGTTCATTTTATACCGCCTATCTTCAATAGAGTCCATTAATAGTATGGATGATGTCGTGAAAAAAAACAAATGGAGTTGCCCCACATTTTTTGTGGACAACCCCATTTTCATTATGTAGCTGAAGATAAAAGTAGCTGTACTATGTCAGTACAGCTACTTGTCAGTCATACTATTCTAAAGTAGAAATGTATTCAGCGATTGCTTTTGCTTCCTCTTCAGTTTTCATGTTCGGTTGCATTGGAGTACCTTCGATACCCTTTGTTAAAACTTCAACGATATGGGCTTCATCTAAGCCATGTAGGTTTGGACCCATACTACCACTTAAATCATTACCGTGACAACCGATACAAGATTGTACTAGTGCTGCACCATCATCGTTTGCATCTGTAGTTTCAGTAGTTTCGCCACCGCCCTCATGTTCAGCAGCAATTTCTTTCTTGTTATCTGCACCTTGTAAAGACATGAAGAAAATAAGACCAATACCAAATGCCAGAATTAAGATGTAAGGAACGACTGGATTGTTTTTCATAAGTTTCCCCTCCTCATTTTAAGTCTACTTCTATTATAATATAGAATCAGTCAACATCTAATATTGTACTTCATTAACAAAGAAACGAAAAGCCCTATTCGCTAAGTTTTCCTTTGTTTGTAACAAATTCGACATTTCTGTATCTATTGGATAAAATATGTCTTGCCAACCCCAAAATTTGGTCATATTTATCCTTTTCCATACCATTGTTTTCATTACGATTCTGTTGTTATCATACCCTTTGCACACGTACATATACCAAAAAATTAAAAAATCTGTATGTCTTGTATCAACATACAGATTCTCATGTAATAATAATTTCAATATAATATTTGCTGTATCAAGATAGATTTATGATATAATATCCAATCAGTGCTACTAACCCTAAAACACCTGAGACTGTGAAATATAGCAGTTTCATTTTAATACCCGACCAAAGCCAAATTATACAATTCGCTGCAATCAAACAAAACAAAACCGTATTATTTCCACTAAAATATGTAGTGCAAATACGAATAGACATACTAAATAGCAGAATGGCTGCCAGTACATGAAAAATAGGCGCCAGTAGATGTTTTTTTTGTGCCATTTGCCATGCAGCAATAAATAAGATGCATGCCCCTAATCCCACAACCACAGTTAATATCAAAGTCAAAGATTGCATTGTAAAATAGAGTGTCAAAACAGCCATGATGGCGATACATAGACCCACTACTAATAGGACCATTTTTCTTTTTTCTGATGGCAAAATCGCTTGTTTAGGATGTTGCACTGGCTCTAACTCCTCTATATCAGCCCCTTCTGTATAAAGAGCTGCTAAAAAGTCACAATAGTGCTCTGGTAAAAGTTTATTTTGCTTCCAAAATAAAATTTCATTAAGGATTATTTTCTTTCGAGGATTTGTCATAATGATAGCTCCAAACATTGCTTAATAATGGTTGTATTACAATTTTATCTCACAATTTTGGAAAACACATCTGTATAAAGTCGCAAATCTTTCATTTCCTTCATTCTAATTATCTATTATTGTCGAAAATAAGAAAGTCGAGTAGCGGGGCTTATTACCTTTTCAGTATATAAAAAAGGAGCTATCCCAACTAGGTATATTTACACTAGTCGGATAGCTCCATCTATTTAAATTTATTCTAAGAAATCTTTTAAACGTTTACTGCGAGAAGGATGACGTAATTTTCTTAATGCTTTCGCCTCGATTTGACGAATACGCTCACGAGTTACGCCAAAGACTTTTCCTACCTCTTCTAATGTACGTGTGCGACCATCATCTAATCCAAAACGTAAACGAAGTACGTTTTCTTCACGGTCTGTTAACGTATCTAGTACATCTTCTAATTGCTCTTTTAACAGTTCATAGGCTGCATGGTCAGATGGAGATTGTGCTTCAGAATCCTCAATAAAGTCTCCTAAATGTGAATCATCTTCTTCTCCAATTGGTGTTTCAAGAGATACTGGTTCTTGTGCAATTTTTAAAATTTCACGAACTTTTTCAGGTGTTAAATCCATTTCCTCTCCAATTTCTTCTGGAGAAGGCTCACGACCCAAATCTTGTAAAAGTTGACGTTGTACACGTATTAATTTATTAATGGTTTCGACCATATGAACAGGAATACGAATCGTACGAGCTTGGTCAGCAATCGCGCGTGTAATTGCCTGACGAATCCACCATGTAGCGTAAGTAGAGAATTTAAATCCTTTACGGTAATCGAATTTTTCAACAGCCTTAATCAGACCCATATTCCCTTCTTGGATTAAATCAAGGAATAGCATACCACGACCAACATAACGTTTTGCAATCGATACAACTAAACGTAAGTTCGCCTCTGCTAAACGTTTACGTGCTTCCTCGTCTCCTTGCTCAATACGCTCTGCAAGTGCAATTTCCTGCTCAGCAGATAGTAAATCTACTCGGCCAATTTCTTTTAAATACATACGTACAGGGTCATTTATTTTAACACCTGGTGGTACACTCAAATCGTTTAAGTCGAAAGTTTCTTCATTTGCTTCTTCTTTCATTAGACTTTCTTCTTCAAATTCTTCTTTTCCAATGATTTGAATGTCTTTATGCTTTTCAAGATCCTCAGCAAAATGGAAAATTTCTTCATTTTCCAATTCATAAGGTGTTAGTTTCTCTGAAATTTCTTTCATCGAAATTTCACCTTCTGTTTTCGCTTTTTCTTGTAGGAATTTTTTTGCATCATCTAATGTAATTTCTACTTCTATCTCTTTTGAACGTTCTGACTTGTCCGCCATAAACCTTCCTCCTTCTAAACAACCGAATCGGGTTAAATCGCCGATAACGATTTTCTTAAATGAATAATCTGTTGGGCGATTTCAAGTGCACGTGCATACTCATGCATCTTCTCCGCTTCCTTTGACTCATGCATCTTTTGATAAATTTCTTGCTCAATTCTATATTTTTGAAGCTGACGGATGGAGTCCATTACCTCTGCCTCTGCTTGATCAGGATCTCGCTCAACTAAAGCTGCTTCCATGACAATTTTTCGTAATTCAGCGTCATCCAAAATTTCCACAAAGCGTTGATAATCAGGATGACCATATTCCTCATAAAACCCTACTAAGCGAACAAAAACAGCCATATAAGCATCTCGTACAAATGGCTCCTTTTGCTCACTACGTAATACCCTGTCCACTACATCTATATTATGAAGCATATGAGCCAGTAATAAACGTTCGGCACGTTCGGCTGCGTCCATAGGCTTTTGCTGCTGCGTGACTGGCATTGAAGGCATCTGTGTAGGCATTTCTGATTTTGCAGAACGTACCTGATTAGCCTCCAACTTTCGGAATTGAGCATAAATGGCTTCTTCCGATATATTGGTTTCATTTGATAACTGTCGTATATACAAATCTCGTTCAACTGGTGAGGATCTCCCTACTAGTTGTTCAAGGACTTCTTGAATATACTGAAGCGTATCATTTTCAAATTGAAAGTTCTTATTGCGTCTAGCATGCATCATCATAAAAGCAATATACGCATGAGGATTTTCCAAAATTTGTTCCTTAAATGCTTGTCCACCTAAAGAGTGAATGTATTCATCAGGATCTAATTTTTCTGGCAATACAGCAATATCGACTTTCATGCGCTCCGTATGCAGTAATTGCGCCGCTCGTTTCGCTGCATCAAATCCAGCATTATCACCATCATAGCAAATCGTAATTTGCTCTACTAAGCGTTTTAGCTTTGTGATATGCTGATTTGTTAGCGAAGTTCCCATTGTCGCAACCACATTCATGACACCTACAGAGTTGGCCGCTAAAACATCCATAAAACCTTCCATCAATACTACTTGACGATTTTTTCTGATAGAAGTTCGTGCTTTATCTAGGTTATAAAGCACTTCACTTTTTTGAAATATTGGTGATTCTGGACTATTTAAATATTTCGCTTCTTCACCAGTTGATGTAAGTATTCGACCTGAGAAGGCAATAATTTTACCATTCTCATCTCGAATCGGAAACATAATACGTCCTCTAAAGCGATCAAAGTAGCGTTCTTCTCCCTCTCGCTTAATGATGAGGCCACTTTCCGCAATTTCTTGTAAGTTATAACCTTTTCTTTCAAGCAATATTGTTAATGCTTCAAAGCTTGGGAGAGACCAACCAATGTTATTAGATTCTATAAGTTCCCTTGTAAATCCTCTTTCTAGCAAATAATTTAAAGGTTCTTCGCCATCCTCTGTATTCAACAGTAGATGATGAAAAAAATCTGCTGCAAAAGCGTGTGCTTCTTTCATCCTTTCTTCTGCTTTAGATATCTTTTTTGTTCCCTCTGGAAAGCTTGGCTCAACATCTAAGTGTATGCCAGCACGTTCCCCAAGTTTCACAACGGCATCAGGAAAAGAAATGCCTTCTATATCCATTACAAAAGTAATAGCATTCCCCCCTGCACCACAACCAAAGCAATGAAAGATTTGCTTGTCTGTTGATACAGAAAAAGACGGTGTTTGCTCTCCATGAAATGGACAGAGGCCAAACCAATTTCGCCCACGCTTGGTCAGCTGCATGTATTCACTAATCACATCAACGATATCCGATTGTGTACGAATCTGTTCAATTACTTCTTCTGGAATCTTCCCTGCCAAATCCATCACCATCTTTAATATTTGCGTTCTAGAAACACAATTCGCTATTCGTTTTAAAATTCCTTTATTTCTCGACAAAAAATTAGGATTTTTCTCTTATAAATATTTTTACCACAATTTTATTATTATAAAACAAAAATTAGTTTTTATCTATACTATTTTCAAAATACACTCAAAAAAACCGCCTCTACTAACCGAGGTGGTTTAAATTTCCATCTTATTTACGAGTAAAAATATGTTCAATGATCGTATTTGCAGTCTCTTCGACAGCTTTATTAGTCACATCAATAACTTGACAACCTATTTTACCGACAATTTTTTCAAAATGTTGTATCTCATCTAAAATCCGTTCATGTTGTGCATAGATAGCATCATCATTTAATCCGAGTGACATTAATCTTTCTCTTCTGATAAAGTTTAACTTTTCAGGTGAAATGATTAAGCCAAAGCATTTTTTCGGATCTATTTGTAAAAGCTCTTCCGGTGGCTCTACCTCTGGTACTAAAGGAACATTTGCCACCTTATATTTTTTATGGGCTAAATACTGTGAAAGTGGTGTTTTGGATGTTCTTGATACGCCTACGAGTACGATATCAGCCTGTAATAACCCACGTGGATCTCTGCCATCATCATATTTTACCGCAAATTCAATGGCTTCAATTTTTTTAAAATAATCATCATCCAACATATGAACAATCCCTGGCGTTTCTAATGGGTTTTCTTCCATAAAGGTTGCCATAGTTTGTAAGGCTGGTCCTAAAATATCTACTGCCTGAATTTTTTCTTGCTCACATAAATCATGTAATAATTTACGCATTTCTTGACGAACTAATGTATAGACGATAAATGCTCGTTGTTGGGCTGCAAGGAAAACAATTTTACGGATTAGCTCCTCGGACTGAATGTGAGGAAACCGACGAATCACAGTATTTTCTAAACCCGGTCGGAACTGGCTAATAACCGCTTTGGCAACTTGATCACCAGTTTCGCCGACAGAATCAGATACAACAAATACGCGTAGTTTTTTCATGCAGCTCTCCTTCTAATTTAGACGTTTTGTGCAAGAGATAAGAAAGCTCGTGTAATCGTTGTTTTTGTAAGACGACCTACTATGGTTAAACCACCCTCCTGTGGTTCAACTACTGGTAGCGAATCAACTTCTCGTTCAATAAGCTTGTTCGCTGCAACAACTAATGAATCTGATCTTTCACAGTACGAAATATTTGGCATACGTGTCATAATAATATGTACTGGAATTTTATTTAAATCCTGCGTACCAATACTTGTACGTAGTAAATCTTTGCGAGATAGTACGCCTGTCAAAAACTCATTCTTATCTACGACAAAGAGTGTACCAACATCTTCTGAAAACATAAAGCAAATTGCATCATAAACCGTCATTGTTTCCGGGACCACGACAGGACCTGAATGAAAGTCTTTCACTTTTAAATTGTGAATACTATCCAATAAATTAATGGATGTTTTTTTACCTGAATAAAAATAACCAACTCTTGGTCTCGCATCTAAAAATCCTGCCATCGTTAGAATCGCTAAATCTGGTCTTAAAGTTGCTCGTGTCAGATTGAGACGTTCCGCAATATGTTCCCCGGTAATAGGGCCATTTTCTTTCACAATCTGTAAAATGTCTTCCTGACGTTTATTGAGTTCGATTGGACTCACCGCCTCAAATCTAATAGTGTTATACTTATGCTCAATTATTATATACTATTTTAATAATTATTGCGAATTAAAGAACTGCATGCTACAATATTGACACATACGCTTGCTCTATCTGTATTTTCGAGCAAAATTGCGTTATACAGGCGATGATGGGAAAAAAGTATCTGTTCCATTCAATAGCGAGTAGAAGATGGTGAAAGTCTACACAGCAACAGAGAAAAGGCACTCCTTGAGCTAACTTTTTGAAAAGAGGTTTTAAACATTCGTTTAAAACAATCAGGGTGGAACCGCGGGTCTTAGCACTCGTCCCTGGGCATGCATTGTGCCCGGAGACGGGTGCTATTTTCATTTAGTTACTACTAGATGAAATAACTTTAGCGTTTTACCGCTAAAAGAACAATAAGAAAAACTTAGAAGGAGGCTATTTTTATGGCTAACAAATCAATGGAAACCATCGTATCATTAGCAAAACATCGAGGCTTTGTCTTCCCTGGTTCTGAAATCTATGGTGGTTTAGCAAACACTTGGGATTACGGTCCACTAGGTGTCGAATTAAAAAACAATATAAAAAAAGCATGGTGGCAAAAATTCGTTCAAGAATCAGAACACAATGTAGGTATTGATGCTGCGATCTTAATGAACCCAAAAGCATGGGTTGCTTCTGGTCATGTTGGTAACTTCAACGACCCAATGATCGACTGTAAATCATGTAAGGCTCGTCATCGCGCAGATAAAATTATCGAGGATGCTGCATTAGCAAAAGGCGATGAAATCATTGTGGATGGTATGACATTCGATCAAATGAAAGAAACAATGATTAAATATGACGTAGTATGTCCGGATTGCGGAAAAGCGGATTTTACAGATATTCGTCAATTCAACCTAATGTTTAAAACGTTCCAAGGTGTGACGGAATCTTCTACAAACGAAATTTATTTACGTCCCGAAACGGCACAAGGTATTTTCGTGAACTTCAAAAACGTTCAACGTTCTATGCGTAAACGTACACCATTTGGTATCGCACAAATCGGTAAATCTTTCCGTAACGAAATTACACCTGGTAACTTCACATTCCGTACACGTGAATTCGAGCAAATGGAGCTAGAATTCTTCTGCAAACCTGGCGAAGATCTCCAATGGCACGCCTATTGGAAAGAATTCTGTAAAAATTGGTTACTAAACTTAGGCATGAAAGAAGAATCTATGCGTCTTCGCGACCATGAAGATGATGAGCTATCTCACTACTCAAATGCTACAACAGATATCGAATTCAAATTCCCATTCGGTTGGGGAGAGCTTTGGGGCGTAGCTGATCGTACAGATTATGACTTAAAACAACATATGGAACACTCAGGTGAAGATTTCACTTATATCGATCCTGTATCAAACGAACGTTATGTTCCTTATTGTATTGAGCCATCTTTAGGGGCTGACCGTGTCACATTAGCATTCCTATGTGATGCCTATGATGAAGAAGAGCTAGAAGGTGACGATAAACGTACAGTTTTACGTTTCCACCCTGCACTAGCACCATTTAAAGCTGCTGTTCTACCGCTTTCTAAAAAATTATCTGATGAAGCGGCAGATGTTTGGGCAGAGCTCCGCAAAGCGTTCCCTGTTGATTTTGATGAATCACAATCAATCGGTAAACGTTACCGCCGTCAGGATGAAATTGGTACACCATTCTGTATCACATACGATTTTGACTCAAAAGAGGATGGCCAAGTAACAGTACGTCATCGCGATTCTATGACGCAAGTTCGTATGCCAATTGCAGAAGTAAAAGCATATATCGAAAAACATCTTCAATTCTAATCGTTTTGCTGAACAAAAGAGGGAGTAGCCAGTCTGGCAACTCCCTCTTTTTATGCTTTATATGTGGAAAATAAGCGCTCTTGCATTTTTTCCTCGAATGAAAACTTTTTCATGCTCATCCCTACTAAGCTCACTAGTATCTCTTCAATATCAGCTAATGAATAATAAAGAAAGGCACCTTCTCGCATTGGACGAACTCGTTTGTCAACAGTTTGTTCCTCTTCAATAAAATAGGCGACATTGACATCACAATGCCCCATCAATTGTGTAATACGTTGATCATCACCTGGATTGATAAAGAAAGGTACTATTTTATCGATATACAAAATACTTTGCACAAGTTTAATGAAGAAATTTTCACGTAAGGAAGACTCCACCACTAAAATGGTCGTTTGTTCATGCTGATAATCCATATATAATACATTTAATTGCTCTTCTAATAGCTTTTTTAAGATACTAATAGAATTTCTATATTTCGTCATATCTGTTTGTATTTCTCGTGTTAGCAAACGTAGTATACGAAACGCTGGTAAGAAAATTTTTAAGACAATTTCTTTAGGATGTAAATGATCAATTAATTTACTAAAATGAATTCTCAGATTATTCTCATCACAGCGGATTAATTGCTCCACAAATAAGTTAAAAATCTCTTCGAAGCTATTCGCCCTGTAGTCAATCATCTTCGTAATTTTCACACTATAGTTTAAAGGCAAGTTCATAGATTTTTGCTCATCTAGCAACCTCACCTTTGGTAATGTCGGAAATAAATCATAAACTAGCTCTACTTGTGCACTACGATTATCCGATAGCATAACAACCGAGTTGACTGGGTAAATGCCTAAACATTCAACAAACTTATGCATAAAGTTCTCATTATATAAATGACGATCCCTGTATAAAACAGCTAATGCATCTGTAGCACCGTAGCCAACATGGTAGACTCTTTTCGATGTCATGGCTGAATACACATCAATAATTTGTAATAATTGCACACCGTCACTCATTTCATCTGCACAAAGTTGATTTGGATAGCCCTTCCCTGCAAAGCGTTCATGATGATCTCTCGCTAAATAGGCAATGTCTTCCTCCTGATATTCTATTAGTAAGTCATAACCTTTTGTTGTATGTGTTTTGACGATTTCAAACTCATCTTCAGAGAGTTTGCGCTTTAAATTTAATATTTCCTGCGGTATAAAGACCTTCCCAATATCGTGGAATAAATAACCTCTTGCTAATGTTTCAATATCCGTTAAACCTAGATATCTAGCAAAGATTGTCCCTAACACAAATACATCAAATGAGTGGACAAATGAATATTCATCCCATTCCTTTAAGCGCATAAGTAGCTCATAGCGATGTTTTTTTTCTAAAATTTTTTCAAAAACACCACGTACATAAGCCGTATCTTGCATGCTTTTCAGTATTTGTCCATATCGTAATTCATGCACAACATTCTCCAACGTTGTCATAAAAAGCTGACTTACCGTTTCTTTATATTCATCTACTGGTTCAGTTTTTTCAATTAATGGAGCAAATAAATCTTCATATTCTCTTGTTCGTTGAATACTTAAATCATGAACAACTCGAACTGAATCAGATGGTAAATAGACTGACAATTCATCTACTTTTCGAAGTTTAAGTAAGGCAATAATTCGCTCCGTTAAAACTAAATCTTTTTTAGCTAATAGACGATAGTCTGAGAAAATATCTTCAGCTAATATATCATTCGCTTCAACTTCCTGAATACTTAAGGTTACTTTTCGTAGCATATTTTCTGCCACATACGCAATGTACTAAGCACTATGTGACTCCCTCCTTCTTCCATAGGACTGCGTTATTCTGATAACGTATCAATGACTCCTCGCTTTCGCACAGATGAATATGTCCTGATTTTTCCAAGCTTGCTTGAAAAGCTTCTTTTTTAAAACCGTGACATCTAGCGGAGGCTTTATCTTGATTCAACCAGTGTTTAAACACCCGTTAAAAAAAGCAAAACAAGCATTTATTTTTCCCTATAGAGAGGGAGGCTTTTGTACCTAATGTTGTGCTTTTGATACAAAAAAACATTTGCTGAATCAAGATAAAATACGTTTTGCTGATAGAGGCTTCCATTTCATAGGCATGTCTAAATTGATCTAGCGTACATTTGTGTCGATGGGGATGAAACGACTAAATTATATTTTTAAAATATAAATACGATTATCTATATTTATTACAATATCATAGGTTAAAATACCTTTTCAACTAGTATATGGGACTCAAGTGATCGGTTTCTACTATTAATATATTGAAAACTAAAGAAAAACACAAAACCTTTTACCTATTATTTTTCATTTATCATCGAAATAAAAATTAATAAAAAGTCAAATAGACCCTTTACTCAAATTTCACAATCATAACTTTATTATATAAAACTAATTTTCTATAATCATTTTAATTTGTAAAAATTGAAATTTTATTCATTTACAATCCGCCTCTCATTCCCTTAAAGTATAACCAACAATGCTACTATTGACCTATCCAACTCTCTCCATATAGATGTATAGTTCAAGAGGCAAATCAAGTTTTTTCGTTGCTGTTAAACATTTAATTACCAGTAATGTCACGCTCAAGGATGATATTTCCTCTATTCGCAGTTCCAACTTTTTGGTATAAATAAGGTATTATAGTTAGTATTAGCTGTTAAATAATGAATAATTAACATGCTAAAGACACACCCCTTTTTAACATTCAATCGTCCGGAAGTTTGAACTGATACATAGGAAGGTCTGAACGAAACATTCATACTATAAAATTTTATATTGTACTATTTGGAGGAATTCAATTGAAGTCTCAACGTTTATTTCAACTAGCCATGGCATCTGCCTTAGCAACAAGTGCGATTGTTATCGCACCACCAGCATATGCAGCATTTTTTCCTGATGTTAATTCATCCACTGAAGAAGGAAAAGCTATCATTCAGTTAGCAGAGCGTGGCATTATTTCTGGCTATATGGACGGAACGTTTAAACCTGCAAACCCCATTACACGCACACAGGCTGCGAAAATTTTAGCAGGTATTTTAAAATTAGATACAGTTCATGTAAAAAATCCTCAATTTAAGGACATTAAACCTGGCGATGAAAATTACGGAGCGATTGCCGCATTAGCCAATGCAGGAATAATTAATGGGGCAAATGGTTACTTCTACCCAAATCAAAATATTACACGCGAACAAATGTCAAAAATGATTGCTAAGGGCTTTGGATTAACGAGTCCAAGTAATACACAATTGCCATTTACAGATGTCAAAAAAGGAACTGAATTCGAACCTCATATTAAAGCTTTATTTGCCAATGGCATTACAAAAGGAACGTCAGCCACTACATACGGTCCAAAGAGTCCTGTGAAGCGTTCCCAATTGGCTGCCTTCGTTGTACGTGCTGAAAAAATGTTAAGCAATGCAACCGTTTATGCAAGTCAATTTAAACAGGACTATATCTTTGCGTCTTATGGTGGTCTTGAGCCAGCAGAGGATATTTTCACATGGACTGAAGAGGAAGATATGACAGAGTCTATCACGATTACCCCTATAAAAGAAGGTACGGGCAAATTAGTGATTACTGGATTTACTGATGATTCAGAGGACTTTACAACTATTTTTTATTTAGTTCATGTAAAAAATGTCAATGGAAAGCTGAAGGTAACGCTTGAGGAAGTAAAGGAAGAGGATTATACAGAAAATTCACCACTTGATTTAGCAGAAAGTAATTTACCATTCGTGCCAACTGAGGTAACAGTTCAAAATATGAACGGGCAGGCACTTGCATCGAATTTATACAGCTTTAATCAGAATGATCAAACATTAACTATCTCGAAAAATGGACAGTTCATTGTTACATTTTCAGATGGGACACAGCAACAAAAGATGGCGGCTGATGTGTATGCCTATGACTTTGTTCGCGGTATTGATTTGTACCATTTAACTGACGAATTAACACTATCAACGCCAGTATTACCTTTCGAGCCAGCTAGTGTAGCTCTTGAAGTTTTTGACTTTGAGCCAGCGCCTGTAAAAGCAACTATTCTTAATGGACAACTACATGTTACACCAAAAACAGAAGGTATTGCCATTCTTCATCTAACAGGTAAAAACGAGGAAACAGTCTATCTCTATGTGGAAAGTAAAAAAATTGCTGGACAATGGGCTTTTCTATATGAATTTGATATCTGAAATAATTTTTTAATAGCACAAAATGCCAGAAGAACATTATGAGTCTTCTGGCATTTCATTTTTAGATCGTATTTGCAATTCAGGCGTTCGCTCTAGTTGCTCAATAAATTTTTTCGTCTTAAAGCGGATACCTGTTTGTTCTTCATAGATGGTTGTAATAATTTTTTTGATGAAATATTTTGTTTCTTTTTTTAGCTCTATTTTTCCGATTTGATCGATTGGAACAGTATAAAACATACGTATAAGCTTCAGTTGTGTTGGTGTTAAACGAATGATATAGGGGTCATACTGATAACAGCGATGACATAAAAACCCTCCTTGTGCAAAGGAAAAAGCAAATTCCCCATCGACAGCACCACACGCAGCACAGGCATGTAAAATAGGTTGCACACCTGTATAGGGTAACATTTTCCACTCAACAAATAGTGTGATAGCTTCGGGATCATAGCCTTCCTCAATTGCTTGTAATGCGTGTAATAATACATCAAAAGCAAATGGCTCTGGTTTCCCTTCTTCCACGACACGTTCCACCAGTTCCATGATATAGCTAGCATAGGCAGTGGCCATAATATCTTCACGAATATGACGCATCGAGTTCAAATGCTCTCCTTGTTGTAATGTCCCCATACCAGTATGATGTTGCACCATAAACATGCCATAGGTAAAGGGTTGTGTGACGGACGCCAATCGACTAGAAGGCTTTTTTGCCCCCCTAGCCATTGTAGCCACTTTGCCAGCTTCTCGTGTTAGCAGAGTGACAATTTTATTGGATTCCCCATAAGCACGTACCTTTAATACAATACCTTCCCATTTATGAAGCATAGTTCTCCTCCTTTCCTAAAAGAGCTATCCAAGAAAAGAGAGCTATCCAAAATGCTTTGGACAGCTCAAAGTAATACCTCTCAATTACACTCAGATTTTACTGAGCAGACGATTTGAAAAAAGACCTCCAGGAGGCAATCTATAACATCTGCTGAAGTCTATATTTTTAATTCAGCAGGCGTTTGAACATCTGCTAAGAAATTCACCCGATAAACACTGCTGGATTAGGATCACAACAGCTTAATATTCATCATCACGGAATCCAAAATCGCGTAAATGTGTAGATTTATTACGCCAATCTTTTTGTACCTTAACCCATAGCTCTAAATAGACTTTTGAGCCTAACAGCATTTCAATATCCTTTCGTGCACGTGTCCCTACTTCTTTCAGCAAGGCTCCACGTTTCCCAATGACAATGCCTTTTTGAGAATCGCGCTCCACAATAATCGTCGCGGCCACATGAATTTTGTCAGCATTTTCTTCATCACGGCGAATTTTATCAATCACCACTGCAATCGAGTGGGGAATTTCTTCACGTGTTAAATGTAAAACTTTTTCGCGTATCAGCTCTGAGATGATAAATCGCTCAGGATGATCCGTCACTTGATCTGCTGGGTAATATTGTGGTCCTTCTGGTAAATATTTTGCTAACGTCGCTAATAAATTTTCTACATTATTCCCTTGTAGTGCTGAAATCGGTACAATTTCTGCAAAATTATAGCGCTCTTTATAGTTCTCAATAATCCCTATTAATTCGTCTGGATGAATGGCATCAATTTTATTGATGACCAAAAAGACAGGCGTCGGATTCCCCGCCAACAATTCTAAAATGAATTCATCGCCTTTACCAAGTTTTTGCTCAGCATTGACCATAAACATAATAACATCCACTTCACGCAATGTATTTTTAGAAACTTTCAGCATGAAATCGCCTAGTTTATGTTTTGGTTTGTGAATACCTGGTGTATCAATAAAAACCATTTGGCTATCATCTGTTGTCAGTACACCTTGTACTTTATTTCGTGTTGTTTGTGGCTTATCACTCATGATCGCAATTTTTTGGCCAATGACACGATTTAAAAATGTCGATTTTCCTACATTTGGACGACCAATAATGGAGATAAAGCCTGACTTGTAGCCATTGTTAGTTTCCTGCATTCTCTAAATCCTCCGTCGTAAATGCAAACGGTAGTAATTCGCCTACCGACGTTACCGTCACATCACCTTTTAAGTTCGTTAAATAAACAGGCATAGTTGGCGCACAAAACTCCATCATTACCTGACGACATGCTCCACACGGTGCGCATGGCCCGTCCGTATCAGCAACAATGGCAATGGCTTCGAATTCATAAATGCCCTCTGATACAGCTTTAAAGAACGCTGTACGCTCCGCACAATTCGTCATACTATAGCCTGCATTTTCAATATTGCAGCCGTGAATGACCTCTCCCTCTTTTGTTAAAAGAGCTGCACCTACTTTAAATTTCGAGTATGGAACATAGGCTTTTTCACGTGCTTTTTTTGATTCCTCTAATAATCCTTGCATATCCACTGTCATCTATACAAATTCTCCCTCACATTATGGTTTATTTTCATTAAGAAGACACTCATTTCCATTAAAACCATTTTGGCAGAAAGATGAGTAATCCGATTATAGCACTGAATAGCGCAAATACAAGCACTGCACCTGCCGCAATATCTTTCGCCTGCTTAGCAAGTGGATGTATCTCTGGGGAAGCTAAATCAACCGCCCGTTCGATAGCTGTATTGATCATTTCCAGCGCAAACATTAGTGCTATTAATAGTAGCACAATATACCATTCCATACGAGATAAACCTGTCCAATAACCAGCCATTATAACAATGATTGCACTAATTATATGTGATTTTAAATTTTGTTCTTTACTTGCTGTGATAATGCCTTCCAATGCATAGCCAAAAGATCGCAAGTATTTGCGCAAATCCATTTAGTCTCGCCCTAAGCCGAAAGTTTGTAAAATTTCATCTTGCTTTGTAAACATTTTTTTCTCTTCTTCTGGCTCCATATGGTCATAACCAAGCAAATGTAAAAAGCCATGTACAGCTAAAAAACCTAATTCTCGTTCAAAGGAATGATTGTATTCCTCAGCCTGCTCTTTGGCACGGTCTGTAGAAATGATAATATCACCTAGTACACGTGGCATTCCTTCAAAAGTTACCTCGATTTCCCCTTCCCCTAGCTCCTCTAACGCAAAGGAAATGACATCTGTAGGCTGATCCTTGCCACGATACTCACGGTTAATATCTTGAATCGTCTCATTCGTTACAAACGTCACTGAAACCTCAGTTTCTGGCTCAATATTTTCAATACTCGCTGCATGCTGTAAAAGCTTTTCAACAAGCTCTGTATGTGGTGTAGCCACTTCATTTGTTTCATCTGTAAAATCAATTGTTAAAATCATAGATCCTCCTACTTATCTGCCTTTGGATATTCAATACGTGAGTGGAAAATACCATTCAACGTTTCACAAAGAACTCTCTCTATACATTTTAACTCTTTTATCGAAATATCGCATTCATCAAACTGATTATCCTGTACACGATCATCAATGATCGCTCGTACTAGCTTATGAATTTTTTCAGCATTCGGCTCTTTCATTGAACGAACTGCTGCCTCAACACTGTCAGCAACACTAATAACCGCTGCTTCCTTAGTTTGTGGTTTTGGACCTGGATAACGGAGCTTTGCCTCATCAATGCTTTTTCCTTGTTCCTTCGCTTTAAACAAGAAGAACTTTAATAAACTTGTACCATGATGTTGTAAAGCGATATCGATAATTTCTTGCGGCATTTTATAGCGTTTTAACATGTCGGCTCCATCTGTTGTATGGGCGATAATAATTTCTGCACTTGTCTCAGGCGGTAAAGAATCATGCGGATTAATACCTGACATTTGATTTTCAATGAAAAAGGCAGGACGCTTTGTTTTACCTATATCATGATAATAACAACCAACACGCGCTAGTAAACCATCTGCACCAATTTCTTCACAGGCAGCTTCTGCTAAATTCGCTACCATTACACTATGATGATATGTCCCTGGTGCTTCCATTAGTAATTTTTTTAATAAAGGATGATTAGGATTGGATAGCTCAATTAAACGCAGCGACGATAATAAGCTAAATGCTGACTCAAAGAATGGTAAAAGTCCCATTGTTAATGCCCCTGAAAGCAAGGCAGATAACATAGCTGCAATCAAGTAAAACACTAATTCTGGCAAGCCGTAGGATGATTGTGTCATGAGTAAATAAAAGGCGATAAATGCCATGTTGACAAGGGAAATCACACCAACTGCATGTAAAATATGTGAGCGTTTTTCCACACTGCGCAAAAAGAACAGGCTTGCAAGCCCTCCAAAAATAATATACAACGTAATTTCCATTTGCATAACAGATGAATAGCCTTCTTGAAAAATAACACCTGCTGAGGCTGCGGTCATAACGGTAATGAGCACAGCTGCTCGTTCATCCGCTAATAATCGTACAAGCATTGTAGCTAATGCCGTCGGGAACAGAAAGGCAATCGTTACATCAAAGCCACCAGACACTAAGCTAATAAATTTCATGAGCAGGATTGACAACGTATAAACAATCACTGTCACTAATAAGGCATTGCGTTTTTTTCGTTCGTCAGCATCCCAACGCTCAAATAAAATATACATAAACATCATTTGCAGTAGCGTTAAAATAATAAGTCCAGCAATTGGCTTCAAGGATGCTTTATTACTTACCATACCCAATAGCTCTAATTGTCGGTAAGCCTCATTATCAATAATTTGACCTTCCTGCACAATGATTTGTCCTTGTAAGATTCGTGTCGGCTCGACGCTTTCCTTCGCCTGCTCTTTGCGAATTTTCGTTTGGTCTTCGTTAATTGTTTCATTTTCAATAATACTTGTACGCCCTATTAACACGACTGTATTGAATATTTTATCAGGATACCCTCGTTGCCCTCGAATCTTTGTCTCAAAATCATTTTGAGCAACAAAGACATTTTCAGGTCGGATAGACTTTTGTAAATAGTCCTCTACAAATTTGGATAATTGCGTACTAGTTCTGTTTAAATCTTCATCACTTTGCACTAACAGACCTTCCAACTGTGAATCTGTAAAGATTAATGGCATCTGGTCTTCATCTATTGATTCGAATTTTTTGCGAAGCTGTGCAACTTGATCGGCAATAGGTATAGGTTCCTTACTGTTTGCAACATCCTTTTTCACTTCTAGTACATAATCAAACAATGATGTTACAATCGCTGCTCTTTGCTTGGCGACATCCTCCGAAAATTGATAGACTGAATCCACTGCATTGGCGGCTTTTTCCCGCTCTAGCTGCGTCTTATAAGTGTCTTCAATCGTTTTGGTAGATCGTACGGTTTCAGGCGCAAGCTGTAGTGGTTTGAAATCATATGTAACTCCCTTAACATTGCCATACATAAACGCAAACTGTAGGCCGCCTGTTAAAATGAGAATGATGATAATAAAGTAGCGAAAACCGATAAGCTCTGTAAATTTTCGAAGTTGTTTCTCCATTTGGCACCTCCTCTATCTACCTACTATCATACCAATTCAACATACATTTTTCTCGAAAAATGTATAAGAAAGCAAAAAACAGCTATACAATTTTGCATAGCCGTCACATTTTTTCCCATATTTTGATTAATTTCGTAGTTTAGCTATTTGCTTTGTAATGATGATTTTAAAACACTATCACATCTGGCGCTTCGCTTGCCGGGCAGATTTTTTAAACCTCGTTGCCCCTGACGCTTCGCTTACGGGGCAGACTTTTTAAACCTTGTTGCCCCTGGCGCTTCGCTTGCGGGGCAGACTTTTTAAACCTTGTTGCCCCTGGCGCTTCGCTTGCGGGGCAGACTTTTTAAACCTCGTTGCCCCTGACGCTTCGCTTACGGGGCAGACTTTAGAATTGCTTCGCAATTCTAAAGTTGCTGTTCTTCGTAGGCTTGGATGATTTTGGCTACGATTGGGTGGCGTACGACATCGCCTTGTTCTAATACTTGGAAATGTATGGATTTTACATATTTTAATGTACGCTCTGCTACAATCAAGCCAGATTCCGTATTTTTAGGTAGGTCAATTTGCGTTTTATCACCTGTAATGACCATTTTAGAACCGAAGCCTAGACGTGTTAAAAACATTTTCATTTGCTGATGTGTTGTATTTTGAGCCTCATCCAAAATAACAAAGGCATCATCTAATGTACGACCACGCATATAAGCTAATGGCGCGATTTCTATTGTTCCGCGTTCAATCAGTCTTTGTGTTTGTTCAGCCCCGTAAATGTCGTTTAAAGCGTCGTAGAGAGGTCTAAGATAAGGATCTACCTTTTCCTTTAAATCTCCTGGCAGAAATCCTAGAGACTCTCCTGCTTCAACAGCAGGGCGAGTTAAAATAATTCGCTTTACATGCCCATTTTTAAGTGCCTGTGTTGCCATGACTACCGCTAAATACGTTTTCCCAGTACCGGCTGGACCAATACCAAAAACAACGTCTTTATGACGGATTGCTTGTATGTATTCTCGTTGACCAATTGTTTTTGCACGGATTGGCTTGCCTTTCGTCGTGCGTGCTATTTCTTCATCATAAAGTTCTGCAAAATATTCAATCGTGCCTTTTTGTATCATTTCAATCGCTGTTGTAACATCCCGTTGATCAATATTAATTCCTTTGCGAATGACCTTCAATAGTGCATGCAGAAGTAAGGTTGCCTGCTCCTTAGCATTTTCTTCACCAGCCAGCTGAATTTGCTCACCGCGCGTAATGATATGAACATTTAGTGCTTCTTCGACTAATTTCATATTTGCATCTGAAATACCGAGTAGCATAACCGCTTCGTTTGGATTATCCACCTGTAATACAGTTAACTGTTCTGACATAATCATTCTCCTTGTAGGCCTTGTATTGGACTTGCAATGTTTTCATTGACTAAAAATAGAACTTTCCCTTCAACTGTACCATTCCCCCACTTTGCCTGTAAAAGGTTTTCTTTCTTGATCATTGTTTTTGCAGGTAACGAACGTAACACTTTTTCATGCAGTAGAGGGATTAGCAATGACTCTATTTTCGATTCATCAAGCTCCACTTGCATCGTATTTGTCTGTTGTTCCTCTACAATCGAAACATAGGGGTCTAACCAATTCGGTAAATCCTTCTTTTGTACATAATCTACTTTTTCTTTGTGTATCCCCTTTAGCAATACTCGCCACTGCTTTTGCTGCACAGTTTCCATTGTAATCGTTGTTGGGATTTTGAACGAGCATTCAAGCCAATAGTCTGCAAATACCTCTCCCTTAGCCCCAACATAAACTTGATCTGTACCACTTTCAATAACACCACTCACAAGGACGTCTCCCTCATAGGCTGTATCATTTATTGAAATCTTCCGTTCACCATTTTGTATATTAAAATGAGTAATGACACCACTTTTCGTTGCGACTAAATGCGAAGCTAATTTGTCATTCGATTGCTCTGTTTGCTTCGGTGATTCCTGAGGTCTCAGTATTACTCGTCCGCCATGTTTATCAATATGCACCCATGATAGCTCTCGATGTTGCTCTAACAGCTTTTGACGTATGATGGTATTGGAAGGTAAACTTTTTTTAGAGAGCGGTGTTTCTAGTTGAAAGGTCTCTTGAAAGGTTTTGCCTAGCCGCTGCTCCAGTTCGGGTGTCGCTGCCTCAATGTCCACTCGCCAAATGACTTGTGCGCAGATAATAGGAATGACAATCATCAAGGTTAAGCCAAGCAAAGTCCAAAGCTGTGCTCGGAAAACTTGCAGCTCATCTGCATAAAAAACAGCCATTTTCAAACGAAACTGTCTTCGAGCACGGCGAATTTTTGGTAAGTAATGCATAGTTGTTTCAAAGGAAACTTCTTGCTCACGAAAGACTACACGCTTTAACGGAACATGCTGGGCGTGCAATGCTTGAATAAAAGGATGAACATTTTCATGGCGCTTTATACGTATAATGATAGGCCGATTATTCCACATTTTAGCTCACATCCATATTCTTTGCCTTTTTCATCTGAAGCTCCTGTAGATTATCAACAGAGAGATGAAGCATTTCTTCTTTTAGAGCATTAATCTTCACGGAATCTGCATTGACAGTAATATGATAATCTGCATAAACAAACGAACAGGTCGTAGCATCTGCATGGATAAACCGATAAGGTCCAATAATTTTTAATGATTCGTATTCTAACAATTCGAGTAGTGGCGTTAATTGAAATAATTTTTTCATAAAAAATGCCTCCTTCTTCGGCAATATATGCATCGAAAAAGGAGGACATGCTAGTTATTTTCTTTTTGCTTTAGGTGGTCCTAATATTTCAGCCATTACGATCGCTTGCATAAGATCGTTTTTCGATTGAGGTAATTGAAAAGCCGATGGAGTACCGACAGTTTGCACCTCTTTTTTCCCAGCAGCTAGACGTCCTCTACTTTCTCGAATAGAAGTACGACTAGGAACATCCGTTGGCATAACTGGCGGGGCCATATAGCTCGGTATTTCCTGCTTCACCTGTTCCTCGACCAACTTTTTAGGCTCTTCGGCTTTCTCATTTTCAGGAATCCAATCACCAATAAACTCTCGTGCAAAATCTTCAAAACTTTGCGCTCTCCCTGCACGATGCGGCGTTGTTTCCGCCATAACTGGAGGCTCTGCCGCTGTATCTTTATTAAAAGGAGGCATCTGTTTCTGAGGCTTTTTATTTTTTGATTTTCCGAAAATAGAGCTGGCTATGGCAATTAAGGCAAGAATTATTAATTGTTCCATATGTTAGTTCCGCTCCTTTCCGTTTTTAAGCATTTGGATCATTCGTGTCTGGCTTATCAGTGCTTACTTTTGAAATCGAGTCGCGCATCGCCGTATCCGCTTGAATGTTACGATAATTCATGTAATCCATAATGCCAAGATTACCAGAACGTAATGCTTCAGCCATAGCCTGTGGTACTTCTGCTTCAGCCTCTACTACTTTCGCCTTCATTTCTTGAACACGGGCAATCATTTCCTGCTCATTCGCTACAGCCATTGCACGGCGTTCTTCAGCTTTTGCCTGAGCAATGTTTTTATCCGCCTGTGCTTGTTCAATCTGTAATTCTGCACCGATGTTTTTACCGATATCTACGTCGGCAATATCAATGGATAAGATTTCAAAGGCTGTTCCTGAGTCCAAACCTTTTGATAATACTGTTTGTGAAATCATATCAGGATTTTCTAATACTTCTGTATGGTGCACAGCCGAACCGATTGTCGAAACAATCCCTTCACCAACACGGGCAATAACTGTTTCTTCACCAGCACCACCGACTAAACGCTCGATATTTGCACGCACTGTAATACGTGCCTTTGCTTTAACTTCAATCCCGTTCATTGCTACACCTGAAATAAATGGTGTTTCAATAACTTTTGGATTAACAGACATTTGAACCGCTTCTAATACATCTCGACCAGCTAAATCAATCGCTGCACAACGTTCAAAAGATAGTTCAATATTGGCACGGTGAGCTGCAATTAATGCATTGACAACACGGTCAACATTACCACCTGCTAAATAGTGACTCTCTAACTGATTAATCGTAACAGGTAAACCTGCTTTATGTGCTTTAATCAACGGATTGACAATTCGAGAAGGGATAACTCGACGTAAACGCATCCCAATTAATGTGAAAATACTAACACGAACGCCTGCTGCTAATGCAGAAATCCACAGTGCTACCGGTACAAAGGTAAAGAATACCGCAAGAACAATGAATAAAATAACCAGTCCAGCAATTGGACCAATTAAAGCTAAATCAAAACCCATTTTCTATTCCTCCATCTCTTTATCTGTTTGTCTCACAACAATACGTGAGCCTTCAACTTTAATAATTTCTACATGTTGATTGGCATCGATATAGCCACCTTCTGATACAATATCAATGCGTTCACTACCAAGTACCATTGTACCTGATGGACGTAGTGGTGTAAGCGTTTTCCCAATTTTTCCTAACAGTTCTGTGCGATTGACATTGGACACATACCCTTCTTCTGTCGTAGTTGCATCCATTAACACGAGCCTGTTTAAGACATGCATTTTTTTTCCGAAAAATTTCATCAGAATCACCATTCCTATCATCGCTATCACAAGCGCAATGAGAATTGCTACTATCATTTGCATCATATTTGCACCTGCCAGTATCAGACTTAGTAATATGAGCACGCCACCTAAAATTCCCACAATTCCTCCGGGGACAAAAAACTCTGCAATTACAAGAGCTAAACCAACTATAAATAACAATAATGTTTCATAACCAGCGAAGCCTGCAACCATATGTCCAAAGAAAAATAAACCAAGAGCTGATAGCCCCATTATACCCGGAACGCCAAATCCTGGCGAATATAGCTCCATTACCAGCCCTAAACTTGCGATAGACAATAAAATGGGTACAATGATTGGATTTGTAATAAAACGAGCCAATTTTTCAGAAAATGTTGGTTCGATGGGAATAATATCACTACCCTTAAGGTTTGTTTTCGCTAAAAGCTCCTGAAAATTTTTAACCGTTCCTTCAGAATAGCGAACCTCCAATGCCTCCGAAGCAGATAAGGTTAACAAATTCTTTCCGCCAGCACGGTATTCTGGTAGTTCATAGTTGGTATCTGCCATTGCTAATGCATACTTAGGATCGCGACCTGATGTTTCTGCCGCTGCCTGCATTTGAGCAAGCCAGGCACTATTAGCTTTTAAATCTGCTGCATTACCTGCTGAATCAATGACCGCTGCTGCACCGATTGTTCCATTCGGCACCATGTAAATCTCATCCGCATGTAAGGCTAAAAAAGCACCAGCTGAATGCGCATCCTTATTAATATAAGCAATTGTACGTATCTCCGTTGCATCCATAAGCATGGCGATATCACTTGCAGCATTCACAAATCCGCCAGGCGTATGTATATCTAAGATAATCGCCTCTGCATAGTTTTCTTCAGCCTCTTTAAAAGCTCGTTCTAAAAATGCATGAAGCCCTCGCTCTACTTCATTATGAATTGGAACATGGTAGACCTTACTACTTGCAAAAGCTGACGTTAATGGAAACGCTAACAAAAAAGTCATCCATATTACTAGTAAATAGCTGAGGATTCTCCGTCTTCGCATCTTTTTCCCTCCCTTCTAACATGCTTCTCCCTTGTATATACGGTCAATCATGCGAAAAGTTTCACAAATCTTAAAATTTTTTAAGTTTATTTAAGATTCATTTCCTTTGAATGATTGACACTTAGTATGCTACAAAAAAAGCCGAATGAATCAATAAGATATCATTCGGCTTTTTCATATGTACGTAAGCGTGAGCAATGTAAAATACCTGAAATCAATCCTCCATGTGATTAATTTCAGGTATAATTTTGTCTGCTCAGTGAATCATACAATTGCGTGTTATGAACGTAGGGATTTTTAATGGGAAATTAAATTACCACTTACGTTTACGTGCAGCTTCTGATTTCTTTTTACGTTTTACGCTAGGTTTTTCGTAGAACTCGCGCTTTCTAACTTCTTGAATTGTACCACTTTTTGATACAGTACGTTTGAAGCGGCGAAGAGCATCTTCAAGCGATTCGTTTTTGCGAACGACAGTTTTTGACATCTCTCTTTCCCTCCCTCCGAACACACGTCAATACACAATTAGGCAAATTACCTTCTGTTGTGTACTAAAAAATTATATCGTATTGTCTAATAATGGTCAATAGAAAGTGTGCGAAATTATCAAGTGAATTTTTGGTTTTATTTTTGTTAACTTATTCAAATTGTATTTAGCTAGCAATATATCCAATATTTATTCTTCCTTCTAGTAAAACATGATTTATTGACAAACAAAAAGGCTGTTTCAAG
Source organism: Lysinibacillus sp. OF-1 (assembly GCF_028356935.1). Classification (NCBI taxonomy): domain Bacteria; kingdom Bacillati; phylum Bacillota; class Bacilli; order Caryophanales; family Bacillaceae; genus Lysinibacillus; species Lysinibacillus sp. OF-1. The sequence goes on from NZ_CP102798.1 coordinate 3,047,811, forward strand.
TCCCCCTTGATCCAGCCAGCCACTTTTTAGAAAACTTTCTTCTGATCTCTATCATCTTTTAAAATTTCAACAGCCTCTCTAAAACGCTGGGAATGGACAATTTCCCGTTCACGTAAAAACTTTAAGCTATCATTTAAATCTGTGTCATCTGATAAATCAATAATCCATTGATAGGTGGCACGCGCCTTTTCCTCAGCAGCTATATCCTCATACAAATCTGCAATAGGATCACCCTTAGCCTGAATATAGGATGCTGTAAATGGTACCCCTGAAGCATTCTGATAAAATAAAGCACGATCATGATTTACATAATGGTCGCCTAGACCAGCCTCCTTGAGCATTTCAGGTGTCGCATCTTTTGTTAGCTTATAGATCATCGTGGCAATCATTTCTAAATGTGAAAATTCCTCCGTTGCTATATCAGTTAAGAGCCCTACCACTTTGTCTGGTATGGTATAGCGCTGATTCATATAGCGAAGGGCTGCTGCCAGTTCCCCATCTGCTCCTCCATATTGCTCAATTAAAAACTTAGCAAGCATTGGATTGCATGTACTAACTTTTACCGGATACTGGAGCTTTTTTTCGTAATACCACAAAAATTATTCCTCCTAGTTCTTTTGATTAGACCTGCCATGGCCACGGCGTATCAATCCAATTAAACGGGTAATTCGAATAGCTTCTTCCAAAATTCATGAGCGGTCCATATTTCTGTTCGAAATCAACTTTAAGCTTCATGCTTTTCTCTGTATTTTCATTAAATTGCTGGATGGCATCATAATCGTGTGGATGGGTGTCTAAATAGAGGTTTAATTCCACAATGACGAAATCAATTGCCTGTATTTCTTCTAATTGCTTATAAAATTCAGGCGGCATCTTTTTAGTCATGCTTCACCCCTCCTTTTTAGGGGAAATGGATACGGGCTAAATAACTGTGGCCAAAGTGTTCCTGCCATTAGAGCTTCTCGTGGGGTTGGGAATTGTGGTAGTCCAGGTGGTTGAAAACCCATATATAATTGTGGTGGTGTAGCAAAGTATTTTACTTCGATAGGCTTACAAGGATCAAAAGGGCTAATATACGGTCTCCAAGCCTTATACTGTGTAAACATGGCATCCTCCTTTCTGTCTTCACATTCATCAGTGGAGTATATGTGCGGAAAAAAATATTATGTTTATTCAACACAAAGAAGCCATAAGCTCATGCAAATCTGTGCAAGAGCTTATGGCTTTAAAATTAGTAATTGGAATCAGCAATTAAGCCATTCATAATGGCAACACCAGAGCTTGCTCCAATACGTGTAGCACCAGCTTCTACCATTTTTTTCATATCCTCTAGGCTACGAACGCCACCTGAAGCTTTTACGCCCAATTCAGGACCTACTGTTTTACGCATAAGAGCAATATCTTCTGCTGTTGCACCACCAGTTGAAAAACCTGTTGATGTTTTCACATAGTCAGCACCTGCTGCCACAGCTAGCTCACATGCCTTCACTTTTTCTTCATCTGTTAATAAACATGCTTCAATAATCACTTTCACAAGTGCGCTGCCTTTAGCCGCTTCTACAACTGCTGCAATATCAGCTTGTACATGCTCATAGTTTTTATCTTTTAACGCACCGATATTAATGACCATATCTACTTCTTTTGCACCGTTAGCAATCGCATCTTTTGCTTCAAATGCTTTCACTGCTGGTGTGTTGGCACCGAGTGGGAAGCCAATAACCGTACAAACTAAAACATCTGACCCTTGCAATAATTCGCTACTACGCTTCACCCATGTTGGATTGACACATACTGAAGCAAAGTTAAATTGCTTAGCTTCTGCACATAATTTTTCAATTTGTTCCTTTGTTGCCTCAGCCTTTAATAATGTATGATCAATCATACGCGCAAAATTTTGTTCCATTGTTAAACGCTCCTTCATTAAGCAAGATGTACGTACCTCTTCGAATCATACCATTTTTTCTCGTTGCCGTCTAATTTCTTTCTTAGCCAATTATTCATTAAATGCTATGTCATTGTTTTTTGAAACTCTACTAAATGAAAATCCGCAGTGAATGGCTTTTCTGACCCTTCCTTATGCCAGTCGTGATAAACGCTCAGTAAGCTTAGAAATGACTGATATATCCTCTTCTATTTCTTCTCTCGTCACATTCATTTCTACTCTCTCAGTTTGATTTTCTTCATTATAACAAGAAAAGTGGAATATTCATCCAATAAAAAAGGATTGCCTCAAAAGCAGGCAACCCTTTGCATATTAATTAACTGTTTCTAAAACACGTACAAATTGTCCTTGTGAGTGTGGATAGCCTGCTTGTGTAATTTTTACTTTTACAAGCTGTCCAATCAGACTTTCTGGACCTTCAAATACGATTTTCAAGTAATTATCAGTATAACCTGTTAGAAGACCTTGCTCTTCACTGCCATCATGCACAAATTCTTCAGGAATCACTTCTAATACTTGATCTTCAAAACGAGATGCATATTCTTTTGCCAGTTGGTCATTTAAAGAGATCAGACGGTGTACACGCTCATTTTTAATGTCTTCATCAATTTGATCCTCCATGCGGGCAGCTGGTGTACCTGTACGTGGAGAGAATGGGAAGACGTGTAGTTCAGAGAATTTATGATCACGAATAAAGTTGAACGTTTCCATAAACTCTTCCTCTGTCTCACCTGGGAAACCAACAATAACATCAGATGTTACAGCTAAATCTGGTAAAGCTTCATGTAATTTCGTTAAACGTTCCCCGAAAAATTCCATTGTATATTTACGACGCATACGTTTTAACACCGTATCAGAACCCGATTGGATTGGAATGTGTAAATGATTAACGACAATCTTCGACTCACGAAGGACTTCGATGACTTCATCCGTCAATTGACTAGCTTCAATGGACGAAATACGAAGACGCTTTAAGCCTTTTACATTAGCCTCTAAATCACGTAGTAACTGAGCAAGATTATAATCTTTTAAGTCTTGTCCATAGCCACCCGTATGAATACCCGTTAAAACAATTTCAAGATAGCCAGCCTCAACTAATTGCTGGGCTTGATGTAATACTTCTTGGGGATCACGAGAACGCATTAAGCCACGTGCCCATGGGATAATACAAAATGTACAGAAGTTGTTACAGCCTTCTTGTATTTTTAAGGAAGCACGTGTACGGTCTGTAAATGCTGGTACATCTAATTCCTCATAAACGCGATTTTTCATAATATTACGTACGGCATTAATCGGTTGTCGTTCTGAACGATATTGATCGATATAGCCTAATAATTTCGTACGATCCTGTGTTCCTACAACAATATCTACGCCAGGAATCGCCATAATTTCAGCTGGGGATGTCTGTGCATAGCATCCCGTTACACAAATAACAGCATCAGGATTTTGTCGAACTGCGCGACGAATCACCTGACGAGATTTCTTATCTCCAGTATTGGTAACTGTACATGTATTAATGACATAAACGTCTGCTTGATGATCAAACTCTGTACGATCATAGCCATCTTCTTTGAACAGTTGCCAGATTGCTTCTGTTTCGTAATGATTTACTTTACAACCTAAAGTATACAGAGATACGGTTTTAGGAAGCGTTTCACTCATAGTATATTTCATCCTTTCAACTTCACTTTACATTGTGTTTACTTATTTAATATTTTTCGTGTTCCTATTTTAGATACGAAAACTATAATAACACAATCCTTTTAAAATCAGAACTTTAAAGATTTTTTAAAACGACTAGGTTCACTCGCCGTGACCTAGTTATTCTTTTACACTGCCTCTCCTATTTGCTTTAAAATTTGTAGGATTATTGGGCTAAGGTTTATTAAAACGTATCCTAAACCTGCATTCATAATGGCATTCCACGCTTTTTCTGAATTACCAATCATGAACCAAAAGCAAGCCCCTACCATGATTACCGAAGCTACCGGAAAACTAATCGCTACTAATATTTGAACGACAGGATCTAATGCTGTTGCTAGTATTTCAAGTGATTTATCTGCAATTATGCCTGTTTGTTGAGGAAAAGTATTAACAGGTATCGCAGAAGGTATTTGTGCTACAATTGGCTCCAATATAGGTTGTTGAACTGGAGCAGTTACAGGCGTTATTGTGGAGGAATGAGCTCCATTAAACTTGTTGAACATAAATAAACCTGTTCCTACTGCAACTGTGGAGGGTATAGTTGCAGCCATAGCTACGTGTCTTAAAGTTGCATACTTTTCATCTCCATGGAAACGATCACTATAATCCGTGTACTCACTTGCTGGAACAACCTCTGTTTTAATACGTTTTTTGAACATCTATATTCCTCCCTTATTGAATATCGTTTAATGTGTACACCTTGCACTTTAGTCCTCCACATGATGCTTCTAGCTGTTGCCTACGCAATTCTGTTGTGGTTAGCCATACAAGCGATGGGTAATAGCCTAATTGCTTCAAAAGGCTTGGCATGAGCTCCTTATACCGTTTAATCTTCTCGCGATTCTCTTTCATGGTCTGAAGGTTATCGACCTCTAAAAAATGCTGAAAACCATTCCTTGAAAACATACCGTCCACAATGATACTGGTAGTGCCGTCTGATATTTTGACTTCATTTTTCCAATCCCTCGGACACTTATAAAACAGCCAAAACTCATTACGCATGATGGTATGTTGTACATGGCCACCCTTTTTACGTATCTTCTCGCAGTCAACATAAAGCCGTCCTAGATTATTTAAATAGTAGATTGTTTCGTATCCGTCTCGAATGGATGATAGATAGTTGGATAGATCGTGGAGGACTCTATTTGTATTACGTTTCTTTCCAAGGTTAAAATATCGACTGAGTTGATCACGCGTCATAAAATCAAACTTCTTCAAAAGTAACAGTATCTGTTCGTCTCGGTTGGATAACTGTTTCCTCAACGCGCTCCCCTTTCTCGATAATGTGAGGTTGAATAGTATCGTGGATAATTTGTGGTGTGATTAGTGGTGTTTGAAGTATTTCTCGCTTATCTGCTGTTTGGTATATTGCACGGCCCTTAATCATTGGCAATGTCTCTGCCCCTTCTGTATCCAGTACGACCCTTGAAGCCACACCTGACTGTACACGGAAACATAGCTTGGCATCAGCATTTTGTTTAACCTGGCGAGGGATAACGTCACCTACAGGATATTGAGTGGCTACAACTAGCCTGAAACCAAGTCCAGCACCTAGCCTTGCAATTTGACTCATGATTGTTTGGCATTCTAGTTTTAATCGTTTCTCTTCTTTCGTCACTGCTTCTGCTACATTCAATTCGCCTACTTCATCAATGACTACAAAGTAACGTTCCTTTATGCCTGCCACTTGTACGTTCTTCTTTCCTCTGCGCTTTAATTCACGTTGTATATTCCGCATTTGGTCATATGCCAGCTGTAAAGTGTGGAGGGCCTCGTGAGGTTCGTATGCAATAGAAATCGTCTGTTTGATATTTTCATAGTCGCATAATTCCACTCCGCCTTTAAGATCAATTAGATAAAGGTTTGTGTGCTCTGGTTCACATTGCACCAGACTACAAATAGTTGAATTGATGAAGTTACTTTTGCCGTATCGAGTCGCACCACCTAAGACGACATGAGGAACCATTTCAAAGTCATGATACTTATACTCATTACGCTCTCTAGTGACACCTACAGGCACTCTCCAACCTTGACCTGGTGTAAATGTTACTTCACTTGCTAATGGCTTATCATACACGCGCACAATTAATAGACCGTCATACGACAGTTCAATTTCTTTTTGTTCTGTAAGCTTTGTCTTCCACAGTTCTTGCAACTGTATAAGAAGGTCTTTATTAAAATTCAGTTGTCGTAAGTCATTAAAGGTAATATTTTTCCGACGATTGTTAAGACCATCTTCAACGACTTGCTGCTTGGCTTCATAATCTGCAAATGAACGACCTAAAGGGATTCGATAACGGTATTCCCACCCCCATTCGCATTGTTTCTTTTTTACAAGCTGTGTGGTTAATGTATCCTTGCCATCACGAACATTTAAACCAGACAGCGACATAATCCTCTGGATTTTTCCTGAATCATTCGAAGGTAAACCCCTACTCTTTGTGAAAGCTTTCAGAGCAATTCCACCCATTAATGAAGTCGTTAAAATTTCAAACAGCACACTTTCATCCCTTCTTTAATTTCATCAGCGTCACGGTTCTCTTACGTAGTAAGAGTTGCTTATTATGGGCATTAAAAACATGGCTGAAATTATTGATGCTAAAGCATTTCGTCTATACCCACTTCAATACTCACATGGCAATTAATCAGGCATTGGATTAGGTATACATGTGAGCATAAAAATCACCTTATTTTCCGTTGTTCCTAATCATAAAAATGCACTTTAACAATTTGAGCATTTTGCTCACTACCAGATCCAGTTAACCTTCTAAAATTAGTTTCATCGACCATTTCAAATCCAATATTCTTTAAAACACTTTGAGCACGTTCTAGTTTTTTATAACCTGTGTCCACTACTATTGCTGTACCTTTGCTTTTGTTTCCGTTCTTTGTCATTAAATGGATTACGTAAATATGCATGTTGAACCCCTCCATAAATAAATATAATAATTTAGTTATTTGTTGATTTGAGTATAAATTATCAAATTTAATAATTCAAGTATTTAATAAAAATATTTATTAAATTTATGGATTTGTGTATAATGGGATTTAAGGAGAATATAATTAAAGAGGTGAAATCATGGAACTAACAGTAAAATTAAAAGAAGTGTTAAACGAACGAGGAATGTCACAAGTGGAATTAGCAGAAAAGACAGGATTAACACGTACAGTGATTAGTGAAATTGCAACTAATAGAAGAACCTCAATTAATCGTGAACACATCACCAAAGTTCTACAAGCTCTTGAAATTACAGATATGAACGAAATGTTTGAGATTAAGTAACAGATAACTAAATAAGGTTGTCTGTTTTTTGTATACTTTCTTTGCGAAATTTCCTAAAATGGAAATATAAAGGGAGGTATTTACAAATGAAAAAATTAGTATACATGGGAGCATTGTCTGTACTATTACTTACAGCATGTGGAGAAGAAAAGACCGAGCCTAAAGAGGAGAAAATCACTATTGAAGCAGAAGACAACACTATTATTGAGAAAGATAATGTAGAAGATAATCTTAAAGATGAAGATGATAGTCTTATAGTCGAGGAGAATAGTCTAGATAAGAAGGATAAATCAGGAACTGTAATTGATACTTCTGTTTTCGAGCATGCTATAAATGTTGAAGTTGACGATGCAAGAGAACTTACAAAACATATTACTTTGAAAATTGATTTAGCAAATGATTCTCAGGCAGGTCTGGGGACATTAAACGTTCTAACTCAGACCTTCGATTTTTTAGAACAAGATGATATACAAGGAGCCGATACAATTGCAATATTGATAAGGGTAAACGATATAAAAGTTTCGCAATTTACAGTTCATACTACAAAATTTAAACCAGACGATATAACACCAATGGCCGATTTGGTTCTTGCTGCATCTGATATTGATTTTGTTACACCTGAAGTAAAAAGCTTTGGAGAAACAATGGAATTATGGGATTAAGATTTCAACAAACTTTTTACATTGCCTTTCCAATAGATCTCAATGTCTACAAAAATAACGGAAGAACCAGGCACCTTAACACCTGGTTCTTGATTTTTCTTTATCCTCTTATAAATCCCGCAGCCCTTTCAACTTCTGCTATCCAACTTTTCCCTCCATAAACAACAAACACCGTTTTATTATTTTTCTTATCATAAATATTGATTCTTTGCGATATAAGAAGGTTCAAGCCCATTTCAGTACGATCTATTTCACTTATTTTCATTTCCCAATAAAGGTTCGGATTAATATTCAAAGCGTGAGCGCAGAAAATTAAACGTTTGTTTGTAAGCAATAGCTGGCCACCGTCTGAACGTGTCGCACTATAGTACAAGTTGGCCAAGCCTGAACGAACAGGCAGCTCATTTTCCTGCATTTCTATCTCATGAAAGAAGATTTTTTTATAGGTAGGTTTGAACTCATTTAAACTATAATTAGTTTGTTTTGTTTCTGACGTAATTATGTAACTACCACAGTACTCACACATTGAGTCTTGAGGGTTAAAAGTTGCAGCACAGTTTGGGCAATTCAAGGCTTTAACCATCGCTTCATCGCTCCTAATTATGTATTTATTTATAAAGTATACTCTGATTTACTAAATATACCAACAGCTTCTGTAAGCTTAAATTGACCAGGTACTCAATCGAGCGCCTGGTCTTTATTTTGGTGACTGATTAATAAATTTTCTACTTGTGTTTTTAGTGCCATATTAGCATAGGTAAAAACTTGATCTTCTCCTGGAGTTGTAATGACAAGATCGCTAAAATATTCATCAGTCTTTACCCACCTTACAACTTTTATTTTATCTTTTGCCAGCAATCTTTTAGCGTTGTAACACTCTTGGGATATGTCGTCTAAAAGCTTATCTAAAATTGGCAAATACACTTTGCTTAATTTTAGGTTTTCAATTACTTTGTAATCACGCTGCAGGGATTGAACAGCCATATCATAAACAACGTATTTGTGTAATAGTCTACGTTGCTCGAAACTAATCATATGACCTCACGCTCTTTTGGAAAGATTGGAACAACTGCCAATACGCTGTCGATCATAAATGTGCGTTTTGCCTGTCGATTAAAGCAATACGCCTGAAATGAATCACCAACTATTTTAATAATCTTGATATGTCTTTTTGTTACAGATCCATTTTTAGATACGTACATCATGTTCACTAATTGTTTGCGTTGCATAACTTTAATCAGTTGTTCTCTCATCGCAGTTTCCTCCTAATACGCGAAATGTTCCTATTTGTTAATCTACGCTAGAACACTTGTTTGTATTCATGATAGAACAAACGTTTGTGTTTTATCAAGTGTAAATTGTGGAAATAAAAAACTTAGACCGATTATTTCATAATCTATAAATTGAAAGTTCCATTTTTATATTGTATTTTACAAAATAATCCTATATACTGAAATTGCAAAGTCTCTTGGCGATGGGTCCAAGAGATAGGGGGACATGAAAAGTTAATTTATTGATTTATTCATGTTGCATTTAAGCAGATAGTCATTATGGCTGTCTGCTTTTTTGTATTCATAAAAAATAAATGTTTAAAACGATTGACTATCACCGATAACGGTGGTATATTTAACTTAACGAATAACACCGATAACGGTTGCAAAGGAGATGGCAGTTATGAAAAACGTTATGACAAAGGCTTGGGAAATCGCTCGTAAAGGTGCTACTCAATTTGGTGGGTCAATAAAATCTTATTTTGCAGAAGCATTAAAATTAGCTTGGGCTCAAATCAAAGCACCAGTTTCAGTAACAGTCGAGTTAGTATCCGGTTCTCGTAAATACAAATCTTGGGTAGCTGAAATCGTTGGTACACACGCGAAATTTAAATTCGAACGTAACTTCATTAACCAATTCCGAGGTGTTGAATTAGAAACAAACAAAGTTTACACACTTGAAGAAGGCAAAGTTTACGACGTAAACAATGTAAACACTCGTTACTATGCAACTGTACGCAATGGTCGATTAGTTGAATTGAACGAAAGCGAAGTTATGGAGTTGGTTGCATAATGACACTTGATTTAACAGGTCAAAAATATGGTCGTTTAACAGTAATTAAAGAAGTAGAACGCAAAGGTTATACACGTAGATGGCAATGTAAGTGCGATTGCGGTAATGAACGAGTTGTTGTTGTCACACAACCAAACTTGCGTAATAACCATACTACTTCTTGTGGTTGTGTTCGAAAAGAGAAAGCATCTATTTCAAATAGTAAAGATTTGGTATCAAAACGTTTTGGAAAACTAACGGTAGTGCAATCTACTGATAAACGCATAAACAGAAAAATAGTTTGGGAATGCAAATGTGATTGTGGAGAATTAACCAATGTCTCTACTGACAAATTGTTACTAGGAACTACAACTTCTTGTGGTTGTGCTAGGGTTGATGCTGGAATACAGGTACAACAAAAACTTCAAACAGATTTGACTGTCGATGGCGTTATTATTCCTACGCTAACTCGTAAAGCCAGAATTGATAATAAAACTGGTGTAAAAGGCGTATCCCTTGTTCCTTTAAAAAATGGGACAGAAAAATATAAAGCGATGATTTCTATTAAAGGAAAGACTATATATTTAGGGAGATTTGATACCCTTGAAGAAGCTAAAATCGCACGAAAAAAAGCTGAGGAACATTATCACAAACCATATATTGATTCTTTGGAGGATACAGAAAAATGACAATGAGAGAAAATATATTAAAACTTATGTCTAGCGATATATCAGTATATAGAATCGCTAAAGAGGCTGGATTACCAGAAAATACGGTACGTAGGTTATGGAATGGTGAAGCTAACTTAGACAACATAAGATTTTCATTAGCTGAAAAATTAAATGATTATTATATGGAGGTTGTTAAAATGAACACAGTAATTTTAGATAGCAAAGAATTGGAACTTGATGTATTAGCTGGATACATGGATGATGAGTTGCGTGAGTCAGTAAACGATGAAAAGTTTTCCGACAATCAAGAATACATTGAATTATATATTGAACGTGCCAGAGAAGAAGATCCTGGATTTATTGAAGTGCTTGAATCGGAATTTGGCGTAACTGTATAAAAGCAACAAAGCCCAGGCTCAAATTAATGAGTACCTGGGCGTTGATAATTATTTACTTCGTTGTGCAATGATAATTTTCAATCCTTCAAAATCTCCTCCAGTTAAAGTACCGGCGTCAAATTTATCTAGATGCGACTTATCAATAAGCTTTTTATCTACTGCTTGTTTGAGATAGTCACGTACAGCAGCTTTAGTTGTTTCATTTGTAAATTTCATTGTGTCATCATCCTTTACTATTTGTTGTGGTTTGTCCAAGCCGTTGATAATATCCTTTTTGAATTGTGCCTCCGAAATCCCCATACTTTCTAAGTACGAATATGGATCTCTATGGTTTGTACCTTTTAGATTGTCCGAAATCCAACGGTGTGACTTAATACCGTTTCCTGCCCCATCAAGGACAACAGGTATTCCAGCCTCTTTTGCAAGCTCTCTTAATAGCCAAATATAAGCTGCATAATCTTTTTTAAATTGTTCTTTATCGTTGGTACGTGCTAATTCTACTTGCGCATAACTTAGTGGATTACCCTTAGGACCACAACCATATTGCACGCGATTAACAGGCGCAATTTGTACGATACGTCCCCCACCACCTACCCAATGAGACGTAAATGCATTTGCTTTATTACGGTTCATATAGGCAATTTCATTTTCTAAAGCATTTGGACCTGTATTATTACCATTACCTGACTCATGGGCAATGACATACTTAACAGCATCTAATCGTAAGTTTGGCAATCCCGTCATTAGCCGTTTCTCTACAGAATACGTCATTTGCGACCACCTTCTTTTTTATTAAATTTTTCGATTGTGTCATCGACTATACCTGGCATATCCACACCTAATGTTTGCAGATTTTCCGCAATACTTCCGCCTTCTTTATATAAAAATAACGCAAGCGTGAAGCCTGTTAAATAAAACTCAAGCCCAAACATCATATCTAAAGCAAATACAAAGACAATCGCAACCAGCTCTCCTATCCAGCGAATAATACCATCACGCATTATTGCTGATTTATAGTTCACTACTCCTTTCCAAGTCTTGAGTAGCCCCGTTGTGAAGTCGAGCATCTTGAATAAAAAGTAAGCAGCAAACATGTAGTAAATCGGTTTTGGTACTAAAACCAAAATAGGGTGTTGAATAATTTGTGTAATGTCCATATGAAATCTCCCTTTTCACTAGAGGCCGCTTTTGTGCGAGCCTCTTTTTTTCATTCAAAATCCCAAACGCTTGGGAATTTGGGCATAAAAAATAACGCTAGCTTATGCTGCGTTTATCTGATTCGATACAACCTCTTTTAGATTGCTGATATTCGGAACTTGTTCTAATTCGTAAGTACCCTTTTTAACTAACCCAACCCATACAATAACCAATCCACTAAGGGCATTAAACATTATGCACCACCCCCAACTAATAGAGATAATTCTGCAACAGCTTGTGTCAAAGCATCTATCTGTTCCCGTTCTGCACTTTTAGGTATATCTATTAAAATAGGTTTATGAGGTACATCTGAAACG